>CAZSOC010000005.1:0-27395 GCA_964608415.1 uncultured Flavobacterium sp.
AAGGACTAGTCGTAACGAAGAGCTCTTATAGGACTTATTTTGACTATGAGAGAGGAAGGGATTACCAACACGGTTAAACAAATCAAAATGGTTCCGAGATTAAGTAATATAATATGTGTAAAATCGAATTGCATTGGTAAGACGTTGACATGATAATTTTCCGGATCAAGCTTGATTATCGAAAATTGCTTTTGCAAAAATATTATTGCGATTGATATTATATTACCATAAATAAGTCCACGTGATATGAGATAAAACGCATTATACAGAAATATTTTTCTAACCACCCAGTTATTTGCTCCTAATGCTTTAAGAATTCCTATCATTTGTGTTCTTTCTAATATCAAAACCAATAATGCAACTGCCATATTGATCGTAGCAACGAGTATCATTACTATGAGTATAATCTGAATATTAATGTCAAACATTTTGAGCCATTCAAAAATATTGTAGTATTTTTCTTCGATGGTAATTGTATCAAGTGCTTTGGATGCGTCCTGATAGTTAAAGGTATTTTCGTACACTTCTTTTCCTTTCGAATGTATTTGACTAAAATCATCAATAAAGACTTCGAAAGCTCCAATTTGGTCAGAAGCCCATTTGTTCATTCTCTGAATTTGTTTGATATCTCCTATTACATAAGCAGCATCAAACTCTTGAATTCCTGAAGCATAAATTCCTACAATTTGAAATGCTCTATTATAAGGTTGGGGATTTCCTTCTTCTTTAAGGAAATAAGTATAGGCTTTTTCTCCAATTTTGAGATTCAATCGGTTTGCTATTTGCTGAGATACGATAATTTCTTCACTAATCTGATTTGTGAATTGGGGCAACCTACCTTCGACAAGATATTCTTCGATATACTTCCATTGGTAATCCTGACCTACTCCTTTGTAGGTAATTCCTTCAAAAGTTTTATCTGTCCTAATTATTCCTGCTTTTGTAGCAACTGCTTGAATATGGTTAATTCCTTGTACTTCGGTAAATTTAGGATAGAATGTCTGGTTGGTGGAAATAGGATTTACACTTACTTCTGATTGATTATCATCATAACTTGATATTATTATGTGTCCGTTGAAAGCCGCTATTTTTTCTTGAATTTTTTGCTGAAGCCCGACCCCTGTAGCCACAGAAATAATCATCATAATCATCCCTATTGCGATTGCTGCAATGGCAATTTTTATAATAGGTGTAGAAATGGTACTATCACTTTTGGTTGTGATAATTTTTTTGGCAATAAAATATTCTAATTTCAATTTAATAATAATTCTAAATGTACTAGATTTACAACGGGAGATCCGGTTTTCCAAATGTACAATTTTCGGTTGAAAGCTCACTTTTTATTTTTAATAAATTGCAATTTAAAAAAATATGATTCGTAATTATTTCCATTTTTCTGCCTTAAGTATTTTAGTTAAAAAAAACAGATTATTATTAATCTCTCTCATTTTTCTTTCCTCGTGTACTACTGTTAAGGAAATCAATTTTGCATCTCCAGAAACAACTACTGTAAAATCTGTTGTTGAAACAAAACGATTTATGACCGGAGCAGAAAACATTGGGAGTTATTTACCTTTGATCAAAAGAAAAAAAATCGGAATTGTAACCAATCAAACCGGAGTCCTTACAATAGATTCTATTAATGCAAAAAGTGTGAAATCTAATCTGTTTGGAAAAATACAAGAGGGAAACAACATTCATATTGTAGATTTTCTTTATCATACAGAAAACATAGATCTAATAAAAATTTATGCTCCGGAACATGGGTTTCGAGGAACTGCAGATAATGGCGAATTAATCACAGACGGAAAAGATACTCAGACAGGACTGCCTATTTTATCGCTTTACGGAAACAGCAAAAAGCCTTCTCATGAACAATTAAAAGACATTGATGTTTTAATTTTTGATTTACAAGATGTAGGTGCAAGGTTCTATACATATATTTCTCACTTACATTATATTATGGAAGCGTGTGCCGAAAACAATATTCCGCTTATTATCCTGGACAGACCAAATCCCAACGGTCATATTGTTGATGGTCCAGTCTTAGAAAAAGAATTCAATAGTTTTGTGGGAATGCATGAGATCCCTGTTTTACACGGAATGACAATTGGAGAATATGCTTTAATGATCAATGGTGAAAAATGGTTAAATGAAGGAATACAGTGTGAACTAACTATAATTCCGTGTGAAAATTATAATAGAAATATGCCATATAGTTTGCCTGTAAGACCTTCTCCAAATTTACCAAACGATCAATCTATAAATTTATATGCGAGTTTATGTTTTTTTGAAGGAACAAATGTAAGTTTAGGGAGAGGAACGGATATGCAGTTTCAGATATACGGATCTCCCGATTTACCTAACAGAGGTTTTGAATTTATCCCTCAACCTAACTTAGGTTCTTCAAATCCTCCCAATAAAGGATTAATTTGTTATGGCGAAGATTTGAGAAACGAACCAAAACTGGATCAATTAGAATTAAAATGGCTAATTAAAGCGTATCAGGAAACCTCAAATAAAGAAAAGTTTTTTACCTCATTTTTTACAAAACTAGCCGGATCGAAAGAATTACAATTTCAAATCATGTCCGGAATGCCTGAAAAATTAATCAGAGAAAGCTGGATTGTAGGACTGGAATCATTCAAAGTGATGCGTAAAAAATACTTAATTTACGGAGAAACCGACTAAACTTTTATTTGTCTTTTCATTTCTTCAACTATGTTATAAGCGGCGGGGCAAATAGCTACATTTTTAAGTGTAAGGTTCGAAATCTGATAAAATTTGTTTCTATCTGTATGCGGAAACTCTCTACATGCTTTTGGTCTTACATTATATATCGAACAATAATTATCAGAACCCAGAAATGTACATGGTACTTGTTGCAGAACATAATCATTGTCCTCATCCAATCTCAAATAATTATCTATAAACTGTTGTGGTTTTTGCCTGAAATACTTTGCAATTCTCTCAATATCTGCAGAAGTAAAAAGCGGTCCGGTGGTTTTACAACAATTTGCACATGCTAAGCAATCTGTTTTTTTGAATTCTGCTTCGTGAATTTCCACCATTGTATAATCTAATTGCTTTGGTGGTTTCTTTTTGAGTTTATCGAAGTACTTTTTATTTTCGTTATGTTTATCTTTGGCAAGTTTGCCCAGCTGATCTAATGATGGTTTCAATTGAAAATGATTTTGGCAAATTTAATCAATAAAAAAACATTTAATTCTAAATTACATAATGAAAGATTTATTTGGTCTTGCCATTCTAGATTATCAAACAAACAATAATCCTAAAAACATCATTACTTCTACTTCAATTTCTGATGAAGATGAGATGAGTGTAGAATATCTATTTCGCACATTTGATAAAATGCCCAAAATAGAACAAAAAGCATTAAATCTTTGTAAAGGAAAAATCCTGGATGTAGGTTGTGGAGCCGGAAGCCACTCGTTGTATCTGCAAAATGAGGCAAAACTAGATGTTACTTCTATCGATATTTCCAAAAACGCAATAGAAGCATGTAAATTAAGAGGTCTAAAAAATGTATTACAAATTGATTTACTTGAAATCGAAAATAAAAAATTTGATACTATTTTATTACTAATGAATGGTACCGGAATTTTTCAGACCTTAAAAAAATCGGGGAAATATTTTGAAAAGCTCAAGTCTATATTAAATCCGGATGGACAAATTCTTATTGATAGTTCTGATCTTATCTATATGTTTGATGAAGATGAAGATGGTGGCAAATGGGTTCCGTCGGACAAATATTATGGCGAGCTTACTTTTTACCTGGAGTATAAAAATGAAAAAGAGAAACCGTTTGACTGGTTGTATTTGGATTTTGAAAGATTGCAGGAAATTTCAAACCATTTTGGATTACAATGCGAAAAAATCTTCGAAGGCGATCATTACGATTACTTGGCAAGATTAAAATAGAAAAAGGAGGTAAAAACCTCCTTTTTCTATTTTTTATAAACAAGAAATTTAATTCTTAATTATTTTTTCGGTTTTGATTAATTTACCATCCGCAGTATATAATTTCAAGAAATAGATTCCCTGAATAAAATTATCTACATTGATAGAAGTATTAGAAACCGGTAATTTTTGTGTTGAAATTAATTGTCCTATATTATTGAATATTTCCACTTGATCAATCTCGGTTAATGGAGAATCTATATGGATAATATTATTAACAGGATTAGGATAAACTCTTATAGCATTTGTCATCGCAAATTCTTCTTGTCCAAGGGCAACTCCTCCAAGCGAGGTTAACAATTCTGATCTGATTCCATTCAGAACATTCTGAACTATGGTTTTCTGACCTAATGTAAAAAATGCCATACAAGAATCATTTACATAATCCATATAATTCATGAACATAGCTCCATTAGTGGTGTTAACACAAGTGTTCACATTTCTTTGCGAATATGATGGACATCCAAAATATGGATAATCAGTCGCCGGTGTATCACTTACTCCGTCGTTATTTGCTAATGTTCCGCATACAGAGCCGTCATTACCCCAAATATGATTTAATCCCAGATAATGCCCAATTTCATGTGTCGCTGTTCTTCCCTTATTATATGGATAACTAGCCGTTCCCATAGTTCCAAAATACTGATATCCAATTGCTAAACCATCCCGATTAGAACCAACCATCCCGGGAGTTGGCAGATATGCCCAACCCAATATATTTGCAGCATCTCCCTCTCCTGTAAACTGTCCTACCCAAATATTAAGATATTTATTAGTGTCCCAAGCCGGAGATCCTGTTGCTTTATAATAATTATCCCCGAAATTGAATGAGGAATTAACAGATTTTCTTACAATTCCTGTAGTAGCTACATTGCTTGGTGTTCTTTTTGCTAAAACAAATTCTATTTCGAAATCGGCGCCAAAGGGCTGAAAATAGGACGGAACAACTGTGCTAAAATCTGTATTTAATTTTCTAAAATCAGCATTTAGTACTTCTATTTGAGAATTTATCTGTGCATCAGAAATATTTTGAGTTGTATTTTTATATATAACATGTACAACTACAGGAATTGTAACTACTGTAGTTGTAGAATTTCCATCTCTCTTACTTGGCACAAGGAAATCTCTGATCTGCTCATAATCATTATAATATTCCTGGATCTTTACAGAATCATGATTACATAATTCATTAATTTTATTTGTCATTCCGCATCTCTCCTGAGCAAAATTTTGAAACGAAATAAATGCAAATATTGTTAGTAGGGTAATTTTAAAATTCAAAATTTCTGGGTTTTATTATTCTTGTAAATATTTCATTAACATAGGTTGTAACTCTTCTCCCCACTGCATTCCCAATTCTTGAGATTTTTCGAATAAAACCGGCGTTTTTTCTTGAATTTTTTTCCCGATTGGACTTTCGTAAAATTTAATCATTTCCTTGACATCGTCATGGGTATAAATTTCTTTATAAAGATCTGCCATTTTATCTAATAATTTTGCCAATTGCCCATCAAACTCCAATGCAAACATAGCCTGTTTGTCTTTTGGAACATTTGGTAACAATTGATTTTTTATTAATCTCATTTGTGTTGAACCACCGCTGATCTCAATAACCTTAAGTGCATCTTTCTTGAATTCATCTTGTTGAGCTGAGATTGTGTTTGTTACAAATAGCATTAGTAGTACTAAAAAACTTTTTTTCATAATTAAGGTATATTTAAATATTTATGTGTTTGAAGTGAAATCCTCCACTTTGGATTTTGCATCACATAATCCACAATCAAAGGCGTCATTTCTTCTTTTTTTGACCATTCCGGCTGAATGAACAAAATAGCATTTTCGTTTACAAGTGATGCTTGTTCTTCTGCGAAAATAAAATCATGTTTATTATAAATTATTATTTTTAATTCATGGGCTTTTTTATAAACTTCCTGTAATGGTAATTTTGCTTTTTTGGGAGAAAGGCAAATCCAATCCCAATTTCCCGTAAGAGGGTGTGCTCCTGATGTTTCGATATGAACTCTTTTTCCTATTTTTTTTAATTCATTAGTCAGAACATCCATATTCCACATTAAAGGCTCTCCTCCGGTTATAACTACAGTCTGAGAAAATGGTTTAGATTTTAATACAATTTGTTCGACATGAGTTAACGGATGAAGGTTTGCATCCCAACTTTCTTTCACATCACACCAATGGCAACCTACATCACATCCTCCTAACCGAATAAAATAGGCTGGTGTACCTGTATGATATCCTTCTCCCTGAACGGTATAGAATTCTTCCATCAAAGGAAGTTTTAAACCCGTATCAACCTCATTTTTAATCTCTTGCATAAAATTTATAGAAAAATTAGCCACAAATATAATTCCATTAAATGAAAAAATAATTTATTTGTCAAAAAATATATACACAAAGGGTGATTTTTAAAAATCACCCTTTGTGTATTGATCAAAAATCTATTTTAATTTTTTTAATCTGTCTAAGGCAAATTCATCTGTTGGATCTATTTCAATTGCTTTTTCAAATAGTGATCTTGCCTTGTCTTTATCTATACTAAAATAGTAACTTCCCATATTATTGTATGCTTCAACAAATTTGGTTTTATTACCACTTTTATTTATTTCTTCTTCTCCTTTTTCTGTAACTACTTTAATAAATTCTTCGTAGTTTTTTACCATCTCAAGCTGTGCTTCCTGAGAGTCTTCTAATAAACTATTAATTCTGGCTTTATAGATATATGCATCTTGAGTAGTTGGAGAATTTGTAATTACATTTGCAAATGCTGTATTTGCTTTAGCAACAATCGCCGGATCTATTTTTTGACCTTCTTCTAAATTTGCGTTACCGAAATATAATGCATAACCTAAATAAAAGTTATCATATAAAAAGTTTCTTGATCTTGGATTTTGAACTGCAACTTCATAAATTGCAGCTGCATTATTATATAATTTAATATCAAAAAATTTCTTTCCAATATCATTTAACTCATTTGCCATAGAAGGATCTAAAGTGATTCCTTTTTGAAAATCTTCAACTCCGGAATTAAATAATCCGTCTTCTATAGAATAAATTTCAGAACCATCTTCATTAGTTATTTTATTTAAAGATTTTGTAGTTTTTGCCAATCCTAAATACAAATAATCACGTCCGATAATTTTTACATTAGGCTTTGAAATATATTCATTAAGTGCCGTAATTGCAGCTTCAATATTACCATTTTCATATGCAGAATATCCAAGATATCTCAAAATTCTAGGATTTACTTTGTCAAGTTTCTGCATTTCATTTGCTTCTTTTTCCAAAGCTTTGTAATCTTTGGTTAAAACCAAGAAGTCTGCATGACGCATTCTGGAATCTAATGAGTAATCTGTCATACTCATATATTTTTCATAGTAACCCATGGCTTTTTTATTATAAGCCTCATAGTTATTTTTATCATTCAAAGCCCATAAATAATAGGTTTCTGCCAACTCTCTGTATGCAGGTCCATAATTAGGATTTGTATTTAAAATACTTTCAAAAGCAGATTTTGCTTCTTGAAATGCTTTTGAATTTTTAGTAATTACACCTAATTGTAAATTTGCTCTCAACAAATTACGATCTGCATCAAATGCATTTCTGTATGCAGAATAAGCATCATTTACATTATTATCTCCATATAATGCATCTCCTAAATATAATAGCATTTCTGCATTGTTTGACTGAATTGCTTTAGCTCTGTTCAAATACAGTAGTGCATTTTTATAATCCGGCTTATCAACATTCATATATGCTCTACCTACATACACCAATTCTTCTGTATCTTTCTTTCTTGCGATTTCAATTGCCTTATCAAAATTTGATTTTGCCTCTGTATTATTTCCTTTTGATAATTCCAATTGACCTAAACCAATATAATTATAGTGTGCAAACTTTTTTGCCTGCAAACCTTTTTGAAAATAAATTGTTGCTGAATCTTCGACAGATTGTTTTAAATATATATCTCCCAGCATAAAAAAACTTTTCCCGTCAGCGTCCGGAGACTGAGTAATTTGTTTTAATATTCCTTTTGCTTTTTCATATTGCTCCGCATCTATTACTTTTTTTACTTGCTCTAAATCCTGTGCGTTTACAACAGTCCCTAATACAAGAAAAATGATGCTAAAGATTTTTAATTTGATCATGACTTACTTATTTTAATTTATTTTTTTATTATTTCGTCTCGTACTATAATTTCTCTAGGTGGGATTCTTACAGGCAATAATCCTGCTCTATCTATTATCCTCTGACCTATGTCACCTGCAATAAACGATGCAAAACCCATACCCAATCCTGCTCTTCCCTGATAATTTAACATATACAAAGGTCTTCTAAACGGGTATTTATTCCCAGCCAAGTACTCTTTATCAGTATTATATACTTCAAAAACATTTTTATCAGAATTCAAAATTTTAACATTTAACATTCTGATATTTTGCATAAACTGTTTCATTTCTTGTGAAGGTTGCAAATAATTATCCAAAGCAATTAAACCTATATAATCCGGATTTTCGCTTATATATTTTACAACTCCCTCTTGATTTTTCATCGAAAATACCTTATCATTATTATTGACATTTGTTTCAAATTTTCTTTCAAAAAACTTTACAATACTAGAATTCGGATTATCAAAAACCATCCCTTTTAGAGAATTTGACTGATTTTTAAAAAGTTTTTCTATCTCATTATAATCAACAATCGTATCATTTGATTTTTTGTTTGAGATCAAAACTATTGCATCAAAACCAAAATGAGTGATTTTTCCTGGTATTTTTTTATTATCAAAATGTGTTTGTTCGTTCTCAAACAATTTTCTCGTTAAAATTGCAACACTGGCAGAATCCTGCAACAATGAATTGACTATTTGAGACTCTGGCAATGCAATAATACTAACCTTAGCATCATATTGGGTTTCGAAAATTTCTATTTGCTCTTCTACTATGGAAGCAATATTTTCATCTACATAAATTGTTAATTCTCCTTTTAAAATTGAATCCAATTGTGAAGAATCTGAATTATCCTTACAAGCAAATACAATAAAGAAAAATACAACTATAAAATTTAAATAATATTTTCTATTTACTTTCATCAGAATTACTTTTTATCAGTCTATAAAACCGAAATACTGCATAAACTATTAATAAAATTCCAAATGCCAGTCTTGCATTATCAGAAATATCAAGCGGTAATTTTTTCCAGAACATTACCATAATTCCTAAAATCAGGTAAACCAACAAAAACAATATTCCTATAACGAGCAGAAATCGCTGTTTTAGCGATTTCTGAATATTCTTTTTTGAATTTTTATTGTAGGTATTCATTCTCTATCTACCTCCAGAAACAATAGAAATAGGTAAAGAGTACAATACTCTTACAGGCTTACCGTTTTGTATTCCCGGCTTCCATTTTGGAGAATTTTTCAACAATCTTATTGCCTCATTTTTTGTACCATGTCCTAAATCTCTCATTACCTTTATATCAGTAAGGGATCCGTCTCTTTCTACCACAAATTGTACAATAATTCTACCATTGATATCCTGATCTTCGGGTACTCTGAAATTTTTAGCAACATAGTTTCTAAACTTATCCATTCCTCCCGGAAATTCCGGTTGAACCTGTACAGAAACATATACTTGATTGTGATCTACAACTTCGGCAGTTTTCGGACCTTCACCTGATGGTTCGTCAATTACAATTTTTCCGTCATCCTGACCTTCAATATCTTTGGCTCCGACATTTTTGTCTTTAAGCTCTTCGATCGTTTTAATTTCTTCAACAACCTTTTCTTTTTCAACTACCTTTGGTTTAACAAATTTTACTTCGTCAACCTTTGGAGCCGGTGGCGGAGGTGGTGGAGGCGGAGGTAATGCTTCGTCCGGAGGTGGCGGAGCAACAAGATCTGCCATATCAACCATTGTAACAGTTTCTTCAGTCTTTTTTTCTTTACTGCCAAAATCGAGCATTGGTAAAGAAACCAAACCTGTAAAAACTGTAGCTCCAATGACCAAAGCAAGCATTGTCACTTTTGGATTTTCTTTACGGAGTTGATAGGCACCATAACTTTTGTTACGTCCTTCAAACACCATATCAATCCATTTTTGTTTAAATATATCTAATTTCATAATAATGTTAAGTTAAGTTGAAGATACTCACAGAAATGTTTATTCAAACAATGCTGCTTCTTCAGGAAACATATCTACAATAGCATATACTTTTACTTTAGTAATAGCCATTTCATCCAAAATATCTACCAAATTTTTATAATTTGATTGATCATTTGGTTTGATCAAAACAATTAGGTCTTCACCTTCCGGTTTGGCTGTTGTTCTTGTTGCCAATGGCACTGATTTTAATTTCTCTAAAATTTGTTTTCTAATACCTTCTTTACCATAAGCAACATCTATTGGACCTTCTTTTGGAGTTGTAATCTGACCCATGTACATTTTCAGTTTTCCATCACCTCCAAGAAGAATATTCATTGTTCTATTTTCATCAATTAAGATTTCCGTACTTATTTTAGTATCATCTTTATCCGGCATTGCCAGATCCATAGATTGCGGTTTTGATAAAGAGGTTGTCAACATAAAGAAAGTAATCAACAAGAATGCCAAATCTACCATTGCAGTCAAATCTACATTGGCGTTTTGCTTTTTACTTCTTACTTTGCCACCTTTTTTACCGCTTCCACTGTCGCCAGTATCTAATTGTGCCATTTTTTTATTTCTTTATGTTAAAAATTTTCTCCTCTTAAACCTGTAACCAGGTGAAATTTGTTCACTTTTTGCTTTTGAAGGATATCCATTACTTTTTTAATCTCTGGATATTGTTCTTTTGCATCTCCTTTTATAGCAAAATTCAGTTGTTTTTCGTTGACTTCGGCATTTGCATATCTTGCTGCTTTAACCCATTCGAATAACTGATTATCAATTGAATCATGCGGAATTCCTTTTTGTAAATCGGTTTTATTTCTATCAGAAGCTGATAATTTAATCAAACCCTTTAATTCATTAACAGGAACTCCAAATTCTTCAATCAAACTGAATCTTTTCTTTTCTTCATCTGTGAATTGAACTCCATATTTTTCGCCTATTTTCTCTAATGTTTTTATTCTGACATCAGCAGCTTTTACACCAAAAAACACTTTTCCTTCTCCTCCAATTGTAATTTGTGCCAGATCTGTATCCGGCAATTTTACCTGAACTGTTGATGCTGGTGTATCTACCGGCAAGGCTTCTGGTTGTTTTGCTGTGGCGGTTAATATAAAGAACGTCAACAAAAGAAACGCAACGTCACACATTGCGGTCATATCTACCGCTGTTGCCTTTTTTGACATTTTAACTTTAGCCATATTTATTTTTTAATATTTATAGTTTCCTATAAATAATGAATAATTAGTTTTTTAAACTTCCTCTGAACTTTCTGTAAGTACCAACAATCGTAGCACCTGCTTCATCGATAGAATAAGTTAAAGTATCGATCTTTGAAGTAAAAAAGTTATATGCGATAATTGCCAAAGCAGAAGTAGAGATACCTGTTGCCGTATTAATCAACGCCTCAGAGATACCGTTTGCCAACGCAGCCTGATCAGGAGCTCCGGAAGTAGCCAAAGCACCAAATGCCGTAATCATCCCCATAACTGTTCCTAAAAGTCCTGCAAGAGTACCTAATGAAACCAAAGTAGATATAATAGTCATGTTTTTTTCCAACATTGGCATTTCCAATGAAGTTGCTTCTTCTATTTCTTTTTGAATAGTTTCTGCTGCTGCTTCACTATCAAAACCTTCTTTTTTTACTTCATTATATTTTATCAATGCAGCTTTAATAGAGTTTGCTACAGAACCTTTTTGTTTGTCACAATCTGCAATTGCTCCCTCAATGTTTCCGTTTGTAATATTTCCTTGAACATTACTCATAAATTTATCCAAACTTCCTGTTCCGGCAGCTTTTGTAATAACAAAGAAACGCTCAATTGAAAACGCAACAACCATTAATAATAATCCCATTAAAACAGGTACGATTTTTCCTCCTTTGTAAACCATCCCTAAATAGTTACCATGTTTTGGATGTCCAGCTTCTGCTCCTGAGCTGATCATTTCTGCTTCGTTTTCAAAGTTTGATGGAGCTCCCATTATGAATTTCCAAATCAGGATCCCGATTATTATACATCCTACAATTACAATAACTGAAAAGATATTACCTCCAGTTGATCCACTTCCTTTCTTCGCTACATTTGCGTTTGATGCGTTTGCCATTTTCTTAAATTTTAGTTTTAAAATTTTTTACAATAAATTAAGTCTAGTTATATAAAATTACTTTATAAGAGTGACAAATTTATATTTTTCAGCCTTATAAAAAAATAAATTCGAGTTTTTTATTGTCAATTAACATTAATTTTTGATTGTACTAACACTTTGGTAATATTGAATCAATTAAAATATCCTCAATATTTTAAAATTTATAGATACTAAAATTACGAATAAAATAATTTCATCTTTAATATTAATGCAAAATCAGATTTTTACACTCTCTATATCTGCTTACATAACTTAATTTCAAGTACATTTATTGTACTAAATGTTAAAGAAATCGTTTTGTATAAATAAAAATCAGGTTTTTTAGGTAAGTAAAATAAAAAACTATTCTACTTTTGTTAGTAAATGAAATCCATAAATTACTGTACATGTCCAAGATTAATACTTTTAGAGATCATATTAACCAAGGTTATCAAACCAAAGGAGAACACATTATACTAGGAGGAGCAATACTTGATGGTGAAGCTGTTTCTGACACTCACATAAAAATTCCGCTTAAAACTTTAAATCGTCATGGCTTAATTGCCGGTGCAACAGGAACAGGAAAAACCAAAACGATTCAAGTATTATCCGAGCAAATGTCCAAAAATGGAATTCCTGTCTTAATGATGGATATCAAAGGAGATTTTAGCGGAATTGCTCAAGCCGGAGAAGAACTTCCATTTATTACCGAAAGACATCAAAAAATCACATTACCCTACGAAACTTCCGGATTTCCGGTAGAACTTATGACGCTTTCCGAGCAAAATGGCGTGAGATTGAGAGCTACTGTTTCCGAATTCGGACCAGTGCTTTTTTCCAGAATATTGGATCTTAATGACACACAGTCCGGTGTTGTTGCGGTTATCTTTAAATTTTGTGATGACAACAAAATGGCTTTAATTGATTTAAAAGACATCAAAAAAGTCATTAATTACATTACGGAAGAAGGGAAATCTGAAATTGAAGAACATTATGGCAAAATATCAACCTCTACCACAGGAACTATTCTTAGGAAAATCATAGAATTAGAACAACAAGGAGGTGATATCTTTTTTGGTGAATTATCTTTTGATATTAATGATCTAATGAGAATTGATAAAACAGGAAAAGGATATATAAACATCATCCGTTTAACAGATATTCAGGACAAACCCAAATTATTTTCAACTTTTATGTTGAGTTTATTGGCAGAAATTTATCAACAAATGCCCGAACAGGGTGATGCTGCCCAACCAGAATTGGTAATTTTCATTGATGAAGCGCATTTAATTTTTAAAGAAGCCAGTAAAACCTTACTTAATCAAATTGAAAATATTGTGAAATTAATTCGTTCAAAAGGAATTGGAATTTATTTTGTCACTCAAAACCCAATGGACGTACCGAGTGGTGTTTTGGCACAATTGGGACTGAAAATCCAACATGCCCTGAGAGCTTTTACTGCAAATGACAGAAAAGCCATTAAGATGACAGCAGAAAACTATCCCCTCTCCGAATATTATAAAACAGATGAAGTTCTAACCAATTTAGGAATCGGGGAAGCTTTGGTCACTGTTCTAAACGAAAAAGGAACCCCAACACCTCTTGCTGCTACAATGATGCGGGCTCCGATGAGCCGTATGGATATTTTATCTGAAAATGAAATTTCAGAAATAAACTCACAATCAAAACTCGTAAAAAAATACAGTGAAGTAATCGATCGGGAAAGCGCTTATGAGATCCTGAACAGAAAAATTCAGGCAATTGAAACCCAAAAAGAAGCTACTCAAAAAGAAGTCGCTAAAAAACCTAACTCATCTTCCAGAAAAACAGGCTCTGAACCAATGAATCAGACCACAAAAGGAATTATAAAAGTATTGACCAGTGCTACTTTTATCAGAGGTGCTTTCGGGGTTTTAAATAAAATGTTCAAAAAATAATTTTTTATAATGAAAGCTTATATTACCATCGGATTACTAATATTATCCAATGTTTTTATGACCTTAGCGTGGTATGGACATTTGAAATTCAAAGAATTAAAATGGTTTGAAAATGCCGGATTAATTACAATTGTATTGATAAGCTGGGGATTGGCATTGTTTGAATATTGCTTTCAGGTTCCTGCCAATAAAATCGGTTTTCAGGAAAATGGCGGTCCATTTTCATTAATGCAACTCAAAGTTATTCAGGAAGTAATCACACTAGTAATATTTGTAATTTTCTCTCTGTTATTTTTCAAAAATGAAACTTTCAAGTGGAATCATGTCGTAGGTTTTTGCTTTTTGATCTTAGCCGTTTATTTTATTTTCAAAAAATAATATAGTATTACTCTCCAAAATATAAAGGCAATATTGAATAAAAAATTTGAACCATTAAGAAGTTAAGATCAGTACTTATTCTTAATGGTTCGAAAAATAAATTATTGACAATTTTAACATCTGCTAATTTTTCAGTAACTCTAATATTTTTTTCTCCACCATTTCAGAATCCCATATCTGATCTATTCCTTCTATCTGCATGATCTCGTCCATAATTTCATTTTGACGATCTCCGATTTGCAATGCTTCAATATATGGCTGATGACTGAAAGTTACTCTACTATATAATGGTTCCCATTTATCCGGGTATTTATCTGAAAATCGTTTTTCAATTTTTTTCTGTAATAAAAATTTCTCACTTGCTGTATTAGAACTCATTTCTATAAAATTCCTGTAAGACAGTTCTGCTATAGCATCGGCATTGGGTTTTCTGCTTTCTTCATATTCTTTAAAAATCGATTTCCAGTCATCTCCATATTTTTTAATAATCTCAAATAATATAGTGATATCCTCAAATCCTGCATTCATTCCATGACCATAAAAAGGGACAATTGCATGACAGGCATCTCCAATTAATGCAACTTTATCTTCAAATGTCCATGGATAGCATTTCATCGTAACCAAATAACTTGTTGGATTTTTAAAGAAATCTTCAATCAAATTCGGAATTACTTCTTTTGTATCGGGAAAATGTGTTGCAAAAAAATCTACTAATTCTTCTTTACCTCTTAGTTTCTCAAAAGAATTTTCGCCTTCATGAGGCATAAATAATGTACAGGTAAAACTTCCATCCGGATTAGACAAAGCCATCAGCATAAATTCTCCTCTTGGCCAGATATGAAGTGAGTTTTTATCTAGTTTATGAGTTCCATCCGGATTTGCAGGAATATTCAGTTCTTTATATCCTATTTTTAAAAATTCCTGAGAATAATTGAACATACTTTGTCTTTGCATCCTGTGTCTTACTCTCGAAAAAGCACCATCTGCTCCAAATATTTTATCATATCTCAATTCTTCCCATTTTCCTGATTCTAATTCTCCAAAATGAATAGAAGGAGTACTCATTGTAACATCCCAAATTTTATGATCAAAGAAAAATTCTACTCCTGCTTCTTCCGCCAAATCGATCATTTTTCTGTTAAGAATTCCGCGAGAAAGCGAAAATATCGCTTCTCCGTCTTTACCATAATTTTGATAATTGAGTGGTTTGTCCGGCATATGAATAGCACGCTTATCAACAGGTATTCCTATATCTCTGATTGCTTCATCAAGACCAATGTCTGCCAAAGCTTTCCAACCACGATTAGACATCACCAAATTGATCGATCTTCCCGAAAACTGGATTTTCCTAATATCGGGACTGCGATCGAAAACATGTACTGTATGTCCTGCTTTTTTAAGATAAATTGCCAATAAAGTTCCGACTAAGCCAGAACCTACCACAGCAATTTTTAGAGAGGTTTGCATCTTAAATTTTCTTTGAATAAAATGCAAAAATAGCCATTTGGAGAGATAATTATCCTTAAATAAAAATTAATTTAGTTTTTCCCCTTAATCCAGTAAAACAAATGAGGCTCTAGTGAATTAAATTTTAAGTCTGCTGTATTAATTTCACATTTCATTCAAATTGCAATCATCAATTTAAAATTTAAAAGCATTTCCTGAAAATTTCAAAAAAACAAACAATTTACGAAATCGTTGTAAATTCAAAAAATATTATGCGTGCATAGAAATATTTAATAATTTATTTTGTAATTTCGTGCCCGAAATACGATAATCTAAAAATTATAATATAATGAAAATATTAGTTTGCATCAGCCATGTTCCCGATACTACTTCAAAAATTAACTTTGCAAATAACGATTCTCAATTTGATACTAACGGAGTTCAATTTGTTATTAATCCAAATGATGAGTTTGGGCTTACAAGAGCTATCTGGTTTCAAGAGCAACAAGGAGCAAATGTAACAGTTGTAAACATTGGCGGTCCGGATACAGAACCAACTCTAAGAAAAGCATTAGCCATTGGAGCAAACGAAGCCATTCGCGTAAATACAGACCCTACAGATGGGTTTTATGTTGCTACTCAATTGGCAGAAGTAATCAAAAACGGTGGTTTCGACCTGATCATTTGCGGAAAAGAATCATTGGATTACAATGGAGGGATGGTTCCTGGAATGTTAGCAGGAATTTTAGGGTACAACTTTATCAATTCCTGTACAGAACTAACTGTAGACGGAACAAATGTTAAAGCTTCAAGAGAAATAGATGGTGGTAAAGAAACATTAGAAACAACATTACCATTAATCATTGGAGGGCAAAAAGGTCTGGTTGAAGAAAAAGACTTAAGAATACCAAACATGAGAGGAATCATGACTGCAAGAACAAAAGTGCTTAATGTTGTAGAACCTGTTAATGCTACTCAAAATACAAAAGCGGTAAAATTTGAAAAACCAGCTCCAAAATCTGCTGTAAAATTGATAAATCCTGACAATCTGGACGAATTAATTAATTTACTGCATAACGAAGCAAAAGTTATCTAAATCATATTTACCCATTTTTGGGATTATAAATTTCAATTTAAAAATATAAAATTATGTCATTACTTATATATGCAGAATCATCAGAAGGCAAATTAAAAAAGGTAGCTTTTGAGTTGGCTTCTTATGCAAAAAACGTAGCAACATCATTAGGAACAACTGTAACTGCTGTTACAATAAACGCAACAGATGTCTCAGAGTTATCAAAATACGGTGTTGATAAAGTTTTAAAAATCAATAACGACCAATTATCAAAATTCTCAGCAAAAGCGTATGCCGATGCAATAAAACAAGCCGCTGCAAAAGAATCTTCAAAAATAATTTTACTATCCTCTACAACAGACAGCTTATATATCGCACCATTGGTTGCAATCAACTTAAATGCCGGATACGCATCAAATGTTGTAGGGTTACCGGTGAGCATTTCTCCGTTTCAGGTAAAAAGAAATGCTTTTTCAAACAAAGCATTCAATATTACAGAAATTTCTACAAATACAATAGTTTTAAGCTTAGCTAAAAACTCGTACGGATTAGTAGAAAATACCATTTCAACAACAACAGAAGATTTTAATCCATCTATAAGTGATACAGATTTTGGTGTAAAAGTCGTTTCAACAGAAAAAACTACAGGAAAAGTAACCATTGCAGATGCAGAAATTGTAGTTTCCGGAGGTCGTGGTCTAAAAGGTCCGGAAAACTGGGGAATGCTGGAAGAATTAGCCAATGTTCTTGGAGCTGCAACAGCTTGTTCAAAACCCGTATCGGACTTAGGTTGGAGACCTCATAGCGAACACGTGGGGCAAACAGGAAAACCGGTAGCCACAAATCTTTACATCGCGATTGGAATCTCAGGAGCAATTCAGCATATTGCAGGAATTAACTCTTCAAAAATAAAATTAGTAATCAATTCTGATGCTGACGCGCCATTTTTCAAAGTAGCAGATTATGGTGTAATTGGAGATGCATTTGAAATTGTTCCAAAACTCACACAAAAATTAAAAGAATTCAAAGCAAATAATTCGTAAATAATTTTTTAAATTGTGCCCATAAAAGGGCTATCTAAATTCTGGTAGCAATATCTAGTTTAGATAGCCCTTTTTTAATTATAAAAAACACATCAGTAAAGTGTAAATCAGATATTTAGAAGCAAATAATCAGGTCATTTTTGCTATCTGTTTTCCCGATTTTGCTATATTTTTTTGCAACAAAACTTTCGGGTTTTACTACAAAAAAGATTTTTGCGACAATCGGGGTTATAAAATAAATCATAGATTCATCGGAATCATTTAAAAAAATTGAACCCAAAAATGAGCTTAGTAAAACTAACCATAAAAGGAATATCATACAGTCAAACTCAAAATGGCGCTTATGCATTGATTCTTAATGAAGTCGATGGTGATAGAAAACTGCCAATTGTTATCGGTGCATTCGAAGCACAATCTATTGCAATTGCGCTCGAAAAAGAAATTAAACCACCAAGACCACTCACTCACGATTTATTTAAAAATTTTGCAGATCGATTCGATATCGTAGTCAAACAAGTGATTATACATAAATTAGTAGACGGTGTTTTTTACTCAAGCGTAATCTGCGAAAGAGATAAAATCGAAGAAATAATCGACGCAAGAACTTCCGATGCAATAGCATTGGCACTGCGTTTTTCTGCTCCAATTTTTACTTACAAAAACATTCTGGACAAAGCGGGAATTTATCTCAAAACTATCAATACAGACGATGAAGAACCTATTATAGAAGACGGAAAAATCTTTCATGACAATCCTCAAAAATACGAAGACGATGCTACAGAAAATCAAGCATCAAAATATGCAAGATATTCTATAGAAGAACTTTATAGCTTATTACAAATTGCTGTAGAACAAGAGGAATATGAAACTGCTGCCAATATAAGAGATGCCATTTCAAAAAAAGAAAATAACTAACTGCTAAACCGCATTTGTCATGAAACAATACTTAGATCTTGTAAAACATGTTTTAACATCCGGAACCCAAAAAGGTGACCGAACAGGAACAGGAACAAAAAGTGTCTTTGGATACCAGATGCGATTTGATCTAAGCGAAGGTTTTCCTTTGGTTACAACCAAAAAGCTACATCTCAAATCAATTATCTACGAATTATTGTGGTTCCTTAAAGGAGAAACAAATACTGCCTATCTTAAAGAAAATGGTGTGAAAATATGGGATGAATGGGCGAACGAAAAAGGCGAACTCGGACCTGTTTACGGACATCAATGGAGAAACTGGAACAGTGAGGAAATTGATCAGATCACCGAATTGATCGAAACCTTAAAAACCAACCCTAACAGTCGGAGAATGCTTGTTTCTGCATGGAATCCTTCTGTTTTGCCAAATCCCCAAAAATCATTTGCAGAAAATGTATCCAATGGAAAGGTCGCACTTCCTCCTTGCCACGCATTTTTTCAATTTTATGTTTCAGAAAGAAAACTATCCTGCCAATTGTATCAAAGAAGTGCAGATATATTTTTAGGAGTCCCTTTTAATATTGCCTCTTATGCGTTACTTACTATGATGATCGCCCAAGTTTGCGATTTACAACCAGGAGATTTTATACACACCTTTGGTGATGCTCATATTTATAACAATCATGTTGAACAGCTCGAATTACAATTAAGCCGTGATCCCAAACCACTCCCTAAAATGATTTTGAATAAGGAAATCCAAGATATTTTAGATTTTACTTACGAAGATTTCACCTTAGAAGGTTACGAACCACATCCTCATATTAAAGGAGCTGTTGCTGTCTAAACAAATTTTATATAAAGGTAAAATTTGTGTTTTTTTAAATAAAGTTTATCTTTAAATCCTCAAAAATCCCAAAATATGGAACGAGAACAACAGGAAATGTATGAATATGCCAGAAAACGAATCAAACAAAAAAAGAATTTATATTATCATTTTGTTTTCTTTCTCATTGGTTCATTATTTATGTTCGTCGCAAATGTTTTACTCAAATATGGCGAGCCTAATCAATGGTACATTTGGGTCGTAACCGTTTGGTTCTTTATCTGGATTTTGCACTTCATAAAAGTTTATATCACCGATCGGTTTATGAATAAAAATTGGGAACGTGAACAAATTGACAGATTAATAAAAAAACAACAAACCCGATTACAGCAATTTCAAAATAAAATAGAAAAAGAATCTAATCAAGAATAATCTAAAATGATTACAATCATTGCGGCGGCGGCAGAAAATAATGCACTTGGAAAAAACAATCAAATGATCTGGCATCTGCCCGATGATTTTAAAAGATTCAAACAACTTACAACCGGTCATCATATTATTATGGGAAGAAAAACTTTTGATAGTCTTCCTAAAAAACTGCCCAACAGAACTCATATTATTATTACCCGGCAAAAAAATTATTTTCAGGAAGACTGTATTATTGCTAAAAATCTGGAAGAAGCCATTTCTTTTTGTCCAGAAAATGAAACTGCATTTGTAATTGGTGGTGGCGAAATATATAAATCAGCCATGCCGTTTGCAGATATTATCGAGCTTACCAGAGTTTATGAAAACTTTGAAGCCGATACTTTTTTTCCGGAAATCGATAAAAACATCTGGCATTTACAACAAGAAATTTTCCATCCGAAAGACAAAACACATCAATATGATTTTAGCTTTCAGACTTTTGTAAGAAAATAATTTCAGATTACCTTTAGTATATTTTCAAATTAACGAATTAGCTGTACCTTTGTTGTCCAAAATTTTCACAATGTCAAAAAGTGTTACGCCTTATAAAGATTCTGAATTAGGAAAAAAAGAACAAGTTGCTCAAATGTTTGATACCATTTCCGGAAATTATGACGGGTTAAACCGTGTAATTTCTTTTGGAATTGATGTGAAATGGCGTAAAAAAGTTTTGAAAATAATTGCACAAACCAATCCTAAAACTATTTTAGACATTGCTACCGGAACCGGGGATTTAGCAATTTTAATGACGCAAACCGGAGCAGAAAAAATTACAGGACTTGATATTTCATCCGGAATGCTTGAAGTAGGAAGAAAAAAAATCAAAGAGAGAAGCCTGGAGAACAAAATCGAAATGGTTTTAGGAGACTCAGAAAACATCCCTTATCCAGACAATAGCTTTGATGCAATTACAGTTGCTTTCGGAGTAAGAAATTTCGAAACTTTAGAAAAAGGATTAGCAGAAATTCTTCGTGTATTAAAACCAAACGGGGTTTTTGTAATTCTGGAAACTTCTGTTCCAACCCGATTCCCTTTTAAGCAGGGATACAAAGTTTATACAAAATACATCCTGCCGTTAATCGGAAAAATTTTCTCGAAAGATCAATCCGCATATCAATATTTATCAGATTCTGCATCAATTTTTCCTTTTGGAGAAGCTTTAAACAATATTTTGAGAAAAATTGGGTTTATAGAGGTAAAAGCAATGCCACAGACAATGGGTGTTGCTACAATTTATTCTGCATCAAAAAAACAATAAATACGTTCAATTTTTTTATGAAACGATTTACCTTATTATTCATCCTAATATTTTCGATATCGAGTTGGGCTCAATTCGGAAAGGATCCTATTATAAACCTGGAGAATTTTGACAAACAACGAGTTCACTGGGGATATTATCTGGGGTTCAATTATTATGATTTTAAATTTGAATACGAAAACGACGGTCCCGATATTCTTGTTGATACAAAAATTGGGTTCAACGTAGGGTTAATTGGTAATTTGAGGTTATTTGAACATCTGGACTTACGTTTTGAACCGGGATTAACTTTTAACCAGAGAGATTTGAGTTTTTCCGGTTTCGAAAGAAAATATGATGCATTGAGAGAAGTAAAATCTACATATTTACACTTTCCTCTTTTATTGAAGTTTTCTTCTACAAGAACAGGAAATATCAGACCTTATTTACTTGGAGGAGCTTCTGTTGCTTTGAACCTTTCCAGCAATGCCAATGCTTCTGACGACAATTCGAACAACGTATTTAGAATGTCTAAAATGACAAAATTTTACGAACTTGGTATTGGTATTGATTTTTATTTTGAATATTTCAAATTTTCTCCTTCTATAAGAGGCGTTTTTAGTTTTAATGATGAATTAATAAGAGACAATGACCCAAATAGTCCTTGGACCGGAAATGTAGGTTCTATGAAAACAAGAGGGGTTTTTCTTAATTTTTCTTTTCATTAAAATTTACGAGCTTCTCCTGAATTCGCTTAAAATTATTGCAGTTGCAGTTGCAACATTCAAACTTTCGGTAAGTTTTTTGTTTCCAAATCTAGGAATCGAAATTTTATTCTGAACAATCTGCTCGATTTCTTTGGAAATTCCGTTGGCTTCGTTACCCATAACAATGATTCCCCGGAGAGGGAGCTGTGATTTGTAAATATTAGCTCCTTCCATAAAGGTCCCAAATACAGGCAACTCGGTTTCACTTAACCATTGAGCTAAATTTCCATAAACTACAGATACTCTCGACACAGATCCCATTGTTGCCTGAATAACTTTTGGATTATATAGATCTACCGTTTTTTCGGAACAAATAATTTGCTTAACCCCAAACCAGTCACATAATCTTATAATCGTCCCAAAATTTCCGGGATCCCGGATATCGTCTAATGCAACAATCAAATCGTCTATGATACAATGATCTTTTATCGGAATATGAAAAACCGCCAAACAATTATTCGGCACAGTTAATGCACTTATTTTTTTGAGTTCTGCATTGCTAACTAAATTGAATTTTTCTCTGTTTATCCGGGGAAATATTTCCTCTGTTGCAAATAAACTATGCAATTCAAAATCCGAATTTAAAAGTTCATGGATTATTTTTTCACCTTCTGCTATAAAAAGCTGATGAGATAACCTGAATTTTTTATGATGTAAACTCGTTATCAGTTTTATTTGGTTTTTACTAACCATAAAATAATGTACTTTTGGATAAAATTAACGAACACTTGAGATCGATCCACGCAAAAATATCATTTATAATCCTAACTCTTGCATTATTTTGGAGTTGTAATTCAATAAAACGAGTTCCGGACGATAAATATTTATTGATTAAAAACGAAATTAATGTAGATGGTAAACGAGAGAGAAGCGAAGAAATAAACAATTTGCTTTATCAACAACCCAACAGCAATATTCTGGGTTACAAGCTCCGTTTGAATATGTATAATATCGCTAAGAAAAATCCAGACTCTTCCTACAGGGCAAAATTTCTTAATAATCCAAAAAAATTAGAAAGACAAACCCGATTACTTTCTGCAAAACAAGTACAACGAAAAGGACAATCTTTTTTGAATTCCGGTATACATAAGTTTTTGAAGAAAACCGGTGAAGCTCCGGTAATTCTGGATACTTTCAGATCTGAAAAATCATTACTAAGAATAAAGTCCCATTACTTTAATAATGGTTTTTTTAATGCCGATGCTAAATTTTCTGTAGATTCGGTAAAATATAAAAAAGCAAAAGTAAAATATGAAATTACAAGAGGAAGTGCTTCTATAATTGACAGTATTTCAAGATATATTGCAACTCCTGAATTAGATTCTCTTTTTGAAAAAAGCAAACATCTTTCTCATATTAAATCTGCAGAACGATTTAAAGCTGTCAATTTTGACGCAGAAAGAGAACGAATCACTACTAACTTTAGAAACAGTGGTGTGTATTATTTTCAACAAAGTGATATCACTTATGATATAGATACCATCGGACTCAAAGACAAAGTCAATGTAAAACTGGTCGTAGAGAACCAAAATATCAGACAAGGAGATTCTACATTTTCGACTCCATTTAAAATTTACACCATAAGTGAAGTAAATATCTTCACAGATGTTCCTACAGACAAATCACAGGTATATCCTTCGGATTCAGTAAAATACAATGGATTTAATTTATACAGTTATAACAAACTCAAATATAAGCCAAAAGCCATAACAGATGCTATATTTATTACTCCAGGAAATAAATTTGCAGATTTCAGAACTACACTTACAAGAAGATATTTAAGTAATCTGAAAGTATTTAACTCTCCATCAATCCAATATAAAGTAGATGAGAGAGACAGCACAGGAAATTCTATGATTGCAAATATTATTCTGGTTCCCAGAAAAAAATTCAGTTTTGGAGCATCATTGGATTTAACCCATTCCAACATTCAGGATTTTGGTATTTCGGCAACTACTTCCGTAAGTATCCGAAATGTTTTTAATGGAGCAGAAACTTTTGATATTGCACTTCGTGGGAATATTGGATCTTCAAAAGATTTTGCCAATCCAGATGACAAGTTTTTTAATGTATCTGAAATAGGAGTAGATACCAAATTAAGTTTTCCCAGAATTTTGATGCCATTTAATACCGAAAAAATCATCCCAAAAAACATGATTCCTTCGACTAACATTAGTTTAGGTTTTGCCAAACAAAAAAATATCGGATTAGATAAAGAAAATTTTACCGGTGCAATGACATACAATTGGAATCCGAGAAGATTAATAAATATGCGTTGGGATTTATTTAATGTACAATATGTAAATAATGTAAATGTTGGAAATTATTTCAATGTTTACAGTTCTTCATACCGGGCTTTAAATAAAATTGCAAAAGAAAACGATTACATTTCTGAAGAAGAAAATCTCACAATTCCCGAAGGTTCAAACGAATTTATTAATGATGTATTAAAAAATCAAACAACAATTAGCAATACCAGTGAAGATTACAGAACTGTAAGAAGTATCAAAGAACGACGTGACAGACTTTCTGAAAACAACTTTATTCTAGCCTCCAGTTTTTCATTTTCCAAAACAACCAGAGCCAGTACAACAGATCATAGTTTTTATGTATTAAGAGCCAAAGCAGAATCCGCAGGAAATTTACTTTCTTTGTTTGCCACTACAGCTAACAAGTTAGATACAGAAAACAATAAAAAAACAATTTTTGACTTGGAATATTCCCAATACTTTAAAACAGAATTTGAATATATCAAACATTGGGATTTATCCAGAGAAAAAGTTTTGGCCATCAGAAACTTTATCGGTATTGCAATTCCGTATGGGAATTCTACAAACATTCCTTTTTCCCGAAGTTATTTTGCCGGAGGCTCAAACGACATAAGAGCCTGGCAACCTTATAGTTTAGGCCCTGGAAGCAGTGGTGCTATTAATGATTTTAATGAAGCCAACCTAAAATTCACTTCAAGTATCGAATTGCGTTTTAAAATGGTAAACAGCCTAAAAGGCGCTATTTTTATTGATGCAGGAAATATTTGGAATGCATTTGATGATGTAACCGATCCTGCATCACAATTTGACAACCTCAATTCCTTAAAAGATATTGCTGTTGGTTCAGGATTTGGTTTCAGGTATGATTTAAACTTCTTTATCATTAGATTAGATCTGGGATTCAAAACTTACAATCCGTCAGAAACAGGAGGAAAAAGATGGTTCAAAGATTACAATTTTGGGAACTCTGTTTTAAATATTGGTATAAATTATCCATTCTAAATTTTAATTCTTTATTTTTGTAGCTATAACTAAAACTAAATTTTATAATGGCACACAATATCAAACCCGGAGTTGCAACTGGCGATGAAGTTCAGGAAATTTTTAGATATGCTAAAGAAAAAGGATTTGCACTTCCTGCAGTAAATGTTACAGGATCAAGTACTATAAATGGTGTTTTAGAAACGGCTGCAAAACTAAATGCTCCTGTTATCATTCAGTTTTCTAATGGTGGGGCTCAATTTAATGCGGGTAAAGGGTTGTCTAATGTCAACGAAAAATCCGCTATTGCAGGTGCTATTGCAGGTGCAAAACACATACACACTCTAGCCGAAGCATATGGAGCTACAGTAATTTTACATACCGATCATTGTGCTAAAAAGCTTTTACCCTGGATCGATGGTTTACTGGACGCTTCAGAAAAACATTTTGCTGAAACCGGAAAACCACTTTATAGTTCTCATATGATAGATTTATCCGAAGAACCCATCGAGGAAAATATCGAATTATGTAAAACCTATTTGTCCAGAATGAGCAAAATGGGGATGACATTAGAAATAGAATTAGGAATTACAGGAGGAGAAGAAGATGGTGTAGATAATTCTGGTGTAGACAGTTCAAAATTATATACTCAACCGGAAGAGGTAGCATATGCATATGAGGAATTACTAAAAATAAGCCCCAGATTTACAATTGCAGCTGCTTTTGGAAACGTACACGGAGTTTACAAGCCGGGAAATGTAAAATTAACCCCGAAAATCCTTAAAAACTCTCAGGATTTTGTACAAAAAAAATTCAATACAAACCATAACCCAATTGATTTTGTATTTCATGGAGGATCGGGTTCTACATTAGAAGAGATCAGAGAAGCTATTTCTTACGGGGTTATAAAAATGAACATTGACACCGATTTGCAATTTGCATTTACCGAAGGCATCAGAGATTATATGAACTCAAAAATTGATTATCTGAGAACACAAATCGGAAGTCCGGAAGGGTCTGATTCGCCAAATAAAAAACATTATGACCCAAGAAAATGGGTGCGTGAAGGTGAAATTACTTTCAACAAAAGATTAGAACAGGCATTTGCTGACTTAAACAACGTTAACACATTATAAAAAACAGTTTAAAGTTTAAAGTTGCTTTTGATAACCTTAAACTTTAACCCGAACAACAAAATTAAAAGAAATATGGCTTGGTTTAAAAGAACAGAAAAAGGAATTACAACAGCAACCGAGGATAAAAAAGATGTTCCGAAAGGATTATGGTATAAATCTCCTACGGGAAAAATTGTAGATGCAGATGAATTAGCAAAGAATCTTTATGTAAGTCCGGAAGATGGCTTTCACGTAAGGATTGGAAGTAAAGAATATTTTCAGATTTTGTTTGATAATAATGAGTTTAAAGAACTGGATGCTAAAATGACAGCAAAAGATCCTCTAAATTTTGTAGATACAAAAAAATATTCTGACCGTCTGAAAGATGCACAGGAAAAAACCAAATTAAAAGATGCCGTAAGGACCGGTGTAGGAAAATCTAAAGGAAGAGATCTGGTAGTTTGCTGTATGGATTTTGCTTTTATCGGAGGATCAATGGGAGCTGTGGTTGGAGAAAAAATTGCAAGAGGAATCGATTATTCTATCAAACATAACATTCCGTTTGTCATGATATCCAAATCCGGGGGAGCCCGTATGATGGAAGCTGCCTACTCTTTGATGCAATTGGCAAAAACCTCGGCTAAACTGGCACAATTGGCAGATGCCAA
>CAZSOC010000005.1:27405-94948 GCA_964608415.1 uncultured Flavobacterium sp.
AGGAATTTTGGCATCTGCCAAAATTCCTTATATTTCGCTTTGTACCGATCCAACAACAGGAGGAACAACAGCATCTTATGCCATGTTAGGTGATATTAATATTTCTGAACCCGGAGCTTTAATCGGGTTTGCCGGACCTCGTGTCGTCAGAGATACAACCGGTAAAGATTTACCCGAAGGCTTTCAAACAGCAGAATTTGTTCTCGAACACGGATTTTTAGATTTTATAACTCCCCGAAAAGAATTAAAGGATAAAATTAATTTGTACATCGATTTAATTTTAAATCTTGAAATTAGATAATAATAGGATCCCGATATAAATCGGGATTTTTTTTGCTTAAAATTTAAAAATAACCCTTTTACCTATAAAATAACTTTTAGATTTTTTGGTTTCAAGATTAAAAACAACCTTCAATATATAAAAATACCTGATTTTCAATGATTTAAAATAGTCCAATCACTATTTATATTGAATTAAATAGGATATCCTTAGGATTTCTTGTAAATTTACAATCTACTTTTTGTTTCCGTAACGGCTATTTTTTCTTAGCACGTATAAATTTTATTTCATTTTTATTGAAATGAATGTGACTCTTTTCTGAGTCGCATAGAAATTTCGTTCTCAAAATCAGCCCAAATTAATAACACAAAACCTATAAAATCCAAAATGATGAAATTCTGCCAACACGACAATACTCTATTTGACAACAACCAGATTGCTAATTTTTTATACAAACATTTGGACGAATTTGGCGATGAAAAAGAAGCTATTTTAAAATGTCTGACGTATGCTCAAGACCCAAACAAAGGTGGTAAAATAATTCTTGCTACAAATGAAGATGAAATCATCGGAGCTGTTGTATTGAACAAAACCGGTATGGGTGGTTACATTCCGGAAAATATTTTGGTTTATATTGCTGTTGATAATTTTTATAGAGGAAAAGGAATTGGAAAAAGTCTGATGGAACAGGCTATTGAAATTAGTGAGGGAAGTATAGCCTTGCATTGCGAACCCGACAATCCTGCTTTACATCTCTACAAAAAATTAGGGTTTACAAACAAATACCTCGAAATGCGATTAGAAAAATCAATCTAATTTAAATATTACTCAAACAAAAAAAATGGCTTTTATAAAATTAGACCGAAAGAAATTACAACATAACTACACTTATTTACAACAACTTTTTCAGACGAGAAATATTGAGTGGGGTGTTGTTTCTAAAATTTTATGCGGCAACAAACTATTCATCACAGAAATAATAAATCTAGGTATCCGGGAAATTCATGATTCCAGAATCAGTAATTTAAAAACGATAAAAGAAATTTGCCCCGAAGTTCAAACCATTTATATAAAACCTCCTGCAAAACGAAGTATTACTAAAATCGTAAAATATGCCGATGTAAGTTTTAATACCGAGATTGACACGATAAAAATGCTTTCTGAAGAAGCTGGAAAACAAAATAAAATCCATAAAATCATTATTATGATAGAGATGGGAGATTTGCGAGAAGGCGTTATGGGAGAAGACTTAATTGTTTTTTATGGAGATGTCCTGAACTTGCCAAATATCGAAATCCGGGGAATTGGGACTAATTTGAATTGTTTGAGTGGCGTTATGCCCAATCAGGATAAATTAATTCAATTGAGTCTTTACAAACAATTGATCGAAACCAAATTTAACATTAAAATCCCTTGGGTTTCCGGCGGAACTTCTGTCGCAATCCCTTTGATTATTAAGAACGCCAGACCCATGGCTGTGAACCACTTTAGAATTGGAGAAGCACTATTCTTTGCTAATGATTTATTTACCGGAAAAATCATAGAAGGAATGGAAAGTGAAGTTTTTAAATTATATGCAGAAATTATTGAAATAACAGAAAAACCGGATGTTCCAAATGGGGAATTAGGCGAAAATGTAGCTGGAAATGTTTTTGAAACCGATGGCAATCACGATTTGGGAAGCTCTTCGCTTCGAGCCATTCTAGACATTGGACTTTTGGACATGCAACCTCAGTATATTGATCCTGACGACGAGAATATCAAACTGATAGATGCGAGTTCGGATATGTTGGTAGTTGATATCTCAAACTCCCAGAATGAGTACAGGATTGGCGATTTGATTTCGTTTAAGATAAAATATATGGGTGCTTTGTATTTATTAAATTCCAATTATATAGAAAAAATTATTGCATAAAATTCTGATTACCGGATTTGTCGCAATAGAATCCCGACTTTCATTATGGTTTTTTTTAGACTTTGTCCAGTCTTAAAATAAGTTTACACAAAATAGACTTATTTATGGAAACAATCAAAATAAAGAGACTAAACAAATAGGCGCAAACCCCACTCCTGTTTTTTTTATTGAATTCATATAAATAAAAAGCTTTTCTTATAAGATAGATCCTGAAAATACTCAAGTAATTTACTCCTCGATTTGATTATTATTCGAGAGTAAAAAATATATACTTTTTTAATAAACAATTGGTTTATATTTTTTGAATGTTATTCTACGAAACATTACTTTTGCATCTTCTAAATAACAACAACACAATGACAACTACTAAAACAATTCAATCTGCTTTAATTTCTGTATTTTCGAAAGACGGGCTTGAACCAATTGTGCGTGAATTGCACAACAAAAATGTGATTATCTATTCAACCGGTGGAACAGAGGATTTTATCAAAAACCTAGGCATTCCGGTAATTCCGGTAGAAGATGTTACATCTTACCCTTCCATTTTAGGTGGGAGAGTAAAAACTTTACACCCGAAAGTTTTTGGGGGAATTTTGAATCGTCAGGATCACGAAGGTGATGTGCAACAAATGCAAGAATACAATATCCCTCAAATTGATTTAGTGATTGTAGATTTATATCCCTTTGAAAAAACCGTTGCTTCTGGTGCGAATGAAACTGATATTATTGAAAAAATTGATATCGGCGGAATTTCTTTGATTCGAGCTGCTGCTAAAAATTTTGAAGATACTGTGATTATTTCTTCTGTTAGTCAATATGCCGGATTTTTAGAAATATTAAAATCCCAAAATGGAGAAACAACTTTAGAAAACAGAAAGTTACTGGCTGCTCAGGCTTTTCATGTATCCTCCCATTATGATAGTGCAATTTTCAATTATTTTAATACCGAAGATACTTATTACAAAGAAAGCATTGCAAATGGTCAGGTTTTACGCTATGGTGAGAACCCACATCAGAAAGGATTTTTCTTTGGAGATTTTGATGCAATGTTTACCAAACTTCATGGAAAAGAATTATCCTACAACAATTTATTAGATGTGGATGCGGCGGTAAATTTAATTTCAGAATTTAAACAACAAGAACCAACATTTGCTATTCTAAAACACAACAATGCTTGCGGATTGGCCACCAGAAGCAACATGAAAGACGCATATCTTGCAGCTTTAGCCGGAGATCCAACTTCTGCATTCGGTGGAGTTTTGATCGCTAACGGCAATATAGATGAAGCTACAGCAAATGAAATTAACCAATTATTTTGTGAAGTTGTAATCGCTCCGGGTTTTGATGAAAAGGCTATTTCTATTTTACAAGAAAAGAAAAACAGGATAATTTTAGTAATAAATGACATTGAATTACCACATCGTCAAGTAAGAACTTGTTTGAATGGATTATTAATTCAAGATAAAAATAATATTACAGATAATAAAGAGCATCTAAAAACCGTTACAAATACTAAACCGACTGCTCAACAAATTGATGATTTGATTTTTGCCTCTAAAATTTGTAAAAACACAAAATCAAACACCATTGTATTGACAAAAAATGGCACTTTGATTGCATCAGGAACCGGACAAACATCCAGAGTAGATGCATTAAAGCAAGCTATTGAAAAAGCAAATACCTTTGGGTTTGATCTAAATGGGTCCGTTATGGCGAGTGATGCTTTTTTTCCATTTCCTGATTGTGTAGAAATTGCACATTTAGCAGGAATCAGTGCTGTTATTCAGCCCGGCGGTTCAATAAAAGATGAGTTGAGTATTAATTATTGTAATGAAAATAAAGTTGCAATGGTATTTACAGGAACACGTCATTTCAAACATTAATTTGTTTAACTTTGCACGTTTATTATAAATAATTTTAACCCTTAAAGAACTTATGGGATTTTTTGATTTCATGACCGAGGATATCGCAATCGACCTTGGTACAGCAAATACACTGATTATCCACAACGATAAAGTTGTAATAGACAGCCCGTCTATTGTAGCTAGGGACCGAGTATCCGGTAAGATAATTGCCGTTGGTAAAGAAGCCAATTTAATGCAAGGGAAAACCCATGAAAACATAAAAACCATTCGTCCTTTAAAAGATGGGGTTATTGCAGACTTTGACGCTTCCGAGAAGATGATAAGTATGTTCATTAAAAGCATTCCTGCTTTAAAGAAAAAACTATTTACCCCGGCCTTGAGAATGGTTGTTTGTATACCTTCCGGTATTACAGAAGTAGAAATGCGAGCTGTAAAAGAATCTTGTGAACGTGTAAACGGCAAAGAAGTTTATTTAATTCATGAGCCAATGGCAGCAGCTATCGGTATTGGTGTAGACATTATGCAACCAAAAGGAAATATGATTGTCGATATTGGTGGAGGAACAACAGAAATAGCCGTTATCGCATTAGGAGGTATTGTTTGCGACAAGTCTGTAAAAATTGCAGGTGATGTTTTTACCAATGACATCATTTATTATATGAGAACACAACACAACTTATTTGTTGGAGAAAGTTCTGCAGAAAAAATCAAGATTGAAATTGGAGCGGCTCTAGAAGATTTAGAAACTCCACCGGATGACATGTCTGTTCAAGGGCGTGATTTATTGACAGGAAAACCAAAACAAGTAGAAGTTTCCTATAGAGAAATCGCAAAGGCATTAGACAAATCTATTCAAAGAATTGAAGATGCTGTAATGGAAACATTATCTCAGACCCCACCAGAATTAGCAGCAGATATTTATAATACCGGTATTTATCTCGCAGGAGGCGGTTCTATGTTAAGGGGATTAGACAAGCGTATCTCTCAAAAAACAGATTTACCTGTTTATATTGCCGAAGACCCGCTAAGAGCTGTTGTAAGAGGAACAGGTATGGCTTTGAAAAATTTGGCAAAATTTAGAAGTATATTAATTAAATAATATTTTAACTGAAAAAAAATCAGTTAAAACTTATCCAATAAAAGAACTTTGAACACGATATAAAAATGCAGCAAATTTTTAATTTTATATTTAAAAACAGCTATAAATTGCTGTTTTTGTTGCTTTTAGGTATATCTCTTACCTTTACTGTTCAGTCACATTCTTTTCACAAAAGCAAAGTTATTAGTTCTGCTAATTTCCTATCAGGAGGAGTCTATTCCAGATTAAACGCGATTAATGAATATTTCAATCTTAAATCTGCAAACGAACAGCTTGCCGAAGAAAATGCAAGATTAAAAACTTTGCTTTTTAACCCAATAGATTCATTAAATATTCCAAATATAGATTCCTTGCCTGAAATAAAAACACGTGTTATCTCTGTTGCAAAAGTAATCAAGAACTCCTACAATACACACGAAAATTATCTTACCATAAACAAAGGAACTTTACATGGATTAGAAACCGATTTGGGAGTTATCAACGATATAGGCATTATTGGAATTGTCGAAAACACTTCAAAGAATTATGCAACGGTTCAGAGTATTCTAAATCTGAAATCAAAGATTAATGCAAAATTCAAAAAATCCAGCCATTTCGGTACTTTGATTTGGAATGGAAAAAACACCGGTTATGCTCAATTGATCGATGTTCCGAGATTGGCTTCTGTTAGAAAAGGAGATACAATCGTTACAGGATCAGAATCTGTAATTTTCCCGGAAAATATTGGCATCGGAACTGTTGAAAAAATTTATACAGACAATCAAACCAACTATTACACATTAGACATCAAACTATTTAATGACATGACCAAAATAAGTCATGTTTACATTTTGAAAAATAATGATACAGAAGAAATTTTATTATTAGAAAAAGAAACCAAAAACAATGAATAGTACTTTATTGTATAATATCGCCCGGTTTATATTGTTGTTGGCAGCACAAATTTCTATTTTCAATGAAATAAACTTTTGGGGATACATTAATCCTTATCCCTATATCATGTTTATTTTCCTGTATCCGGTAAATGGTAATAAATACGGGATATTACTTTCAAGTTTCTTTTTGGGACTTATTATGGATATGTTTTGCAATTCCGGAGGAGTACATACAACAGCCTGTATAGTTTTGGCTTATTTAAGACCTACATTTTTTAAATTTTCTTTCGGTGTAAGTTATGAATATCAGACTATTAAAATCAATGACAAGCTATCCTCAGAAAGATTTTCTTTTATATTAATATCGGTTATAACTCATCACCTCATCTTATTTTTACTTGAAGCATTCAGAATTAGTTTCTTTTGGGATATTTTAAATAAAACGATAACAAGCACTATCTTTACTACAATAATTTGTATTATCTTAATCTATCTATTTAAACCTAATAAAAGATGAGAAAAGTTTTGCTTCCAACAATTATGATTATATCTGTTGTAATTATAGTTGCAAGACTATTTTATCTGCAGATTATTGATGAATCATTAAAATTTAAATCGGAAAATAATGCCATAAAAACCATCTACGAATATCCCGAAAGAGGTTATGTTTATGATAGAAACGGAAAGCTTCTCGTTGCAAATCAGCCGTCTTATGACATTATGGTTACTCCAAGAGAAATAAAAAATATAGACACATTAGAACTCTGTAAACTGCTTAATATTACCAAGGGTGATTTTGATAGAATTTTAGAAAAAGCAAAAAATTATAGTCCTAGACTACCTTCGGTATTTTTACCTCAACTCAACAAAAAAGAATATGCTGCTTTTCAGGAAAAACAAAGAAAATTTCAAGGGTTTGAAATCGTAAAAAGATCTTTAAGAGATTATCAAACTACTTCCAGTGCTAATATATTCGGATCCATTTCTCAAGTAAGCCCTTCAACCATAGAAAAAAATCCGTATTACAAAAGTGGAGATCTTATTGGAGTACAAGGTGTAGAACAAGAATATGAAATGATTTTACGTGGTACAAAAGGTGTAAAACACCGTCAGCGTGACAAATTCAATAGAGATATTGGTTCTTATAAAAATGGAAAGTTTGATACAATTGCTGTTCAGGGAGAAGATATAACACTTACTATTGACAAAGCTTTACAAGAATATGGTGAAGAATTAATGACAAACAAGCGAGGGGGAATTGTAGCTATAGAACCTAAAACCGGCGAAATTTTAGCTTTAGTAACAGCTCCTTCTTATGATCCCGCAATTCTTGTCGGAAGAGAACGTTCCAGAAATTATACCAAATTGTACAACGACTCTATAGCCAAACCACTTTTTGACCGAGGACTATTGGCTGTTTATCCTCCTGGTTCCCCTTTTAAAATAATTACAGGATTAGTTGCTTTACAAGAAGGTGTTATAGACCAACAAACCTCTTTTATGTGCAATCATGGATTCAGTTATGCTCCTGGAAGATTTATGAAATGTCATGGTAGTGGTCCTCATCAATTGCATAGAGCTATTGCCGTTTCCTGCAACACCTATTTTGCACAAGCTTATTTAAAAACAATTAATAAATATGCAAAACCTCCCGAAGCAGTAGATGTCTGGAGTAATCATGTAAGAAGCTTTGGAATGGGAGAATATATGGGTTATGATTTGCCAACAGGTAAACGCGGTTTAATTCCTACTTCTAAAACTTACAAAAGAATTTATCCTAATGGTGGTTGGAGAGGAACTGCAATTATTTCTAATGCAATCGGTCAAGGAGAGATCACAATGACTCCAATTCAATTAGCCAATATGATGGCAACAGTAGCTAATGAAGGTTACTATTATACTCCGCATATTGTAAAAAAGATAAAAGGCAATCAAATAAATGCAAAATTTACTACCAAACACGAAACAACGGTAGACAAAAAATATTTCAAACCTGTTATCGAAGGATTATTCGATGTTTATAATGATGGTACAGCAAGATCGGTACAAATTCCCGGAATAGAAGTTTGTGGGAAAACCGGGACAGCAGAAAACGGACCAAAGGTAAATGGAAAAAGAATTCGTGAAGACCATTCTATTTTTGTAGCATTTGCACCAAAAGATAATCCTAAAATTGCAATAGCAGTATTCGTAGAACACGGCGGCTTTGGTTCTCAAGTTGCAGGGCCCGTTGCCAGCTTAATGATCGAAAAATATTTAAGAGGATCCATAAGCAGAAAAGATTTGGAAACAAAAGTTCACAATAAAGATCTAAAATCTTTGTATGATAAATATGCTGCCGAAACTACTCGATTTACAATAGGAAATTAAATGAAAAATCAAAGTGTAAGAAATAATATCGACTGGGTAATTGTTACAATCTACTTTATTTTGGTAGTATTGGGCTGGCTCAATATATATTCTTCTTCTTTACCGCTTGAAACAAGTTCTGCATTTGATATGTCTCAAATTTATGGAAAACAATTGCTTTTTGCTATTCTCAGTATTCCGCTAATTATAGTCATACTTTCAATTGATGCAAAATTTTACGAGAAATTTTCAAGTATTATTTTTGGACTCGCATTACTATCCCTGGCGGGGTTATTTATTTTTGGAAAAGAAATCAAAGGTCAAACCAACTGGTATTCATTTGGAGCATTCAATTTACAACCGGCAGAGTTTGCAAAAGCTGCCACATCTTTAGCTTTGGCAAAATTTTTAAGTGACGTTCAGATTAATTTATCCAAAAGCAAATATCAAATGCAAGCCATTGGAATCTTGTTTTTACCAATTATTTTGATTGTTCCTCATGATCCGGGAAGTGCTTTAATATTTATTTCATTATTCTTTGTTCTTTACCGTGAAGGCTTACCTTCCTGGTATTTATGGTTGGGTTTTGTAGCTATCTTAATATTCATTCTAAGCTTAATATTCGACCCGATATACATCTCATTAGCTGCACTGGTTATTATCGCATTAATATATCTTAAAACAAAAACGATTCGTCGAAATATCATTTTAAGCAGTATAATTTTTGTAACGATCAGTGCTTTTACATTTTCGGTAGATTATGTTTTTGAAAACGTTTTTCAACAACACCATAGAGATCGTTTCAATATTTTACTTGGGAAAGAAGTAGATATGAAAGGTATTGGCTATAATCTTAATCAATCTAAAATCGCTATTGGATCCGGAGGGTGGACAGGAAAAGGTTTTCTCGAAGGAACTCAAACCAAAGGAGGATTTGTACCCGAGCAACATACCGATTACATTTTTACAACTGTTGGTGAAGAATGGGGATTTGCAGGAGCAACTGCTGTAATAATATTATTTTTGGCCTTAGTATTAAGAATTCTATATTTAGCCGAAAGGCAAAAAACCAAGTTCAGTAGAGTTTACGGCTATTGTGTCGCTTCTATATTATTTATACATTTCTTTGTAAATACCGCAATGGTTGTGGGGATTTTTCCAACTATCGGAGTCCCGTTACCGCTTTTTTCTTATGGAGGTTCGGGGCTTTTAGCCTTTACCATTTTAATATTTATATTTGTTAAAATGGATGCCAATAAAGTAAACGAATGGTAAAAAATACTCGTTTTAATCGATTATATCATACACCTTACCGAATTTGTCCATCAGCGGTATGCTTTTTGTAAATTATATTTAAATTCTAAAACAATTAATTGCAATGATCAAAAAAATTTTATTTTCGGCATTTATTATAGCATCAGTCAATGTCAATGCACAATCAAAAGATACCATTACAGATAAGCAGAGTCTAATTCCTCTGAAAGATTCAAAACAAATAAATTTTGAAAGTGAGCTGGCAAAAAAAGAATCCGAAAGATTGGAAAAAGCCAATAAAGATTTCGAAAAGAAACAAAAAAAATTAGAAAAACAACAAAAGCAATTTGAAAAACAGCAAAACCGAATTGCTAAAAAAGAGAAAAGCTATATCAAAGCAAAAGAAAGATTATCCAAAGAAATAAAATCTTATGAAAAAGGTTTAAAAAAGTTTGAAAAATCTAAAACTAAAGGAAAAATGTCTTTTGAAGAAATTCAAAAAAATGAAATTAAACTTTCTAAACAACAAGTAAAAATCAAGCAATTAGAATTGGATTTACACAAAGAACAAGTAGATTTGAACAAAGCCAGAAACTAATCTGAGATTCAAAAAACCGAGAATAATTTTTCGGTTTTTTTTATATTCTAAAATAGAAGATAGTGTTACTAAAAGACATTTTGTAATTACTTTTGTAAAATAAATTCTTCTCCATTTCAAATGATCTTTCTTATAACAAGTATCTTATGTAGTGTTTCTGTTGGAGTGTTCTTTAAAGTTTTAAAAGCAAAATCAGCAGTTAATATTAATCTAATAAGCATTAATTATATATGTGCAATATTAGCAACTTACTTTATTTTTCAACCGGAAATAGATTTTGCAACAATTCCTTATGAGTTTATATTGCCATTATCTGTTTTATTACCTGCTGTTTTTTGGATTTTGACCTATGCAATACGGCATAACGGAATTATCAAAACAGATATTGCCCAAAGAATTTCATTACTCATTCCTGTAATTTGCTCTTATTGGTTGTTCAATGAAAATATTACTTTCATAAAAGTAGCAGGAATCATAATCGGTTTAACATCTGTTTTTTTCATTCTGAACAAAAAAGAAAACAGACCAACACAAAATTATATCTACTTAATTTTAGTTTTTTTAGGTTACGGAATTATCGATGTATTGTTTAAGCAAATTGCTTTACATGTACAAATACCTTATACTACTTCTCTTTTTTATATTTTCTGCGGAAGCTTGATCTTCTCTTTGATAATTTCTGTTTATACCAACCTAAAAACTAAAGTTAGTTTTGATTCTCAAACCATTTTGTATGGTACTATTTTGGGATTCTTAAACTTTCTTAACATCTATTTCTACCTCAAAGCACATCGATCTTTTGCTCAAAATCCGATTACGGTTTTTGCAACAATGAATTTTGGGGTAATTATTTTAGGAACTTTGATCGGGAGATTTTATTTCAATGAAAAATTGACTGTCAGAAACATTATAGGTCTATTTTTAGCACTTATTGCCATAAGTTGTATTGTTTTTGCACAAATGCAAAACTCAATATAAAGGTTATTTTTTGTTGTTTTTCTTTTTTAGCAATTTTTCCGGAAGCAATTCAAATTTTTCTAATACAAACTTATTGTTTACAATGGATCCTGTCACTTTAGCTTTACGAACTTTCGAACAAAAACCGTCTTCCGCATGTGCATCTCCATAATCGTCTATGTCTGCCCCAACTACAAAATAAGGTGTTTTCTCTATTTTTACGGCAAGATCACAACCGCTTCCTTTCATACCAAAATTGCATTGACCACAAGATACTTCTACAATTTGTTCTTTTTTGTCTGCATTTTTTTCCTGTCCAAATAATACAGCTTGAAAAAATAATATCAAAATAAAAATTAGTTTTTTCATAATATGGGTGTTTATTATTATTTCTTACAAATGTTCTTTATTAATAATAATTTACATTTTTCATTTCGAACGAAAAGCATATTGGATTCTCATTCAAATTATTATAAAAAAAGCCTCAAATATACTTGAGACTTGGATGATTTTAGGCTAGTGCTTTTTTAATTCTATTTAATGCTTCGATCAATAATTCTTCACTGGTTGCATAAGAAATCCGGATACATTTTGGATTTCCAAAAGCATCTCCTGTTACTGTTGCTACATTAGCCTGTGAAAGTAAGTACATCGAAAAATCATTGGCGTCCTTAATAGTTACTCCATTGAGTGTTTTTCCAAAAAATGAAGAAACATCCGGAAAAACATAAAATGCACCTTCTGGAACATTGAGTTTTAATCCTGGAATTTCTTTAATTAATCCTACTACTAAATCTCTTCTTTTTTTGAATGCAGATACCATTTCATCCAACACATTAGGGTTGGCTTCTACTGCTGTAATCGTTGCTCTTTGTGCAATAGAATTAGCTCCACTGGTTACTTGTCCCTGCATTTTTGTACAAGCTTTGGCAATAAATTCTGGCGCTCCGATGTATCCGATTCTCCATCCTGTCATAGCAAATGCTTTAGCAACTCCGTTTACAGTAATGGTTCTTTCAAACATTCCGGGAATCGATGCGATACTGCAAAATGTGCCCGAAAAATTAATATGCTCATAAATTTCGTCTGAAACTACAAATATATTAGGGTGTTTTTCTAAGACTTTTGATAAAGCAGTCAGTTCTTCTCTACTATAAACCGAACCACTTGGATTACATGGCGAACTGTACCAGATCATTTTGGTTTTTGGTGTAATCGCTTTTTCTAATTGTTCTGCTGTGATCTTAAAATTACTTTCTACAGTAGTCGGAACTTCTACAGGAATTCCTCCTGACATCTTTATAATTTCATAATAACTTACCCAATACGGAGCAGGAAGAATTACTTCGTCTCCATCATTAAGCATTACTTGTGCAATATTATATAACGATTGTTTTGCCCCTGTAGAAACCACGATATTAACAGGCTTGTAATCTAAATTATTGTCTCTTCTGAATTTTCTGCAAATTGCTTCTTTAAGCTCTACATATCCATCTACCGGGGTGTATGTGCTATAATTCTCATCAATAGCTTTTTTTGCCGCTTCTTTGATAAAATCCGGGGTGTTAAAATCCGGTTCTCCTAAACTTAAACTAATAATATCTTTTCCTTGTGTTTTGAGCTCTCTTGCCAAAGCTGCCATTGCTAAAGTCTGCGAAGTGGAAAGCTTGTTAATTCTTTCTGATAAATGATTCATTGTAGTATAAAAAGTTGTGTATGTGATTATTTATGCAATTACAGGTTTTTGTCCTAAATCTTTTAGATGTTTAAAATGTGCAATAATTGCACTTCTTGTTGTTTTAAATTCGTAATAAGGCAAATTGCACTCTTTAGCAGTTTGTTTTACAATTTCTGCAATTTTTCCATAATGCACATGACTTATATTTGGAAAAATATGATGCTCTATTTGATGATTTAATCCTCCTGTAAACCAATTAACAATTCTGTTTTTGGGTGCAAAATTTGCTGTGGTATATAATTGATGGATTGCCCATGTATTTTCTATTTCTCCTTCTTCATTTGGCGCTGGGTTTGCAGTTTCATCAACAACATGAGCCAATTGAAACACAACACTCAAAATCAATCCTGCAGTATAGTGCATTACTAAAAATCCCAATAACACTTTCCACCAGGTAATTCCTATAATCATTGGAATCATTAACCAAATGGAAACATAAATTATTTTTGTGATTACCAAAACCGTCCATAATTTTACAGGATTCTGTGGTTCCCCATAAAATAGTTTTCTTTTGAGATAGTTTTTCATTTGCTTAAAATCGGTTGTAATTGCCCAATTGAAAGTTAATAATCCGTACAAAAAAACAGAATAATAATGTTGAAAACGATGCAAACTGTGCCAAGGCGCATCTTTGGTAAATCTTATGATTCGTCCTGCATCCAGATCTTCATCATGTCCGTGAATGTTGGTATAAGTATGATGTAAAACATTATGCTGAACTTGCCAATTGTAAACATTTCCAGCCAAAATATAAATACTTCCTCCCATAAATTTATTTAACCACGATTTATTAGAATAAGAACCATGATTTCCATCATGCATCACATTCATCCCGACACCTGCCATACCAATTCCGGTAACTATAGATAATAATAGCATTACCCAAAATGGCATATCCAGAGTTAAAATTAAAAAATATGGGGTAAGGAACATCGTAAACATTACAACTGCTTTGAAGTGTAACTTCCAGTTTCCTGTTTTTTTGATATTATTTTCTTTAAAATAATTATTGACTCTTGAATTTAAAGTCCTGAAAAACTTCAAATTATCTTGTTTTGAAAAGGTAGGTATTCTGGTACTCATATATGTAGTTGATCTTTTTAAAATGGATTTCCCAAAGATAAATATTCTAGTTAAGTAAACGCAGGAATAGTTGGAATATTTCATTCTCAAAATGATTACTTTTGTAAAAATTTTTTTCAATGGAAGCAATTCTAAAATATTTTCCGGATCTTACAGAAATTCAAGTCGGACAATTCAGGAACCTTAAAGATTTATATGAAGACTGGAATTCAAAAATCAATGTGATTTCAAGAAAAGATATCGACCAATTATATACCAAACATGTTTTACATTCGTTAGCAATCGCCAAAATTCAGCCTTTTGAGCCCGGAACTTATGTATTGGATGTTGGTACCGGTGGTGGTTTTCCCGGAATTCCATTAGCTATTTTATTTCCTGAAACAAAATTTTATCTAATTGATGTTATTGCAAAAAAAATAAAAGTTGTTCAATCCATCGCAGAAGATTTAGATCTTAAAAATGTAAAAGCCGAACAAAAACGTGCCGAACTTGTCGAAGAAGATTTTGATTTTATCGTAAGCCGTGCTGTTACCAATATGCCGGATTTTGTAAATTGGGTAAAAGGAAAAATTAAAAAACATCAAAAACACGACCTCAAAAATGGCATTCTTTATCTCAAAGGTGGTGATCTTTCCCAGGAATTAAAAGATTTTCCCAAAGCTGCTCAGTACAACATTTCAGATTTTTTTGAAGATGAGTTTTTCGAAACCAAAAAAGTAGTTCATCTCCCTTTGAAATCTAAAATTTAATACCGTAAATCCCAACCTACTCAGGTTTTCATATATACAAAATGTCTTTCTCTACTTTTCAATCCCGAAATATCTATGACTACAAATTCATCCTCGAAGATTTGGTCGGAGATTTTGGCATTACCTATTATCCTGCGATTTTAAGGTGGTGCAAAGTAATAGACGACACCAACAATCCTGATAAATACTGGCAAGTATATCTCATCAAATGGAATAATGAAACAGCAGGAATTTGTGGGCTTTACAGCTTATACGAAAACAAAACCGACGAACTCTGGCTGGGTTGGTTTGGTATAATTCCGTCCAAAAGAAACCAAAAAATTGGGCAACATGCTTTGAACTGGATGAAAAATCAAGCCCTATCTATTGGGTGTAAAAAACTAAAATCGTATGTAGACAATAATGGTAAGCCTCTCCCCTTTTACTTTAGAAACGGGTTTAAAACTATTGGTACTGTTAAAGAATATTTGGCTATTCACCACGATTTGTCCATCGATTTTTTTGAAGATGAAAATGACTATGTGATCGAGTATTTGTTAACATAAATGATTTCAGGTTATAAATTGTAAACATTGGTTTACAACTTTTGATCCTTAATATTATATTTTACACTTCTACTCTTCTCCTTTATAATCAATAAACCCTTTCAGAATTTTGAAGCTCTGAAAGGGTTTGGTATCCTAAATATACAACCTGTCAATTACTCTTTATCCAAAAAAGGATATCTGTAATTGGTTGGTGTAACAAATGTTTCTTTGATTGTTCTTGGAGAAACCCAACGTAATAAGTTCAATACAGAACCGGCTTTATCATTTGTTCCGGAACCTCTTGCTCCACCAAACGGCTGATTTCCTACAACTGCTCCGGTTGGTTTATCATTTACATAAAAATTTCCGGCAGCATTCTCCAATGCTTTTGTAGCTTCGGTAATTGCATAACGATCCTGACTAAAAATCGCTCCGGTTAAAGCATATTCAGAAGTTTCATCGACTAATTTCAGTGTTTCTGCCCATTTTTCATCTTCATAAACATAAATTGTCATTACAGGTCCAAACAACTCGGTTTCCATAGTTGAATACTTCGGATTTGTTGTTTCTATAACCGTTGGATGAATAAAATATCCTACAGATTTATCATAAGTTCCTCCTACTATAATCTCGGCATCCGTATCTTTTTTAGCCTGTTCGATATAACTTACTAATTTATCGAATGAGTTTTCATGAATCACAGCGTTGATAAAGTTTCCTAAATCTTCCGGTGTTCCTACTTTCATAGAATTAACATCGTCAATGATCAATTGTTTTACTTCCGGCCACAAACTTCTTGGAATATAACCTCTCGAAGCGGCAGAACATTTCTGACCCTGATATTCAAAAGCTCCTCTCACAATCCCTGTTGCCAGTTGTTTTGCGTCTGCACTCGGATGAGCAATTACAAAATCTTTTCCTCCAGTTTCACCCACAATTCTCGGATAGCTTTTGTAATTTGCAATATTATTACCCACTTTATTCCAAATATCTCTAAACACACCTGTCGAACCTGTAAAATGGACTCCTGCAAAATCACGACTGTTCAAAAGTGTATCGCTAATCATTTTAGAATCCCCCATCACTACATTGATCACACCATCGGGAACTCCTGCTTCTTTAAAAACATCCATAATAACTTTAGCAGAAAAAATCTGGCTAAAACTTGGTTTCCAAACCACGACATTACCCATCATCGCGGCACTAGATGGAAGATTTCCGGAAATTGCCGTAAAATTAAAAGGAGTAATTGCATACACAAAACCTTCTAATGGGCGGTATTCTACACGATTCCATGTAGAAGAGTCAGAAATTGGCTGATCATTATAGATCTGAGTCATGTATGCTACATTAAAACGCAAAAAATCTATAAACTCACAAGAAGAATCGATTTCTGCCTGATGAACGTTTTTAGACTGTGCGATCATGGTAGCTGCATTAATTTTAGCACGATAAGGTCCTGCGATCAATTCTGCTGCTTTCAGGAAAATTGCAGCACGTTGTTCCCATGGAGTTGCAGCCCATTTTTCTCTAGCTTCCAAAGCAGTTGAAATTGCTTGTTCTACATGAGATTTTTCAGCCATATGATATTTTCCTACAACATGTTTATGATCATGAGGAGGTGTAAGATCTCTGGTTTTTCCGGTTCTTATTTCTTTACCTCCAATATACAAGGGAACATCCACTTGTTCGTTCCACATTTTTTTGTAGGCTTCCAAAACAGCTTTTCTTTCAGGCGAATTTGGAGCATATGTCTTTACAGGTTCATTCACCGGAGAAGGCACGTGAAAAATTCCTTTTGGCATAATATTAAATTTTTAAGAATTATCAATTTTAAGTAGGGCAAAGATACAAAAACACAAACAAAAATTAGTTACGAATCGTTTCTATTAAAAGACTTTTAATTTTTAATTCGATCAGGAGCAACAGCTTCAGGCATTTTTTTTTGCTTTGTCCCGCTGTCATTCCAAGTCCCGTTTAAAAAAACGGGAGCTTTTCCCTTCCATCGGGGCTAGAAGACAATTTACTCTCCTGTTTGATCGTTTGGGATTTATAAAACCGAAAGCCATTTCGTCCCAATCGACAAAATGGCTTTCTTCAAAACAAAAACACCAAAAATTAAAATTATTATATAAAATATCCTGGTAAAATTAAGGCTGAACCTGCCAACCTCCTCCTAATGCTTTATACAAAGTAATAATAGCATTATATTGTTGATATTGATTGTCTATCAAATTCAACTCTGTATTGAGAGCCTGATCCTTTGCTGTCAAAACTTCCAGATAAGTTACCATACCATAGTTTAATAATTCATCCGAAAAATCTGCTGCTTTTTTCAAAGCATCAACCTGTTGTTTTCTTATAGCCAGTTTATTGGTTTCAGAAGTATATTGTTGTAATGCATCCGAAACTTCTTTCCCGGCATTCAATAATGTTTGCTCAAATTGTAAAAAAGCTTTTTCCTGATTGGCTTTTGCAATTTCGTAACGTGTTTTTATTTGCCTTTTATTAAATATCGGCTGGGTTAGACCTGTAACCACATTCGCAAAAAGCGAATTGGTACTAAACCATTCTTTTAATTCAACCGTCTGAAAACCTCCTGTTGCATTAAGTGTCAGCGATGGATAAAAACTGCTTCTTGCTACATTTGTCAATTCGAAATTAGCAATCAGATTATATTCTGCAGCAATAACATCCGGTCTTTTACTCAGCAGTAGTGCGGGAATTCCGGTTTTGATATCTGCCTGAATCTGATTTTCCTGCAATTTGGATCTTGTAATAGTTTGCGGTGTCTGACCCAAAAGAATACTCATCGTATTTTCTAAAATTAATCTGTTTTTCAACAAATCTTCTTTGATAATTTGAGTAGCGTACAATTGTGCTTCGGTTTGTTTGACACCTACTTCGTTTACATTTCCGGCTTCTTTCAACGCTTTTATGATCTCTGTACTTTTCTCTCTGTTAATTATTGTACTATCCACCACAACCAATTGTGCATCTAAAGCCATCAATTGATAATATACTGAAGCAATATTAGAAACTAACTGCGTCTGAACGGCTTGTTGAGCAGCTATGCTTTGTAAATAACCTGCATTTGCAGAACGTTTGTTGCTTCTGATTTTTCCCCAAATATCTGCTTCCCAGGATAAATTTCCTGTAAATTGATATTGATCCACACTTCTGTTTGCCAGCAAAGCACCGAACTGACTGTTCTTAGAAAGTTCCTGATGCGTCCAGTCTGTTCCAAGACTTAAAGAAGGTAAATACCCGGCTTTTCCTTGTTTTAGATTAGCATTTGCCGCTTCAATGGTTTGTATCGCAATTTTAACATCATAATTGTTTTTCAATCCATTCTCAATATGATCTTGCAAAATCGGATCGGTAAATAGTTTATCCCAAGATACATCTGCCAGACTAGCGCTATCTTGAGAAGTATCTGCCTGACGGTAAAGATTTTGAGTTTTTACTTCTGGTCTTTCATAGTTTTTGGCAACAAAACACGATTGGACCAAAATTCCAAAAGCTATAACTACCGCTATTTTAGTATATTTTAAATTTCTCATTTTTTTATAATTATAGAACTTCAACATCAGAATCTTTTGGCTTCCCGGAAATCCTTTCTTGTAAACCTTGAAACATTACGAACAAAATTGGAATTACAAATACTCCGAACACAGTTCCGATAAGCATTCCTCCTACTGCTCCCATACCTATAGAACGATTTCCTACCGCTCCGACTCCCGATGCCAATGCTAACGGTAGCAATCCGAAAATAAAAGCCAATGATGTCATTAAAATTGGTCTTAACCTTGCTTTGGATCCTTCGATTGCTGCTTGCAATAAATCCATTCCATGTCTGCGTCGCTGTATTGCAAACTCAACAATCAAAATGGCATTTTTGGCAAGTAACCCTATCAACATGATCAAAGCAACCTGAAAATAAATATTATTTTCCTGACCGGTAAATTTCACAAAAGCAATTGCTCCGGCAATACCAACCGGCAATGAGAATAATACTGCAAATGGGACCAAATAACTTTCGTATTGCGCACTTAACAAGAAATAGACAAATATCAAACTTAGTAAAAACACCCCGATTGCCTGATTTCCTGCCAGAATCTCTTCTCTTGTCATTCCGGAAAACTCATATCCATAAGTTTGAGGTAAATGCTCTGCGGCTACTTCCTGAATTGCCTTGATCGCATCTCCTGAACTATATCCCGGATTGGCTTTACCGTTTACGTTTATGGCTTTTAATAAGTTAAAACGAGCTACAGCTTCCGGACCATAAATTCTTTTCAGATTAATAAACTGACTAATTGCGACTTGTTGTCCGGCTCCATTTCTTATATATATATTATTGATTGAATTTTCATCTGCACGATCTTCGGGTTTTGATTGAATCATTACACGAAATTGTTTCCCAAATCTGTTGAAATCGGTAGTATACAATCCTCCGTAATAACCTTGCATGGTATTAAAAATATCCGAAATCGAAACTCCCGCATCTTTGGCTCTCTCTGTATTGATATCCATTTGATATTGTGGGAAATTCGGATTAAAATTAGTCATCGCATATTGAATTTCCGGACGTGCATTTAATGCTTGTAAAAATTCTCCGCTTACCTGACTTACTTTTTGCCAGCTATCGTCTCCTTTGTCCTGAATTTTAAATTCAAATCCATCGGCAGTACCAAAACCTTGTACACTGGGTGGTGTAAAAAACAATAATCTTGCATCTTTAAAACCGGCTGTTCTTCCAAACAATTCTCCAACAATTGCATCTACCGATTGATTGGCTTCTTTTCGTTCTGACCAGTCTTTTAATTTAATTACGGCAAAAGCATACGATCCTCCATTTACTCCATTTAACAAACTAAAACCAACAACTGTCATTCTCGCATCTACCGTTGGCATCGAAACCAATATAGAATCTAATTGATTTACTGCTAATTGTGTTTTTTCTAATGTTGTTCCGGGAGGCAAAGTAATATCTGCCATTATAATTCCCCGGTCTTCGTTCGGAATAAATCCTGCAGGTGTACTTTTGAATAAAAATAAAGTAAGTCCGGTAACCACCAAAAGTCCGACAACAGTAATCCATTTTCTCTTTCCTAAAAACCACAAAGATTTTACATAACGTGCATTCATTCTGTCAAAACTAGTATTGAAAGCAATAAAAAAACGTTCTTTTAAATTCTTCTTATGCTCAGGATTCTCTACGTGTGGTTTTAAGAATAGAGCACATAATGCCGGGCTCAAAGTCAAAGCATTTACTGCAGAAATCAAAATAGAAATTGCTAATGTAATTGCAAACTGTTGATAGAACACTCCCGATGGACCTTTTAAGAATGAAACGGGAATAAATACTGCAGACATTACTAAAGTAATCGAAATAATCGCTCCGCTAATTTCGCTCATTGCAGAAAGAGTTGCTTCTTTTCCTGATTTGGCTCCTTCATCCAGTTTGGCGTGAACTGCTTCAACCACAACAATAGCATCATCCACAACAATACCAATAGCAAGTACCATTGCAAATAACGTGAGCATATTGATCGAAAATCCAAAAATCTGCAAGAAGAAAAATGTACCAATAATCGCAACCGGAACCGCGATCGCCGGAATTAATGTAGATCTGAAATCTTGTAAGAAAATAAATACTACAATAAATACCAAAATGAATGCTTCGATCAAGGTCGAAACCACTTTGGAAATAGATGCATCTAAAAATGTTTTGGTATTAAATGGCACAATGTATTCGATCCCTTCCGGAAATTCAGCTTTAGCTTCTTCCATAATAGCCATTACTTCTTCTATAATATCCTGTGCATTAGATCCGGATGTTTGAAAAACTCCAACAGCCACACCTTCTTTGCCCATACCATAGTTTTTTGCTCCATAATTGAACGCTCCCAACTCTACCTCTGCAACATCCCGAAGATGAACAAAATTTCCATTTCCGGTGGCTTTTACAACTATATTTTCATATTCTTCTACCTGAGAAAGCCTTCCTTTATATTTAATTACATATTCATAAATTCCATCTGCATTTTCTCCAAATTTTCCCGGTGCTGCTTCTACGTTTTGTTCCTGCAAAGCTGCCTGAATATCACGTGGCAATAAATTATATGCCGCCATTCTTTCCGGATTGATCCAGATTCTCATTGAATAATCTTTGGCTCCAAATACATTTACCTGGCCAACACCTTTTACACGTTGTAGCTTGGGTACCAAATTGATTTTTGCATAATTCTGTACATATGTTCCATCATATTCCGGGTTATTGGAATACATAGAAAGGAACATCAAAGCACTGTTCTGGCTTTTTAGTGTTGTAACTCCTGTTTGTACAACTGCCTGAGGCAATTTGCTCGTTGCTCTGGATACACGGTTTTGGACGTTTACGGCTGCAATATCTGCATCAACGCCTAATTCGAAATATACTGTGATCTTTGCAGATCCATCATTGGCTGCCGAAGAAGTCATATAGGTCATTCCTTCTACTCCATTGATTTCTTCTTCCAAAGGAACAACTACACTGTTAAGCACCGTTTCTGCATTTGCTCCTGTATAAGTAGCTGTAACCTGTACGGTTGGTGGTGCAATTTCCGGATATTGTTCTACCGGGAGGGACATCAAGCCGAGTACTCCCAAGATAGTTATAAGAATCGAAATTACGGTAGAAAGTACCGGTCTTTCTATAAATGTCTTTAACATAAATATTTATTTTTATTTTGAAATTGAGTCAATCGCTGTTTTTTCTTGTTGGGTTGAAACTTCCTGAGGTATAATTTCTACATCATCTCTCAACTTGGATGCTCCTTCAACAACCACTTTTTCTCCGGGATTTAATCCTTCAGTAACAATAAAATTTAATCCTGTATTTGCTGAAGTTTTGATGATTCTCGATTTGACCTTGTTGTCTTTTTCAACTACATAAATCATTTGTTTTCCCTGCATTTCAAAAACTGCATTCTGAGGAACTACAATAACATTTTTATAAACGATTGGCAGTAAAACCGCCCCGCTATTTCCACTTCTCAAAATACCTTCCGGATTTTTGAACTCTGCTCTAAACTGCGTAGTTCCTGTAACCGGATCGATTAATCCCGCTGCTGCTGCTAATTTTCCCGAAAGATTATATATTGTTCCATCAACTAATTTTAATGAAACTTCCGGAGTATTTTTTAATTTTTCTGCCATGCTTGCTCCTTTAAAATTTTGATTAAAAAACAACAATTGTTTTTCGTTCATAGAAAAATATGCACGGACGATCTTAGAATCCGAAACAGTTGTAAGAGGTGCTGCATTTGTCGCGCTAACCAAACTTCCTTCTCTAAACGGAATGCTTCCTATTACTCCGTCCACGGGAGAGGTAATTGTTCCATAACCTATAGTTGCTGCCACACTTCCATAAGAGCTTTTTGCCTGAGCTAATTTTGCTTTTGCGGTTTCTAATTGAACATTACTGATTATTTTTCTTTCTACTAAAGGTATCAAACGATCTACTTCTACCTGTGCCGCCTGAACTGAAGCTTTTGCAGCAGCGGCATCCTGATTTAACGATTGTGTTTCTAATTTAAACAGTACTTGTCCTTTACGAACCTGCTGTCCTTCGTCAACATATATTTTTTCGATAAAACCATTTACTTTCGGTCTGATCTCTACATTTTGCTGCCCTTCTATATTTGCCGTATATTCCTGATATATAGTGGCATCTTCATTTATTATAGTTTGCACGGCAAAAGGTACCGGTCCTTGTGGAGCTCCGGCAGGGTTCTCTTTTTTTCCGCAAGCTGTCGTTAGCAAAATAACGAGAAAGAGATTGATGATTGAATATTTACATTTTTGCATAACTTGAATTTGATTTTTATGATTGGACTTGATTTGAGTTTTCTATTTCTTTAAATTTCTGTATGGTTTTGAGTAATAACCTTTCTGTTTCGTCTACATGTTTTCTATATTCTTTTACATTACATAAATTAGATATTTCTGCTTGAGAAGTTGCTGTTTTTTCTCTATACATAACCATTTTTTCTATAAGTTCTTTTTCGAATTCCAGCATTTTCAGATAATTTTTTAACCTTTCGCTAAATGGTGATGGTTTAAAATATTTTTTCCTGTCTCCCGGCAAAGTATAATAAGTGATCTTTCCTAATTTTAATAACAAATTAAGATTGGTAGAAACCGAACTTTTGCTTGCTCCCATTATTTCTACTAAAGATTCGAAAGTGAGACCAACTTTGCAGCTATCGACTATCAATGTCCCTAAAATCCTTGAGGCCAATGGGGGAATGTTATGATAAGACTCAAAATGAATCCCAAACATTTCGATTAACTCTTCTTTTTCTTTTTGAAACATATTAATAAATTAAAATAAAGGTGCAAAGATAATCTCAGTTCGTTTAGTTCGGTAATAAGCGAACTTAAATTTGTGTTAATTTTTTTCCATAAAAAAAACCAGCAATATTGCTGGTTTTTTTGTTAATGATACAAAATCATTCTTCTATTTTTTCGATCGTAACTCTCATCGTACCCTGTTTAGTTGAAGTTGCAATTTCCATAAATGCCTTCTTACTCAAATCTATTTCTCTTCCTTTTACAAACGGACCTCTGTCGTTTATGGTGACAATGACCGATTTTCCGTTTACTTCATTGGTAATCCTTAATTTGGTTCCAAACGGAAGTTTCCTGTGTGCCGCTGTTAACTTATCGTTTTTAAAAATTTCCCCACTTGCGGTTTTTCTGCCATCGAACTTTTGATGATAATAAGATGCGTGTGCTTCTTTTTTAAACAAAATCAGTTTGTAATTATTCTCAAATTTTATACTATCATTTACTATCTTAACAGTATCTTTTTGAATTGTTTTAGGTTCCTTGACAAATATTGTTTTGTTATCGCGAATATTAAAACTGTTCAAGAATATAAATGCGAATATTGCTGTAAGTAAGTATCTAAATTTTTGTTGCATAAATATTTTTTTGAGTAGGATCTGATAAAATCAAATACCATACCCGAATTGTCTATTTTAAATGAAATTTGATTACGCCAACCATTGTTTCCAAGGTAATCTGCTTAAAATCAAAACGAATCCAATAGTATAAAAAATTGCAAATGATTTGAATTTCTGTTCAGAAGTTGCCAACCTTTTATGTCTTGACCAACCTATTGTGATTAAGATTATACCTATTAAATTGATTAACGGATGCTCTAAAGAGGTTAATCTCAATGCTGCATTTTTCATTTCTCCCAAAGAATCTTTTCCTAACGGAGAAACAAAATATAAAATCATTCCTACCAAGAATTGCACATGCGAAAATATCAATCCTAATAATGCGATCTTTCTGTCTTTTGAAGTAAACTCGCTTTTTGAAAAGTGTCCTTTTAATCCGTTTATTACTGCAATAAGTAAAACGATAAGGGCCAGATAAGCCCAGCCTGAATGAAATTTTTGTATAAATTGATACATCTTATTATTATTTTTAAAAAAGTAAATATAATTAAAAAAAGAAGATCTTAATAAAAAAAGTGTCCACAAAAGAAGCTTATTGTTTCCGTTTCTTATTCAATTATTAACTCTTTTCTTAAATTTCAATGGTTAGTTTTGCTAAATAAACAATCTATTCCTGAAATCCTATACCTTGTTCGAATTTTATTAGTATAATTAAAATCAAACCTGTTGAAATTTATGTATGATAATTTTACAGAAAAAAACGGTTTTCAGATTGTACTGAAAACCGTTATGTTCTAAAATCTATTTACTTGATCAATAGATGTTGTTAAAAATTTTCAGTGGAATATTCAATTTTGTTTATTGCTGATGTAAAATTCTAATAAAAAATTTGTCGAAGAATCGTGCATTTTTGGAATCCCGGAATTGATATCATTAAGTATAGAGTCTGCCAATTGTTTACCAAGTTCCACTCCCCATTGGTCATAGCTAAATATATTCCAGATAACACCTTGTACAAAAATTTTATGTTCGTAAAGTGCTATCAATGATCCTAAAGTTTCGGGAGTAAGCGATTCTATCAGTATTGTATTGGTAGGTTTGTTTCCTTCAAAAACTTTGAACGGAGTGAGATAATCTATTTTTTCCGGGGAAAGATTTGTTTTTTGAAATTCTTCTCTTACTTGCACTTCTGTTTTGCCATTGAGTAATGCTTCTGTTTGTGCAAAAAAATTAGCCATCAATTTATTATGATGGTTCCAATCTCCATAAAGCGGATTAATAAAACCTATGAAATCTGTAGGAATTAATTTGGTTCCCTGATGAATCAGTTGAAAAAATGCGTGTTGAGAATTAGTTCCCGGTTCGCCCCAAATAATAGTTCCGGTTTGGTAAGTGATTTTATTTCCCTCACGGTCCACACTTTTTCCATTACTCTCCATAATTCCTTGTTGCAGATAAGGTGCCAGTTTCTGTAAATATTGTGTGTATGGAATTAAAGCTTCACTCTCTGACCCGAAAAAATTATTGTACCAAATACTCAAAAGAGCCAGAACGACAGGAATATTTTTGCTGAAATCTGTTTCTCTAAAATGCGTATCCATCTGGTTTGCTCCCAAAAGTAATTTTTCGAAATTATTGTATCCCACCGCCAGACTTATAGACAGTCCTACTGCACTCCAAAGAGAAAATCTGCCACCAACCCAATCCCACATCGGGAAAACATTTTCGGGGTGGATTCCGAACTGGTTTACCTTTTCCAAATTGGTCGAAACAGCTACAAAATGTTTGGCAACATCCTCTTGTTTTGCTTTTTGTAAAAACCATTTTTTTATAGTTTCTGAGTTGGTTAATGTTTCTTGCGTTGTAAATGTTTTTGAAACAATAACGAACAGAGTAGTTTCTGGATTGATTTTTTTAAGAATTTCTTCTACATGATCTCCATCTACATTGGAAACGAAATGTGTATTAAGGTGATTTTTATAAAATTGTAAAGACTCTACAACCATAACCGGCCCAAGATCCGAACCTCCAATTCCGATATTGACTACATCTGTAAAAATTTTTCCGGTATATCCTCTTGCTGTTCCGCTGATGATCTTGTGTGAAAAATCCCTGATGTCATTTTTGACTTTTTCTACTTCCGGAAGTATATTTTTTCCATCTACCAAAACAGGAGTGTCTTCTAATCTTCTCAAAGCGGTATGCAAAACTGCTCTTCCTTCTGTCTGATTGATTATTTCTCCTGAAAAATACTGCTCAATCGCATTTTTGAGTTGTATCTCTTCGGCTAATTCTAAAAGTAATTGCATGGTTTGATCATTAATTCTGTTTTTTGAATAATCAACCAAAAATTTATTCCATTTAATATGCATTTTTCCGGCTCTTTCCGGGTTTTCTTGAAACATTTCCTGCATTGTGACATTTTGCATTTCATGGAAATGTTCCTGCAATTTCTGCCATGCATTTGTTTGAATTGGATTAATAATATTTAATGCCATCTTTTTTTAGATTTATTATTTGATCGGAGCTTCAAATTTACAATAATAGTATTAGATCTTCATTTGAAAACAACCGGATCGAAGTAAAAAGATTTTGTGTAAACGGAACTTGCAACGAAAAGCCCGATCTGCTTCTTATTTTTCTTTAAATGCAATTGCCGCAATACTGTCTAATGATTTTTTTTGTGGTGCCATTTCTTGTAAAAATCTTGGTTTTAACCGGGCATCCATAGGTTCAGAATTAGGCATTTTATGAGTAAGCGGATCGACTTGAACTCCATTTTTCCAAAATCTATAACAAACATGTGGTCCTGTTGCCAAACCTGTGCTTCCTACTTTCCCGATTACATCTCCTTGTGAAACTCTTTGCCCTTTTTTGACCAAAATTTTTGACATATGTAAGTATTGGGTGGTGTAAGTAGAATTGTGCTTTACTTTGACGTAATTGCCATTTCCAGCGGTAAATCCCGTTGTTTCTACAACTCCCGAAGCTGTAGTAATAATTGGAGTGCCGTGTGCTGCTGCATAATCTGTTCCTCCATGTGCTTTATATCTTTTTTGAACGGGATGAAATCTGCTTTTTGAAAACCTTGATGAGATTCTGTATCCAAATTTTAATGGAGCTTTTAGGAACATGTTTTTAAGAACTTTTCCTTCTTCGTCATAAAAATCTACTCGATTAGAATTGGGGTCGTTCTTAAATGGAAATGCGTAAATCTTTTTTCCTTTGTGTTCAAAAAAGGAAGCCTGCATACTTTCTACTCCTGCAAAAATAGTATCGCTTATATATTTTTCGGTAAAAGTTACAGCGAATTTATCTCCTTTTTGAAGTTTAAAAAAATCGACCGAATAGGCATAAATATTGGCTAAATTTTGTGCCATACCAGCGCTTACTCCTTCGTTTTGCAAAGTTTCTGAAAGCGAACTATTGATCTCTGAAGCAATAGTTCTTTGTTTGTAAGTTATAGGTTTCTGACGTTGATATCCTACTATTGAATCTCTTAAATCTATTACCGCATAATTTGCAATGTCTTTAAGATATATAAATGCTTTGAGTTTTTGAGATGTATCTTTACTCTGTAAAAGTATGTAGGGTTTGCCAATCCTAAGATCACGAAGATTTATAGAATCTTTTATTTTTTCTGTTATGTCGTGAACTTTATAATTCCCTATATTTTGTTTTCCTAATATAATTCCCAAATTGTCTCCTCTTCTTATAGTATCATGCACTATATGAAAATCGTTCATATTAAAACCATACTCAATTTTAATAGGTACTTCTTTGATTTCTTGGATTACCTCTGGAATTTGCTCATCTTTTTTACAGGAATTGATAATAAATAGTAGAAATAATATTAGGGGTATTCTTTTCAAACTTTGAATTTTAATATGGTTAAACTATTTTTGCTTCGCTTGTTCGCTAACGCTTGAGTCTTCTCCCCAGTTTTTTAATTCTTCTTCTGACCAAAGTTCCGGGAAAAATATTCTTCGTTGGTATTTTGGATGCATATATTTTTTCCAATCACTTCCTCCTGTTGCTTCTCCGTCTCCTACACCACTTCCTTCTATGTATTTTTTAGCTGTATTAAGATGCTGCATTACCCATGTTATATTTACTGTATAATCATAATGGCGCATGGCTTTGATCAATTCCGGATTTTCCCGGGATTCTTTTGGTAACTGTTTGAATTTCTGCCAAATATTAATTGTATTATATTCTTCCATTGTATCCAAAAATAGTTTCTTGTATTTGTTTTCGAATTCTTTAAGTAAATAAGACTTTTCACCGGTATGATAATCTTTTCCAGCTGCCTGCCAATACAAATGTTCCAAAGCATGCTCATAAGATGTGTTTCTGTCTATTGTACTTCTATATCTAAAATCTATAAGATTGATAAGATCCGTAGAAGTAAATTCGATCAATCGATACTGTGCGCTTTGAAATCCGCTGGCAGGAGTTAGTGTATTTCTAAATTTCATATACTGATCTACTTCCATCCCATCTCCCATAATATCGAATGATGTGGTAAGCATATCAAAGTATCTGCTGATTCTTCTGAGTTTTTCTGTGAAATATTCTGGTTCAGGAACTGTTGTATGAGCCAGTTGATTAATTTCCCAAAGAATCATTTTAAACAATAACTCATTTACCTGATGATACATTATAAAAACCATTTCATCCGGAAGAACCGTTCTTTGTGTTTGAAGATTGAGCAAAGCATCTGTTTGTATATAATCCCAATATGTTATTGGTTTGGACCACAAAAGACCTTCAAGATGGGTTTCGGTTTTTTGATTGATTTTTTGAAATTTATTTTCTAATTCATCAAGAAGTTGAGTTGTTTTGTTTGTGTTAATCATTTTTGTTTTACTTTAACGGTAAAGGGATGTTTTAAACCTTTGAAACCATCTAAATCTGCTTTTAGGGATCCTACTGCCAGACTTGCTTTAATACGAATCGGCATTTTATTATCATCATCAGATATCCAAACAGTTAAACTTTCTTGTTCTTTGAACACTCTCCCTGCTTGAACATAAGGTCTAAAAATCATCGTTGGTATGGTTCCAAATTTAGTTTTTATATCTTCTCTACCTAAGAATTTTAACTTAAATTTGGTTATTTCATCATCGAAAAACATATCTACATCTACAAATTCTCCTATTTTAAGCTTATCGATTGTTGGATGATTGCGAAGATAATAAAATGTTGACAAAATATCCTGAACATTTTCAGTTACTACTATAGTTTTTTCTGTATTTCTTTTGTAGTCTTTTACTAATACTGTTTTGTCCTTATGGTTAAAGAACCCTTCCTGGTCTTTTGTATAACCGCCTTCATCTATTTTCCGGACAAACTGATATGGATTTCCTGTTTCTTTATCAAAATAACTTTCGTAGTTATCATCTACTTTGAAAAAAACTTTAGTCATTCCTGTTGTATAACCTCTGCCAACAACATGAAAAACTTTTTTATTGTTTTTTACAGCTTCTTTAACTTCTAAAGTTGCATACCCTGCATTGACAATCCCATAATGAATCCTAAATTTAAACCATTCTCCAACATCAAAGGCACTTTCTTCTTGTGAAGACCTGAAGCCCATAAGACCTATAAGCAAAAATGCTATTACTAACTTTTTCATGGATTTATCTATTTTTAGTCAATGACATACAATTTCTGTTCCAAATGTACCAAAACAAAAAAACCCAGTCAAAAATATGACTGAGTTTTTATGCTATTAACCAACCAAAAAACTATAAATTATGAAAATCTATATAAAAAGGTCAGGAAACCACTCCCTTGCTTTTTGCGAGTGCAAATGTATGCAAGTTTTTGAAACATTCTTATTTAAAAATCATTTTTAACAAATATTTTACAATTTAATCCCTTTATCATAGCTTCAAATTATACTATTGTTAAAAATATCTTATTTTTACAAGGTTCCTCTTTTTTCTTGTTCTCTTTCTATTGATTCGAAAAGGGCTTTAAAATTCCCGGCTCCAAATCCTCTAGCTCCCATTCTTTGAATCACTTCAAAAAATAAAGTAGGTCTGTCTTCTACCGGCTTTGTGAAAATTTGCAGTAAATAACCTTCTTCATCGGCATCAATCATAATTCCAAGAGATTGCAATATATTGATATCTTCTTTAAATTTATGCATATGATCTTTTAATCTTTCCGGAATCGCATCATAATACGCTTGTGGCGGAGTAGATAAAAACTCTATCCCTCTTGAGCGCATTTCTCCAACTGTTTTAATTATATCGTCTGTTGCAACTGCAATGTGTTGAATTCCTTCTCCTTCATAAAAATCTAAGTATTCTTCTATTTGGGATTTTTTCTTTCCTTCTGCCGGTTCATTAATCGGGAACTTAATGCGTCCATTCCCGTTCGACATTACTTTGGACATCAATGCAGAATATTCTGTTGTGATCTGTTTATCATCAAATGACAAAAAGTTTACAAATCCCATCACATCTTCATACCATTTTACCCAAGTATTCATTTGGTTCCAACCCACATTTCCAACCATATGATCAATATATTTTAAACCAACCGGTGTAGGATTATAATCCGATTTCCATTCTTTATAACCCGGTAAAAATACCCCATTATAGTTTTTTCTTTCTACGAACATATGAACTGTTTCTCCGTAAGTGTAAATTCCTGCACGAATTACTTCACCAAATTCATCTGTTTCTACGGTTGGTTCCATAAAAGATTTTGCTCCACGTTTGATCGTTTCTTCGTAAGCAGAACGAGCGTCTTCTACCCAAAGAGCTGCAATTTTTACTCCATCACCATGTTTTTTTACATGCTCACCAATTGGTGAATCACTACGCAAAGCTGTTGTTAATACCAAACGTATTTTGTCTTGTTTTAAAACATATGATGCTCTGTCTTTTATTCCTGTTTCTAATCCGGCATATGCTAAAGACTGGAAGCCAAAGGCTGTTTTATAAAAATGTGCTGCTTGTTTTGCATTTCCTACGTAAAATTCTACGTAATCTGTTCCCAAAAGGGGTAAGAAATCCTGAGCTCCTTCAAAGATTTTCTCCAATCCAAATTCTACTGATTTTAATTCACTCATCTTGATTATATTTTTGTCTCTTTTTATAGAGAATATTATTAATTATTTATTTTAATCCTGAAGAAACCATATACTTATTATTTTTATCAAAAAATAAAAAGATACAATAACTTCTAAAAATTTATTCTACCCAGGATTTATAATATTTCCCATCATCGATTGCCATCGCTTCTTCGGTAACCATAAGCGGTCTGAATGTATCCACCATTACTGCTAATTCCTGTGTTTCTACCTGACCAATGCTACGCTCCATTGCGCCAGGTGCTGGTCCATGAGGAATCCCTTTTGGATGTAAAGTAATGTGTCCTTGTTCGATATTATTACGACTCATAAAATCCCCATCTACATAATACAAAACCTCATCACTATCTATATTGCTATGATTATATGGAGCGGGAATAGATTTTGGATGATAGTCATACAAACGAGGACAAAATGAACAAACTACGAATGTTGCCGTCTCGAAAGTTTGATGAATCGGAGGTGGCAAATGTACTCTTCCTGTAATCGGTTCGAAATTATGAATACTGAAACCGTAAGGAAAATTATACCCATCCCAACCTATAACATCAAATGGATGAGTGGCATAAACAACTTCGTGTAACATTCCTTCTTTTTTTATCTTTACCAAAAAGTCTCCTTTTTCATTATACGTTTCTATTGTCTCTGGCAATTTGAAATCTCTTTCACAAAATGGAGAATGTTCCAATAATTGTCCGGATTCGTTTTTATATCTTCTTGGTGTATAAAACGGAGCATAGGATTCTACATAAAAAATTCTGTTTTCGGTAGTATCAAAATCGATCTGATATATAATTCCTCTTGGAATAATGAGATAATCCCCATATTCAAATGGAATATTCCCCATCATCGTTCTCAATACTCCGGTTCCTTTATGAATAAAAATCATCTCATCGGCATCAGCATTTTTGTAGAAATAATTCCTGAGTGATTCTCTGGGAGCAGCCAAACCAATAAGACAATCTTTGTTGACCAGCATTGGTTTTCTGCTTTCAAGGAAATCATTTTTGGGAGCTACATCAAACCCTTTAAGCAACAAGGATTTAATATTTTTATTGATCGCAATTTTAGGCTCGACATTGGTTGAAGATAAAATCTCTTTTACCTGAGTAGGCCTATGAACGTGATAAAGAAGTGATGAATGTCCATGAAAACCTTCTGTACCAAAGAGTTGTTCATAATACAATCCGCCATCTGGTTTTTCGAACTGTGTATGGCGTTTCTGTGGAAATTGACCCAGTTTGTGATATATTGGCATAATGATATTATTATAATTTGAAAAATATTTTGTTGAAATTAATATAGTTTCAAATCATTCAGGGTTTCTCTTGATTAGAAACTTTAGGTGTTGCAATAAATCATTCCAAATTGTATTCATAAATACAAATATCGTGAAAAATATTGATTTGAAAAAACAGAATAAAAAAAGGAGATTTAACAATTTTCTAAATTAACTACACTTCTCTACCTATGTTTATAATTTTAAATTAGTTATTATGAATTTGTCTTATATCAAAAAAGCATCCGTTTCCGAATGCTTTAATATTTTTTATTTTAAATTACTGTGTTTTCTACCGTAGATAAAATAGATTATCACACCTAAAATCATCCAAACAATCAACCTTATCCAGTTTTCCATTCCTAGTCCAAAAACCATAGCACCACAAGTAACAATTCCTAAAATTGGGATTAAAGGCACAAAAGGCACTTTAAACTCACGATGTAAATTGGGTTCTTTTTTACGAAGTACAATTACTGCCAGACATACTAATATAAAAGCAAACAACGTTCCTATACTAGTCATGTGTCCTACAACATCTCCCGGAACAAATCCTGCAAACAATCCTACCAAAACTAGAATTACTAAATTTCCTTTGTACGGGGTTTGGTATTTAGGATGTAGTTCTGAAAATACTTTAGGTAATAAACCGTCTTTACTCATAGAATAAAATACCCGACTTTGACCTAAAAGCATTACTAAAATTACTGATGAAAAACCCGCCAAAATAGCTATTGTAATAGATTTACTTAACCAACTATAAGTAGCTGGCATTCCTTCTCTAATGGCAGCTACTACTGAGGCTTCTCCTCCTTTTAAAGGATCTCTAAAAAACTCAACCGGAGCCAGTCCTGTCAATACATGTGCAAAAAGCACATATAAAACAGTACAAATTGCCAACGATCCCAAAATTCCGAGAGGCATAGATTTTTTAGGATCTTTGGTTTCCTGAGCTGCCGTACTTACTGCATCAAAACCAATAAAAGCAAAAAATACAGTTCCTGCAGCACCTAGTATTCCTAAAATCCCTCCGTAATTACAAGTAATTCCCTGATGATCAATATATTCTACAGCTTCCGGAATGTAATTGGCATGATACTCCGGATTAATGTAGTTCCAGCCTAATGTTATTAATAAAATAACAATAGTCACTTTAACTATTACGATAATTCCGTTTACAAAACTAGATTCCTGAATACCTCTTATTAGCAGAAAACTAATTGCGGTAACTATAAATAATGCCGGGATATTAATAATTCCGCTTACTCCCTCTGTAGAAGTTTGAAAAGGTGAATGACACCATTCATACGGTATGGGACTCATATGCATAATCTCGACCAGGAAATTATTGAGATATTCACTCCAAGCAATTCCAACAGTAGCAGCACCTACTGCGTATTCTAATACCAAATCCCAACCTATAATCCAAGCCAAAAATTCACCCATCGTTGCATAAGTATAAGTATATGCACTTCCCGAAATAGGAATTGACGAAGATAATTCTGCATAACACAATCCCGCAAATGCACAACCTAATGCAGCTACTAAAAAACCTAAAGTAACAGATGGTCCTGCATTTTGTGCTGCTGCTGCTGCTGTTCTAACAAACAATCCAGCTCCAATTATAGCTCCAATTCCTAATGCAATTAACCCCCAGGTAGTGAGTGTTCTTTTTAAACTTTTTTCAGTATCTACAGATTCTTTTAAAATTAAAGACATCGGTTTTGTTTTCCAAATCGACATATATTTGATTTATTAAAGTTGTTAAACCTCCAAATATAGTTTTTTATGGAATATTTAACACAAAAATTATATTATAAATTTTGAAAAAACTAAAATTAAAACCAAAAACCTACTGAAAACCAAGTGTGGTGGTCTGAAGTTTCCGGAGACCAACTATGTTTAATCTGAACCGGACCAAAAACTGTTTCCAGTCCATATCCTATTGCATAACCTGTATAGCGTGGTTTGGATATCCATTTGTCTGAATCGAAAATATTATTACCGATCTGAGCGAAGTTTGCAGCAATATTGAAGTGATTTTTTCTAAGAAATTCATAATCGTATGTTATTACCGCTTTTAGATAACTGTTACCATTGAGGCTTAAAAAATCATATCCGTAAAAAGAATTAAAATTATTAATTTGATTAAATCCAAACCCTCCTAACATAAAATCGTAAAACGGCATTGTGTTTTTACCTATAGAAAAACCTCCTTCTGCCTGCAATAATAAAGTTGTTTTATCCGAAAATGATGTTGCAAAACCTGTCTCGGTTTTAAAATAAGAAAATTTATTAAAATCATTCTCTATTTTTGATGAATAGACATACGTCTGATAATTTGAATTAAGATAATATCCTCTTGAGGGGAAATAATAATCATCAAAAGAATCGTACTTGAGATATAAATTAAACGTCAAAAATTTACTGCTTTGAAAAATAGTACTTTCAAAGTTGGTCGTAGAAGAAGTTACTCTTATATTTTTGTATTCTAATTCTCCACCTGCAAGAAATTTATGCTTTATGATCGTTTGCAAATAGATTTTATTAGAAAAATCAGAATAATCTATATTCACAGATTTATTTTCGATCCCTTCCAGTAATTTAAAATCTCCTCCACTTAATTTTATATTTCTATTGAATGAATTAAATCTAGAATTGAAACCAACACTCCAATAAAATCCGTTATCAATATAATAATCAAAATAGTATCTGAAATTATCTCCTAAAACAACATCAAAAGAGGCAACATCGTTTTTAAATATCATTTTCTTCTGAGTTACGTTCAGTAATACTCCGGTCTTATAGAGATCATCATAATGTATTCCTAATTTTAAATAGGTTTTTATTGGGTTTTCCTTTAGTTCTAATACCAACGCATCATTACCATTATCACTTTCGAACGAATAGGAAATTGAACTAAAATTTTGAGTAGCGTTGAGATTATCAATACCATTTTTCAAATCCTCATAAGAAATATCCGTATCTGCATTAAAACCTAATTTTCCTATAATATATGCCCGTGTATAATTTTCAAGCTTATTGATAGAAATTTTTGAAACACACAACGAATCGACTTTGTTAGGAACTCTTTGAACTTTATAACTTCCATCATCTTTTGCCAAAGCTTTTAATTTCTCAATTACATTTCTTCCTGCTTCTTCACCTTTCTTTATAATATTATCCCCATCGTTAAAAGATATTACATTATAACCTCTTATATCCGGTTTAATATAAATATCTGTTTTTTCTCTTTTTAACTGCATTTTTTCAATCATTTGAAGATTGGAGATCTGAACTAAAATTTTAGTAGCATTCTGCAGATTATTTCTGTCTTTAAGATCATCCTGTACATCTACACCAATTACAATATCTGCACCTAGATTTCTAATTTCCTCTATAGGATAATTATTTGCAACTCCTCCATCTATCAACACTTTATCGTCAATTATTACAGGAGAAAACAACGAAGGAAAAGCTGCGCTAGCCAACAACGCATTAGGTAAAATTCCCTTATCTAAGATTACCTGTTTTCCTGTTTCTATATCTGTGGCAACACACAGAAACGGTATGGGAAGTTTGCTGAAATCGTGAATATGTCTGCTATTATGAGTAAGTCTGGCCAGCAGATTGTAAATATTTAATCCTTTAGAATATGCTGTAGGAACTCCCACTTTAAACTTTTCAAATGGAAGTATCAGAGTATATAATTCATCATTTCTTTTTTCGTAAAAATTTTTTGAAGATCTGGGAATCCGATCTCTTAGAATTACATCAAAGTCTGTAACTGCAAATATCGAATCGATTTGTACAGCACTATAACCTGTTGCATATAATCCTCCAACAATTGCCCCCATGCTTGTCCCTGTGATGTAATCTATTTTTACATTCGATTCTTCCAGCACTTTGAGTACTCCAATATGCGCCAACCCTTTTGCTCCGCCTCCACTTAGAACCAAACCAATTTTAGGTTTTTTTTGTTCTGTTTCTTGCGAATAAAGATTAACAGTAAAAATTAATAAAATAAAAGTGACGATTTTATACATGGAAAATTTAGGGCTTGACACTTTTGTAAAAGTCGTAAATTTTTTTGGCTTTTGAAATACCTATTATAGAGGAAATTTCATTTTCGGATGCTTCCTTCAATCTTTTAACCGATTTGAAATGCTTGATCAGCGTTTGCATAGTTTTTTCACCTATACCGGGAATCAATTCCATAGATGAAGTAAGTGACGATTTACTTCGTTTATTTCTATGAAAAGTTATTCCAAAACGATGTGCTTCATTTCTCAGATGCTGAATTACTTTGAGTGTTTCTGATTTTTTGTCTAAATACAACGGCACAGAATCTCCCGGATAATATAATTCTTCCAAACGTTTGGCAATTCCAATAATGGCAATTTTACCCCTCAGACCCAAAGCTTCCAAACTTTTTAAAGCAGACGACAATTGTCCTTTTCCACCGTCTATAATAATAAGCTGCGGTAAAGGCTCATTTTCTTCTAACAATCTTTTATATCTTCGATATACTACTTCTTCCATCGAAGCAAAATCGTTTGGTCCTTCAACAGTTTTTATATTAAAATGCCTGTAATCTTTTTTACTTGGTTTTCCATTTTTAAAAACCACACAAGCCGCAACCGGATTTGTTCCCTGAATATTAGAATTATCAAAACATTCTACATGTCTTGGTTCGGCAGAAAGTCTCAGATCTTTCTTCATTTGTTCCATAATTCTGTTAACATGCCGGTCTGGATCTACAATCTGGATCTGCTTAAGTTGCTCTATTCTAAAAAAATTAGCATTACGGATTGAAATCTCCAATAACTGCTTTTTATCTCCCGATTGAGGAACTATTATTTGATATTTTTCTCCCAGCTCTATTTTAAAAGGAACAACAATTTCTCTTGAATTAAGTTTGAAACGATCTATCATTTCTACAATAGCTAATTCTAAAAGTTCCCGATCTGTTTCATCCAGTTTTTTCTTAAGTTCCATTGTATGAGAACGAACAATAGCACCTCTGGAAATTTGCAGAAAGTTTACATATCCGGCTGTATTATCTGAAACAATCGAAAACACATCCAAATTTGAGATCTTAGGGTTTACTACCAAGGATTTAGATTGATATTTTTCTAAAACATCTATTTTTTCTTTGATTTTCTGAGCTTCTTCAAATTGTAAATCAGCTGCATACATAGCCATTTTCTTTTTAAAATCTTTAAGACTGTTTTTAAAATTTCCTTTCAGAATTTCACGGATTGCATCAACCTGAACTTGATATTCTTCTAATGTCTGTAAACCTTCACATGGTCCTTTACAATTTTTAAGATGATATTCTAAACATACTTTGTATTTTCTATTCTGAATATTAACCTGGCTCAAATCATAATTGCACGTTCTAAGCGGATACAATTCTTTAAATAAATCAAAAATAGTCTGAACCGTTTTAAATGAAGTATATGGACCAAAATATTCCGACCCGTCCCGGATCATTCTTCTTGTAGGGAATATTCTCGAAAATGGTTCTTTTTTAATACATATCCACGGATAAGTTTTATCATCACGAAGCATGATATTGTATCTCGGTTGTAACTTTTTAATAAGATTGTTTTCCAGGATCAATGCATCATTTTCTGTAGGAACAACTATATGCCTGATCTGATGAATCTTTCTTACCAAAACATTTGTTTTGGCAGAATCGTGAATTTTATTAAAATAAGAACTTACTCTTTTTTTGAGATTTTTTGCTTTTCCAACATATAATATTTTTCCTTCTTTATCATAATACTGATAAATCCCGGGGCTATCTGGCAATATTTGTATCTGCAAAACTAAATCTGTTGGAGTCATAGAACAAAGTTACATAATTTAGCAGGATGTAAATGCAACAAAAAACTTAAGAAAAAGTAAAATACACTATCTTTAGCTTTTGATTTTCTACAAAAAAATGAACAAAAAAGAACTACGCATAAAATATCGGGGTTTAAGAAAAAACATCTCCCAAAGTACTCTTGAAGATCATAGTTTGGCAATTGCCAATCAAATTATTCAAATGAAAATCTGGGACAGGAGTTTTTATCATGTTTTTCTATCGATAGAATCTCAAAAAGAAGTTAATACAGAATTTATATTACACATACTTTCCGGAAAAGATAAAAATATAGTAATCTCAAGGAGTAATTTCGAAACCAGAAAGATGACTCATTTTCTACTCACCGATTCTATTAAGATCAAAAAAAACAAATATGACATTCCCGAGCCTCTGGATGGAATCGAAATAGACTCTAACAAAATTGATGTCGTTTTCATACCGCTTTTGGCATTCGACAAAAAAGGAAACCGGGTAGGTTATGGCAAAGGGTTTTATGATAATTTTCTCGCTGAATGCCGCCCGGATGTGATCAAAATAGGGTTGTCCTTTTTTGAACCCGAAAACGAAATCACAGGTGTTTTCGAAAGTGATGTACAACTGGATTACTGTGTAACTCCCGATCGGATTTATCAGTTTTAGATCTATTTTTTAGCGAAAGCTTTTTTATTAAAAACTACTAATATCCCTAATCCTGTAGAAATTGCCATATCTGCAATATTAAAGATCGCATTAAAAAATGTAAATTGTTTTCCACCCCAGACCGGTAACCATTCCGGAAGAGTATAATTGTCTATTATCGGAAAATAGAGCATATCGACTACTTTACCATGAAAAATTGTCCCATAAGGTTCTTCTGCAAACATAGTTGCTACCTGACCGTAACTATCGTCAAATATAATTCCGTAAAAAACAGAATCTACAATATTTCCAAATGCCCCGGTTAATATCAAAGCTATTGCTACAATAAGAAAATTGGAAGCTTTATTTTTTACAGACTCATGCAGCCAATAAGCAATTCCTCCAACAGCTATGATCCTAAAAAGTGTTAAAAACAATTTTCCATAATCTCCCGGCAGTTCAAGCCCCCAAGCCATTCCTTCGTTTTCTATAAAATAGATCTGAAACCATTTCTGACCGAAAACATAAATTTTTTCGTTCAACATAAAGTTGGTTTTAATATAAATTTTAGAAACTTGGTCAATAACCAATAACAGAATAACTAATAAATAGGCTTTCTTGAGAGACATTTTTCTGATTTTGAAGTGCAAAAGTAATAAAAAAAGCTCCTTAAAAATAAAGTCTTTTTCATGAAGTAATTTTAACTATACAAAAAATATTATTGTACCTTAATTTTATCAAAGTGATTTAACCTTTTTGATCGTTTCAACAATTCAAGCAAAGTTTCCTGATAAATCGAAAAAATAGATTTTTATTTCAAATTTCAACTATTATATTGCATAACAAAATCGGGTAAATCATTAAACACAACTGATTACAATAAAAAAACACCCAAAAAATCGGGTGTTTGTTTTATCGCTGTAAGTTTTTTGCTTCAATACTCATTGTTGCATGAGGAACAATTTTAAGCCTTTCTTTACTAATTAGCTTTCCTGTAACTTTACAGACTCCATAAGTTTTGTTTTCTACCCTAAAAAGAGCATTTTTCAAATCGCGAATAAATTTTTCCTGGCGAATAGCCAATTGCGAATTTGCTTCCTTAGACATTGTTTCGCTACCTTCTTCAAACGCTTTGAATGTTGGAGACGTATCGTCAGTTCCGTTATTCAAATCATTCATATAGGCACTTTTGATTAAGTCTAAATCTGATTGTGCTTTTTGTATTTTATTTAAAATAATTTCTTTGAACTCTGCTAAATCAGCATCTGAGTATCTTGCTACTTCATCTACCATAGTTATCTTTATTTTGTGATTAATATTTTTGATGTTATCCCATCAAACTCAATTTCTGTTCCATTTTTTATGTGATCTTCGAATATTAAATTATTAATTAGTGTTTCAGATCTTACATAAGCTTCATTCTTAAAAACCGCCTCTTCAAGATTCTTGTTTTTTTGCAGATAAACATTAATTTTATCTGTTACTTCAAATCCCGAATCTTTTCTAATATTTTGTATTCTATTAATCAGCTCTCTCGCAATCCCCTCATGTCTCAATTCGTCCGTAATTGTTATATCTAATGCTACTGTAATTCCGCCCGAATTTGCCACCAACCAGCCTTCAATATCCTGTGATGTAATTTCTACATCATTTTGTGTTAAAGTTATCATTTTTCCTGACAATTCAACAACAGTCATTCCATTATTCTCAATTTGAGCAATTTTCTCTTGCGATAAATTTTGTATCTTATTGGAAATCAAACCCATATCTTTACCAAAACGTGGTCCAAGAGTCTTAAAGTTCGGCTTAACCTGTTTGATCAAAATACCCGAATCGTCATCTAAAAACATTATTTCTTTTACATTTACCTCTGCTTTTATCAGATCGGAAACTGCTTCAATTTCAGCTTTCTGAACTGCATCAAGTACCGGAATCATTACCTTTTGCAACGGTTGACGAACCTTTATCATTTCCTTTTTTCTAAGTGATAAAACCAAGGATGAAATAGTTTGCGCTTTCTGCATTTTGCTTTCCAACGATTTATCAACAAAGTTTTCAACGAAATTCGGAAATTTTGCTAAGTGAATACTGCTGAATTCCTCAGATTTTGTATTGGTTACCAAATCTTTATATAATCTGTCCATATAAAAAGGAGCGATCGGAGCACTTAATTTTGCAACAGTAATCAAACAAGTATATAACGTTTGATAAGCTGCAATTTTATCCTGACCATAATCTCCTTTCCAAAAACGTCTTCTGCACAAACGAACGTACCAGTTACTCAGGTTTTCCTGAACAAAATCAGAAATGGCACGAGCGGCTTTTGTAGGTTCATATTCTGCATAAGCGTCGTCTACCACTTTTATCAAAGTATGCAATTCTGATAAGATCCAACGGTCAATTTCCGGCCTTTCGTTTAATGGGATTTCTGCTTCTGCATATTTAAAACCATCAATATTAGCATATAAGCTGAAAAATGAATACGTATTGTATAATGTTCCGAAGAATTTTCGACGTACCTCAGCAACTCCTTCAATGTCAAACTTCAAGTTGTCCCAAGGATTTGCATTCGAAATCATATACCAACGTGTGGCATCGGGACCATATTCTTTAATGGTTTCAAAAGGGTCCGTTGCATTTCCTAGACGCTTGGACATTTTTTGTCCGTTTTTGTCCAGAACCAAACCGTTTGAAACTACATTCTTATAAGCTACTTTATCAAAAACCAAAGTTCCGATCGCATGCAAAGTATAGAACCATCCGCGAGTTTGATCGACACCTTCTGCGATGAAATCTGCCGGAAAATCTTTGTTTCCGTCAATCTTGTCTTTGTTTTCGAAAGGATAGTGCCATTGTGCATAAGGCATCGCTCCGGAGTCGAACCAAACGTCAATCAGATCGCTTTCGCGTTTCATTGGTTTTCCGGATGGAGAAACTAAAGTGATTTCATCAACTACATTTTTATGCAAATCAACCAAATCGTAATTGGCTTCCGACATATTTCCGATTTCAAAACCTTTGAACGGATTTTGTTTTTGGAAACCAGCTTCGATCGATTTTTCAATAGCGTTGTATAATTCTTCAACAGAACCAATCAGCACTTCTTCTTTTTTGTCTTCGGTTCTCCAGATTGGCAACGGGATTCCCCAATATCTTGAACGGGAAAGATTCCAGTCGTTGGCATTTTTCAACCAGTTTCCGAAACGTCCTTCACCTGTAGATTTTGGCTTCCAGTTGATGGTTTCATTCAGATCAAACATCCTGTCTTTTACATCAGTTACCTTGATGAACCAAGAATCCAATGGATAATATAAAAGCGGTTCGTCGGTTCTCCAACTGTGTGGGTAACTGTGGACGTATTTTTCTACTTTGAAAGCCTTATTTTCTTCTTTTAAACGAATTGCAATTTCTACATCTACCGATTTTTCCGGTGCTGTTCCCGCATCATAATATTCGTTCTTTACATATTTTCTGGCGAAATCGCCCATATGTGAAGTGAATTTTCCTTGCAAATCTACCAATGGAACCGGAGTTCCGTTTTCGTCTAAAACCAACATCGGCGGAACTTCTGGAGTGGCTTCTTTAGCTACTTTCGCATCATCAGCACCAAAAGTTGGAGCGGTGTGCACGATTCCTGTTCCGTCTTCCGTCGTAACAAAATCTCCTGAAATTACTCGGAAAGCATTTTCCGGATTTTGGTAAGGTAAAGCGTAAGGTAATAATTGCTCATATTTGATTCCGACCAGATCAGTTCCTTTTGCTTCTGTCAATATTTTATAGGGAAGCTGTTTGTCTCCGTTTTTCACATTGTCAAAATCAGCATCATCTTCACTTGCAAAAAATCCTTTCCCAAATTGTTTTCCAACTAAATTCTTAGCCAAAACCACATTGATTGGTTCGAAAGTATATTGGTTGAACGTTTTTACCAAAACATAATCGATTTTTGGTCCAACTGTCAAAGCGGTGTTTGAAGGCAAAGTCCAAGGTGTTGTCGTCCAAGCCAAGAAATGTACATCTCCAAAACCTTGCAAAAAAGAAGGTAATGTTTCTAACAATGTCTTGAATTGCGCTACAATCGTGGTATCCGTTACATCACGGTAAGCTCCCGGCTGGTTTACTTCGTGAGAAGACAATCCTGTTCCTGCTTTTGGAGAATACGGCTGGATCGTGTAACCTTTATACAACAATCCTTTATCATAGATTTGTTTCAAAAGCCACCAAACCGACTCCATATATTTTGGTTTGTAAGTGACGTACGGATCTTCCATATCGACCCAATAGCCCATTTTTTCGGTAAGGTCGTTCCACACATCGGTATAACGCATTACTGTTTTTTTACAGGCTTCGTTGTATTCTTCGATAGAAATGGTTTTTCCGATGTCTTCTTTCGTGATTCCAAGTTCTTTCTCGGTTCCCAATTCAACAGGCAAACCATGAGTATCCCAGCCTGCTTTTCTTTTTACCTGAAAGCCTTTCTGGGTTTTATAACGACAAAAAATATCCTTAATTGCACGAGCCATTACATGGTGAATTCCAGGCAATCCGTTTGCTGAAGGTGGCCCTTCAAAAAATACGTAAGGTTGGTTTCCTTCGCGTGTTGTAACGCTTTTTTCAAAGATGTTTTCTTTTTTCCAGAAATCAAGTACTTCTGACGCTACGGTTGGCAGGTCAAGTCCTTTATATTCAGTAAATTTTGTGCTCATTATTGTCGTTTTCTAAAATCAATTTGCGAAAGTAACAAAATTAAGCCAAAAGTCGAAAGTCGAAAGTCGAAAGTTTGACGGATTAAGCAAAAACCTCTTGCAAAATTTCTAAAGATTTAGGTTTTCTAAACCCTGAAATGTGAAGAGAATAGTAATTTACAAGAATTTTAAGCAGGATTTGTCTTTCTGAACCATTAAAGTTTTTTGTTACTGTATTGAGTTTTTGCTTTAATAATTTTTTGAAAATCTGCGTTTCGGTTGGAGAGAGGCAATTGTATGTTTGTGTTAATGCAAATTTTCCTTCAGATAAATCGAAAACAGAAAATTCTTCCTGTGTTGTATCTGGAAAAAATCCGAAAAATCGGGTGATCTGCAAAAGTACAACCAAGTGGAAATCTGCTATCTGATCGTGAGTATCCAGCCATTGAAATGCTGTTTCGAGAAACTCATAAAGCTCTTCATTTTTTTCCTCTTCATGGATGCTGAGCGACAGCATTTCTGCAAGAAAAATCGCAATTGAACTTTTGGCAATATTCTCCGAAATGGTTTGGTACGGAATGGCTATTTTTATTTCTTTGAAATTCTCTAAAGTTCCTTTATTCTTGTGAACAGCTTCAATTTCTAAAATATTTAACGGTTGAAAATAAGCTGCTTTTTGATTGTTTTTTTTATGTGAAAAAGCATCCCGAACATAATAAGTTTTGAGCCCGTCGGATTTTGTAAAACACTTTACAATAAGGCCTTTTTCCTGATATTTTATCGCCGAAAATACAATGGCTCTAGTTTTTATTTGCACAGTTTTTTATCTTACAATCATTACTTTTTTAATCTTAGTTTGTGCTGCGTCCTGAGAAGCTATAAAAATCATATAAACTCCTGTGGCAACCTTATATTTACCAAATGCAGTAGTATCCCATTCTATAGTTCCTCCTTCTGTAGTAGTCTCAAAAACCAGATTCCCTTGTATATCTGTAATTTTTACATTGGCTTTATCCAGCAATCCTGTAATTTTTACAGTTCCATGGTATTCTGGTCTAACCGGATTTGGATAGACAATTACATTACTTAAATCGTCTGCTCCTTTTGTAGAAATCCCTTTATAGGATACTAATCCTTTTGGAGTTGCAAAAAATACTTCTCCTGTTGACGGATTAATATCTATATCGTTTATACTATTACTTGGTAATGGTGAATTATTAATATTAAACTGATGCAATATCTGCTGTCCATCTGATGAGACATGAAAAACGCCTGCATCGGCAGTTCCGATCCATTTGGTATTTGCGCCATCTACCACTATATCTGTGATGAATTGCTGATATAATAATTCTTGTGCCAATCCTTCTTCTAATATAATTATAGGATTGCTTTTTAATACATCGTCAGAATTAAATCTATCGACACTTGACAATATGCGTAATCCTCGATTGGTGCCGATCCATAATTGATTTTTATTGTCTATTGCCAAAGCACGAACATCTGACGAAGGTAAATTTCCACCACTCTCATCATTATTGATCAATTTCATCATATTCGTTTTATCATCAAAACCCAAAACCCCTCCGTAAGTTGCAATCCATTTTCTATCTGATCGGTCTATTACAAGTTCATCATAAACAATGTCCCGAGGATTGGTAAATGTATTTTCTACTGAATATGAATTCCACTGGTTGTTCGCCCGAAGAACTTTAATAGGTTTATTTATATTGGCATTGTTCATCCACAAATTACCCGATCTGTCAAAAGCAGTTCCATAAACCCTAACACTTTTATAATTAGGATTAAGCGGATCTATCAAAGATTCTAAACCCGTCGTTCCTGTATTGGAATACGTATAAAGATGTGTAGCTATATCATTTTCTATTTTTAATATTCCATCGTGATAAGAGCTTATAAAAACTGTATTAGGATTTGCAGGATCTATAATAATTTTAGATAAGGCTCTTGCTCCTAATAAATCTTCAAATGGGATGTTGGTCCAGGTGTTATTGGAAAATTTTGAAATCCCAAATTTAGTAAGATCAAATCCGATATATGTATACGGATTGTAATCTGAAGCAAAACCTCCAAAAGCGAGCCACAAATTTTCTGTTTGGGCATTTACCGCAAAAACGGTATTTCTCTCCGGTCCGTCGGGCGAGAAGAACTGATAACTGGAAACATTGTTAAGCAAGAAAATAACCATTCCATGTTCTAATGTTCCGGCATATACTTTGTTATCGATTATTGTAGCACATGTAAACTTCACTTCATGTTCTGTAATCTGAAAAGCATTTATAGTTTGTACTAATATTAATTGAGAATTGTAAATATTTATTTTGCCGGATGTTGTAACGATCCCATAAGAATTTGCTCCTCTTATATCCGAAATAACATTTCCTGCATTTTGAAAAAACTGAAAATTTATCCCATTATATTGATGAATATTTCCAGAATTATCAGCTGCCAAAAGCCTGTTCTCATACGAATCTACCCCTACGAACCATCCTGAATTTATTTCCTGCCACTCCTGATAATTTATAAGATTAGGACTTGTAATATTTGCTCTCCTTATACCATTTTGTCTTGTTGCAGCATATATAAATCCATCGAAAACAGTGGTTTGCATTATGGCTGTTTCTGCTCCTGCATTTCCTATAAAATAGGTATCTCCAAATTCTAATGTATTAAGGTTAAACTGAACAATCCCGAAATCACAAGAAATATAAATTTTTTCTTCGTATTCGTAAAAGTGGTTGATTTTTTTGAGATTAGGCTGTAATTCTTTATTAATAATATCTACAAATTGCCTAATTGTTCCATCTGCTTCATTCACAATAATCATCAATCCGTTTTGATAGCCTAAAAATGTTTTATTGAAAGTCTGGCTATGGTACAATGATGTAATTGTCTGTCCTGATAATCCATCTAATGTATTTTTTATTTTTACTTGGTCGGTATCTATATTTTTTGAAAATACTGCGTTTTCAGAAACTGCGAATACCGCATTTGAAGCATTCGAAACATCTGTTATACCTTTATAAGAAAAATACGCCCCCCAACTTTGATCGTTTTGGGCAAATGACAATTTAAATAAAAATAAAAAAATAAGTACTACAAGGGATCTGTTCATTTCTTAAGATAATATCAGCAAATATACTATAAACGAAAATATGTATATATTCATATATATGAATCAGTAATATTTTATACAATATTATCATTTATCTGACATTAAACTATTTTTAATGACTTCATAACATATAGAAATCATTTAAGAGTAAAACCCTTATTTAAAGCAGGGAAACAATCATATAACAACAACAAATTCATTAATTTTATTAATTATGAAATATGTTTTATATATTTGTCACTTATTTAGAAAATCGAAAAATCCATGATTAAGTCCATAATTGCGAGCTTATTACTTTTATTAACACTTAATTCCGCTTATTCACAATATAATGGTTATTACCACGAATTAGGTATCATGACTGGTCCTGTTTTTTTTCAATCTGATTTTGGAGAAAAAGGAAATATTAAAAACGCATTAGGAAATGTTGGTTTTTCTATCGGAGTTTTTTACTACATTTCATTAGAAAGCAATAGAAATTCACTTGCAGAAAACTTCAAATTAAGAACTGAAGTTTCTTTTATGACAACTCAACTGGAACACCACGGAAAATATGTTGAAGGCAATGACATTAAATCTCAAAAGCTTAAAGCAATGAGAAGTAAGTTAAAAACTGCTAATGTTGGACTCCAATTAGAATTCTATCCATGGAAAACAGACGATTATAACCAAAGCAGTATATTCTCTCCGTATATAAGTCTGGGTAGCCAGCTTACCAGTTATAGTGTAAAAGCATATTCCAAATTGGGTCAGATTGGAACACCAATTACTACACCCACTAAATATATTGATGGTTTTAAGTCTGATTCCGGAATTACAATGTCTGTAACAGGAAGTTTAGGAACAAGGATCAAACTCTCCGAATATCATGCGTTAATCGTAGATGGAAGATTACAATACTATTTTACGGACTGGATGGATGGAATGAATCCAAACAGAAGAACTTACAGCGAGAATAAAACCAACGATTGGTCTGCAACATTAAATGTTGGTTACGTTTATTACTTCAATTAAACATTGCCAACCAATCGGTAGTTAATTTTTTATTTCAAAGCCTGAGTTAAGTCTGCCAAAAGATCTTCTATATCTTCTACTCCGACACTTAATCTTACCAGATCATCCGAAATTCCTCCCGCTCTTCGCTTATCTTCAGGAATAGATGCATGAGTCATCAATGCAGGATGATTTGCTAATGATTCTACACCTCCTAAAGATTCTGCCAGTGTAAATACTTTTAGCTTTTCTAAAAATTTTACAGCATCTTCCTTTGCCCCGGATTTGAATTTAAACGAAACCATTCCTCCAAATCCTTTCATTTGTTTTTTTGCCAAGTCATGAAAAGGATGACTTTCTAAACCAGGATAAAAAACTTCGGAAACAGCCGGATGTTCATTAAGAAACTGCGCTACTTTTTCTCCATTTTCGCAATGCCTTTGAACTCTCAGATGTAATGTTTTAATTCCTCTTAAAATGAGAAAACTATCCATTGGGCCAAGTGTCGCGCCGGTTGCAAATTGTTGAAAATGTAATTGTTCTGCTAAATCTTTATCCTTAATAATTAAAGCTCCGGCTATAACATCTGAGTGTCCACCTAAATATTTTGTAGCAGAATGCATTACAACATCTGCTCCAAGATCAAGTGGTTTTTGCAGATACGGAGTTGCAAAAGTATTGTCTACAGCAAATAAAATTTTATGTTTCTGAGTTATCTGAGCTATCGCCTCAATATCTGCCAATTTCATCAAAGGATTGGTTGGTGTTTCTACCCATACCAATTTGGTATTTTCATTGATCAATGACTGAAATTTATCTAAATCATTCATGTCTATAAAATGAAATTTTATCCCGGAATCCTTGTAAATTCGAGTAAACATTCTATAAGTCCCTCCATATAAATCATCCATTGCGATAATTTCATCTCCTGCTTTAAAACTCCTCAACAAACAATCTGTAGCTGCCAATCCCGAAGAAAATGCCAATCCTTTGTATCCATTTTCTATGCTTGCCAAAGCAGCTTCCAAAGCCGTTCTCGTGGGATTTGCTGCTCTGCTGTATTCATAATTTTCGTTTAATGGTTTTCCGGGACTTGTTTGTACAAAGGTAGAGGTCTGAAAAACCGGAGGCATAACTGCTCCTGTACTTGGGTCATGATGCTGCCCGCCATGGATAACTTTTGTATTAAATTTCATATCATTAAATTTCAATTGTATAAATATTACAGCAAATTTACCTTTTAATTTTGTCTATGGCAATTTTACAATACATACCTTTGTAAATATTTAACTTTAATTTCTATGAAAAAGATTTTCTTCCTATTGTTTTGCAGTGTCTCTCTTTATAGTTGTAAAAAGGATCTCACTTTTGAAAACAAAAAATACATCAAAAAATCAGAGCTTAACTGTACTGAAAATTGCCCTGAAATTAATATCACAGTACCGGTTGCTTCCAATCTGCCAATTGTAGCAGACAGCATAAACAAAAAGCTGCTAAGTATAATAACAGACATTGTTTATCTTGATGAAAAAACTTTAGAAAACCCAACTTATCAATTATTAGCAGATAATTTTATTCAATCTTATGAAAATCTCAAAAAAGAATTTCCATCAGATTCTTTTGGATGGGAAGCAGACATTAAAGCAAGGGTTATCTACCAATCTGATAAGCTTATAAATCTGGAACTCAATTATTATTCTTTTACCGGCGGAGCTCACGGATATCAAGGTTTAACTTCTTTGGTTTTTGATTTAAAAACCGGGAAATATTTAACCCTGGAAAATCTCATAAAAGACGAATCTCAATTTCATCAGTTTGTAGAAAATAAATTCAGAGAGAAATACCGAATTTTACCAAACGAAAATATCAATTCTACAGGATTGATGTTTGAAAATGATACTTTTGCACTTCCGCAAAATGTTTTTTTTCAGGAAAAAGGAATTTTACTTTATTATAATACTTATGAAGTAGCTGCTTATGTTGACGGCCCTAAAGAAGTTTTTATTCCGTTTTCTGAGGCAGACCCGTTTCTATCCATAAAATAGTTCTATTTTTCGGACTTATTCATTCAATTATAAAACGAAAGTGGTTTCTTTGCAAAAATTATTTTTGTGATGAATAAAATTTACTATTTGGCCTCATGTGATACTTGCAGAAAAATTATCAAATCACTTCCTGCAACCCACAATTTAGAATTTCAAGATATCAGACAGAATCCGATTACAGAACAAGAATTGGATGTAATGTATAATTTAGCCGGAAGTTACGAAGCACTTTTCAGTAAAAAAGCACAATTATATAAGTCTTTGAATCTTAAAGAAAAAAATTTGGGAGAATCAGATTACAAAAAATATTTACTCGAACATTATACCTTTTTAAGCAGGCCCGTTTTTATCATTAACAACAAAATTTACATCGGGAACAGCCAGAAAAATATCGCTGAAGTTCTAAAAGCATTGATCTAATGTCTAATAAAAATCTTGCATTGGTCGCTGCGACTTTGGTTTCGCTGATTTACGGTGTAACTTATACAATTGCCAAAGATGTAATGCCGGATTATGTCGATGCTTACGGATTTATAGTTCTAAGAGTCGGCGGCTCTGTTTTACTGTTTTGGTTATTTTGGCTTTTTACAAAGAAAGAAAAAATAGATCTTTCGGATTTTCCCAGAATCATTGCAGCCGCTTTCTTTGGAGTCGCTTTTAATATGCTTACTTTTTTCAAAGGATTAAGCTACACCTCTCCTATTTCGGCTTCTGTACTCATGGTTTCTACCCCGATTATTGTGCTTGTTCTTTCTGCCATTCTTCTAAAAGAGAAAATGAAGACTTTCAAAATATTCGGAATCATTTTAGGGCTTCTGGGAACTGTTGTTCTTATTACTTACGGAAAATCTATCGGGAGCGCAACCAATGCTTCCTGGGGAAATTTTTTGGTCTTTTCTAATGCAGTATCTTATGGATTTTATCTGATAATAGTAAAAAATTTAATGGATAAATACCACGCTTTCACTTTCGTAAAATGGATATATCTCTTCGGTTTTATCATGGTTTTACCCTTTGGGTACGAGGAAATCAACAATATAAAATGGCAGGAACTCCCATCAGACATTAGTTGGAAAATTATTTTTGTGGTTGTGTTTTCTACATTTCTAACCTATTTGCTCAATTTGCTTTCGATGAAAGAACTCAAACCAACAACAGTTGCTGTATTTATTTATCTTCAACCGGTTTTTGCAACAATTTTTGCTATTGGATCAGGAAAAGATCAACTTTCTGTAATCAAAATCATTTCTGCAGTATTGATTTTTGCAGGAGTTTATCTGGTAATCAAAAATCCAAAGATTAAGAAATTTAATCCTTAATAAAATACTTATTCAAAAAATACCGTTCAACGTAATCTTAAAAATACTGTTTTTCTATATCTATTAGCAAAAAATGAACTTAACTTTAGTTATCTTTGAACTCCTTTTTTAAAAAAATATGATACATTCTATGACCGGATTTGGGAAAGCAACATTACAGCTTCCAACCAAAAAAATAACTGTCGAAATAAAATCCTTAAACAGTAAAGGATTGGATGTGAATGTGAGAGTTCCATCTACTTATCGTGAAATGGAGCTGGAATTGCGTAACCAAATTGCAACTCAGTTAGAAAGAGGAAAAATAGATTTTTCTATTTATATCGAAAATACTGCCGAACAAACCTCGGCAAAAGTAAACGTTCCGATTGTGAAGGCATATATCAGCCAGCTAAAAGAGGTTTATGCACTTGCAGATGAAACCGAATTAATGAAAATGGCTGTAAGAATGCCGGATGCACTCAAAACAGAAAGAGAAGAAATCGATGAGAACGAATGGGCTTCTATTCAGAATATTATAAACGAATGTATCGAAAATTTGAAATCTTTCAGAAAATCTGAAGGTGAATCATTAGAAACAGAATTCAAAAACAGAATTGGAAATATTCTTAAAATGATGCAGGCAACGATCGACCTGGATGGTGAACGTATTGAAATTGTAAAAAACAAGCTCCGTACAGCCATCGATGATATGAAAATTACAGTAGATGAAAATCGTTTTGAACAAGAATTAATCTTTTATCTCGAAAAATATGATATTACCGAAGAAAAAGTAAGACTGGAAAATCATTTGAAATATTTTATTGAGACCTTAGAAAGAAACGAAGCAAATGGGAGAAAATTAGGTTTCATAAGCCAGGAAATGGGCAGGGAGATCAATACTATGGGATCTAAAGCCAATCACGCACCAATGCAAAAACTGGTAGTACAAATGAAAGATGAATTAGAAAAAATAAAAGAACAAGTTCTCAATGTACTTTAGTACTCAACTATAAAAAAATGAATCAGGGTAAATTATTGGTGTTTTCTGCACCTTCCGGATCAGGAAAAACAACCATAGTAAGATATTTATTGGAACAAAAAGAATTGCACTTAGATTTTTCTATCTCTGCAACTTCTCGTGCGAAAAGAGGAGAAGAAGAAAACGGAAAAGACTACTATTTTTTGAGTGCCGAAGAATTTCAACAGAAAATAAAAGAAAATGCATTTGTTGAGTACGAAGAGGTTTATAAAAACAATTATTACGGAACATTAAAAAGTGAACTCCAACGTATTTGGGACTCCGGAAAGCATGTGATTTTTGATATAGATGTTGTGGGCGGATTGAATATCAAAAAACAATACCCCGAACAAACACTGGCAATCTTTGTAAGCCCGCCGTCTGTAGAAGAACTCGAAAGACGTTTACGATTCCGGCAGACAGAAACCGAAGAAAAAATTCAAATGCGTTTGTCAAAAGCCGAAAGAGAGATTGCCGCTTCCGATCAATTTGATGTGATCCTTAAAAACTATGATCTGGAGAATGCAAAAGTTGATGCTTACCAATTGGTAAAAAATTATTTAGCTTTAGTAGATAAAAAATAATTTTTTTTATGAAAATCGGACTCTATTTCGGAACTTTTAATCCCATTCATATCGGTCATTTGATTATTGCCAATCACATGGCAGAATATTCTGACCTCGACCAGGTCTGGATGGTAGTAACTCCGCATAATCCGCATAAAAAGAAAAGTAATCTTCTGAATGATCATCACAGATTACAAATGGTCTTTCTTGCAACAGAAGATTATCCTAAAATTAAGCCCTCGGATATTGAGTTCAAACTCACACAACCTAATTATACAGTAAATACACTGGGGCATTTGTATGATAAATTCCCCGACCACAAGTTTTCGTTAATTATGGGTGAAGACAACCTGAATACTTTCCATAAATGGAAAAATTATGAAACCATTCTGGAAAACCATCACTTATATGTTTTTCCCAGAATTACAGAAAATACTCATGAAAATATTCTCATGAACCATCCTAAAGTTCATCTCATTAAAGCTCCGATTCTGGAATTATCTTCTACTTTTATCAGAGATGCTATAAAAAACAATAAAGTAGTGAGTCCAATGCTTCCTTCAAAAGTATGGGATTATATTAACCATAATTTGTTTTACAAAAAGTAATTCAGAGGTTTTGTACAAAAAAACATATCTTCGGACAGGATCCTACCAATTTACTATTTTGTTGAAAAAATAAAACAAGTTAATTCCGCACAAAAAAATAAATACCATCAAACTTATTTGCAGATTGTATTTTATTTTAAATCAAAACATTATGTTTAAATTAAAACAAATTTAACATTTCTTAAAGATAAAATTTGCGTTTTATTAAGATGTTTTACCTCACTAAAAAAATTGTTTTTTTTAGATTTAAGTTATATTTGCTAAAATCACAAAAATTTATGTTAGGAGCTATACTTGCAGGTTTTATATTTTCTATAATACTCATTTTTGCCGGAAGATTTTTAAAAGGCAAATTGGCAATTATTTCTGCCGTAGTTCCTTTGGGAATTTTTTTATACTTTCTGAGGTATATAGGTGAGATCAAATCCGGGAGGATTATTACTCAAAATTACGAATGGGTACCTTCTCTTGGGGTAAACTTAGGATTTACTCTGGATGGCATTTCTTTGATCTTTGCTTTAATGATTTCCGGAATAGGGTTTTTAGTTTTTGTATATTCTTCAGTTTATCTCAAAGGTCATAAATATCTGGATCGGTTTTACGGCTATTTAGGTTTGTTTATGGCTGCAATGCTGGGGGTTGTACTTTCTGATAATGTTATTTCGCTATTTGTATTTTGGGAATTAACAAGTATTAGTTCATTTTTCCTCATCGGATTTAACAATACAGATGAAAGCTCAAGAAAATCGGCAATTCTAGCGTTGGCAATAACCGGTTTGGGAGGAGTTTTGCTTTTAGTAGCGGCTTTACTTTTGGGCAATATCACAGGGACCTACAGCATTACTGAAATGTTGGCTTCCCGGGATATATTACTCGATAATCCGTCTTATATTTTATTGATCTTCCTTGTTTTTGGTGCAGCATTTACTAAATCTGCACAATTCCCTTTTCACTTTTGGCTTCCTGGAGCAATGAAAGCTCCCACACCTGTTTCTACTTATCTGCATTCTGCAACTATGGTAAAAGCAGGAATCTATTTATTACTTAGATTTACACCAATATTGGGTCAGCAGGAAGTTTGGAATACCACTTTAATAATTGTCGGAGGAACCACAATGGTTTATGCCGCAATTATAACCTTATTTAAAACCGATTTAAAAGGAATTCTAGCTTATTCTACTATTTCTGCATTAGGGATTTTGGTCTTTTTAATAGGTTTAGGAACAAAAGATGCATTATTAGCAGCATGCGTTTTTATATTGGTTCACGCATTATATAAAGCTACTTTATTCTTAATCACGGGAATAATAGATCACGAGACCCATACCCGAAATATTACTTTACTTTCCGGACTCAGAAAAGTATTGTTACCTGTAGCAATCGCAGGATTTTTAGCCGCTATTTCAAATGCAGGAATACCTCCAAGTTTTGGATTTATAGGGAAAGACCTAATCTATGAATCTACTTTACATCATGGCAATATGGGTTATTTCTTAACAGGTATTGCGATTTTCACCAATGCTCTGCTGCTTTATGCCGGATTTTTGGTTGGAGTAAAACCTTTTTTAGGAGCACTTCCAGAACAATATGAAAAAATACATTTGCCCAGTTATATACTTTGGGTTCCGCCGGTTTTACTTGCAACATTAGGAATTTTATTTGGAATTTTTCCTGTTTTGGTTGAAAGTTCATTAATTCAACCTGCTGTAAAGGCATTAGGAGTTACAGAAGCAATTCATATTAAACTTTGGCATGGATTCAATACTATTTTAGTATTAAGCGGAGTAACAATTGGACTAGGATTATTACTATATTTTTTAATAAAACCATCAGAAAAGAAAGAAAACAGTCTATTATCTTTTGAAAGATTTACCCCAAAAAATCTTACTGAAAATTTCAGCAGTATGTTTTATGATTTTTCAAAAAAATGGACTAACTTTTTTCAAAATGGTTATCTTCGAAATTATATCATTACCATACTATTAGTGGTCATTGGATTGCTGGGACATTTATTAATCAATCAGATCAGCTTTAAATTAGACATTAACTCACTATCGGCTGCAACTATTCCGGAAGTCGTTACTATTTTTATATTATTAATAAGTGTTATTTATACAATAAGTACAAATTCCAGGTTAGCAGCGGTTGCTGCATTAGGAATTGTAGGATTAATGATAAGTATGATATATGTGTTCTATAGTGCTCCGGATTTGGCAATGACACAATTTTCTATAGATACACTTACCGTAATATTATTTGTATTAGTGTTGTATAAACTCCCGAAATATCTTGATTTTTCATACCAAAAAAATAGAATCTGGGAAGTTATTATATCCGTAGCATTCGGAGGATTAATTGCTTTACTGGCACTTCAAGTATTACAGGAGCCACATAAAATGGACGTTGCAAAATTTTATGCAGAAAATGCATATGTGGGAGCCAAAGGAAAAAATGTTGTAAATGTGATTATAGTAGATTATAGAGGAATAGATACTTTTATGGAGAGTATTGTATTGACCATTGCTGCGATTGGAGTATTTTCCTTATTAAAATTAAGATTACACACAAAAGATTAAACTATGAAGACAATAATATTAAGAATAGCATCTAATTATTTATTACCACTGCTTTTGTTGTTTTCTTTTTTCTTATTATTAAGAGGACATTATCTGCCAGGAGGAGGATTTGTAGGAGGACTGGTAGCCGCGATTGCATTTGTATTACATTCATTTGCCAATGGATTAAATAATACCAAAAAATTATTGAGGATACATCCCGGATTTATTATGCCGACCGGTTTGGCCATTTCGTTTCTTAGCGCAATTGCACCTCTTTTTGGAAATTACCCTATCATGACAGGAATCTGGTTCGACAATCCTATTCCGGTAATTGGATCGATAGGATCTGCTTTGTTTTTCGACATTGGCGTTTATCTAACAGTATTAGGGGTTACTCTTACAATAATATTTACAATATCTGAATCTGCATAAATTATGGAGTTATTAATAGCAATAGTTATAGGGGTTCTTTATGCATCAGGCATATATATGATGCTGAGAAGAAGTCTTGTGAAATTAATTATCGGGTTAATATTGATTGGTAATGGTGCAAATTTGCTTATTTTTTTATTAGGAAGAATTACAAAAGGAGCTCCTCCCATTATCTCCAGTAATCAAACAACTCTTGGAGAGATTTACGCAGATCCGATACCACAAGCATTAATATTAACGGCAATCGTAATAAGTTTCGGACTTCAGGCTTTCGCAATTATTTTAATTAAAAGAGCCTATAAAGTTGCCAAAACAGACGATTTATATCAAATGAACTCAACAGACCAATTTTCATGATTCATCACATTATTTTATACCCAATATTAAACCAATTGTTTTTTGCAATTGTAATGCTGTTTTTCTGGACCAGTCCTTTCTGGCAAAGAATTATCAGTATGATTGGCAGTTTATCTGGTTTAATAATCGCTATCAATGTATTCAGTACCGTATGGAATGATGGTATATTGATCTATAATGCCGGGAATTGGGCGGCTCCTTTTGGAATTACTTTTGTTGGAGATATGTTTGCTGCAACAATGGTGCTTCTTACAGCAATTTGCGGAATTGCAGTGTCTATTTATTCTGCAGGTACTGTAGATAAAGAACGTTTGAGTTTCGGGTATTTTCCTATTTTACATTTTTTGCTTTTAGGTCTAAATGGTGCCTTTTTAACGGGTGATATTTTCAATTTATACGTTTGGTTCGAAATGATCATTATCAGTTCATTTGTATTAATCACACTTGGAGGTGAGAAAAAACAACTTGAAGGAGCTATAAAATATTTTACTTTGAACATATTCGCTTCGGTTATGTTCCTTACAGCAATTGCCGTGCTTTATGGATTAGTAGGAACGCTTAATATGGCTGATTTGGCTGTAAAAGTTGCGACTATCGAAAATCGAGGTTTAATAGAAGTTACCGCATTATTATTTTTGATCGGATTTGGGATCAAAGCGGCTGTGTTTCCAATGTATTTCTGGTTACCGGCTTCTTATCATACCCCTCCTCCCGCTGTATCGGCAATTTTTGGAGGATTATTAACCAAACTCGGTGTGTATGCCTTAATTAGAGTTTTTACTTTGATTTTTGTAGGTAATGAGTTTCTAAATGTAGTGATTTTGGTACTTGGAGGATTAACTCTTTTTAGTGGAGCTCTGGGGGCTTTGGTTCAGAATAATATTACAAAAGTTTTTTCATATCTTATTATTTGCCATATAGGTTATATGATGATTGGTTTAGGTTTACATACAGAACTGGCAATTGCAGGAGTTATTTTTTATCTCATCCATGACATTGTGGTAAAGTCTAATCTGTTTATGGTAAGTGGTTTGATTTATAAAATTAAAGGATCTTACAGTATTAAAAATTTAGGCGGATTGTATGCTCAATTTCCTATATTATCTTTGATAATGATTATTCCGCTATTTTCATTGGTTGGGATTCCTCCTTTATCCGGATTCTGGCCAAAAATTGCTTTATTATCAGAAAGTTTTAATTCGGAAGGAAGGTATTGGCTTGTTGCAGCCATTTTATTTGGAACTTTTATGACTTTGTTTGTCATTGCCAGATTATGGACCAATGTTTTTTGGAAGATGGAACGTGTTACAAAAAGGAAAGATAAATTTATTTATTTCGGCGAATTCAATATTATAAGAAAGATTGAAGTTTTAGTTCCTATAATTTTCCTCGGACTAATATCATTATATATTGGGTTTGGAGCCGAAAAAATTCAACAATTAGCCCTAAGAGTTGCAGATGAATTAATCAATAATCAACAGTATATTCAAGCTGTTTTAAATCCATAAAAAGAATGAGAACCCGGTTTTTAAGTAATATATTATTGATGTTTATGTGGGTTGCCTTTACAGGAGTACTCTCATTTATCAATTTTGTATTTGGATTTATAGCAAGTTTTATTATTCTTAGAATTATTACTTTAAACAAAGAAGACAGTAAATATTTTAGAATTGTCCCAAAAATTATTGCTTTTGTGCTTTTCTTTTTATACGAACTAATTATTGCAAACATAGATGCCGCTTATTATATAATGATTCCTAATAAAAAATTGAGGCCGGGAATTGTAGGTGTTCCGCTTGATGCCAAAACAGATCTGGAAATTACTTTTCTCACCAACCTTGTCTCTCTTACTCCGGGAACTTTAAGTATAGACGTGTCTAATGACAGAAAAATATTATACGTACATTCGATGAATATTTCTGATCGGGAAAAGTTTGTCAATAAAATAAAATGCGGTTTTGAAAAACGTTTATTAGAAATTTTAAGATGACATTAGAAAATTATATCAATTATGTGCTTTTACCTATTTTGATGTTTTCAATTATATTGATATTCATCAGATTCATAAAAGGACCAACCATTGCAGACCGGGTTATAGCAACAGATCTGCTTGTAACAGCTTCTATTGGAGTAATTGCTTTTTTGAGTATTACTACCAATCAATCTACATTTCTTGATATTGCAATGATTATTGCTCTAATCGGGTTCTTAAGTGTTGTGGCTTTTTCATATTATTTAGAAAAAAGAAATAAAAATGAGTGATTTTGTTATTGCAGTAACTGCAACATTAGGCGTGCTAGTGATATTATTAGCTTCGATAGGCTTTCTTAAAATGCCCGATACCTATTTACGGATGTGTGTAACTACCAAAGCTTCTACTTTAGGATCTGGTCTTTTGCTTATTTCTGCAGCTATATTTTTTAACGATGGAGGTGTCACATCAAGAACAATTGCTATTATTTTATTCTTGTTCCTTACAGTTCCTGTTGGAGCACATCTTATTGCCAGAGCTTCCTATTTTATTGGAGTAAAATTATGGGAAAATACATGTATGGACGAACTCTCGGGTAAGTACAAAAAAAGCACACATGAACTATTAGGTGAAGAGGAAAATCCAGAGGATGATTTACCGGAATAAAATTAATTAAGTGCAAACGGAGCGCTAAATCTAAACGAAGGAATAATTACTCTGAAATTTCTTGCAGTAGTAAAATTGATCATATTAAAATATCCTTTCATTGACCCAAATGGAGATGTAAGCATACATCCCGAATTATATGTATGTTTTTCTCCTGGTTTAAGCACTGGTTTTTTACCTACAACTCCTTCTCCATCTACGATTTCCACACTATTTAGAGAATCAAATATTTCCCAATGACGGGATACCAATTGCACAGAATCTTTACTATGATTTTCTATGGTTACTTCGTAACTAAATACAAAATTAATCTTGTAGTTTTTAAAGTATGTACCTTCAAAACTAGTCAAGACTGAAATTTTTATACCTGCTGTTATTTGTGAAACCATAATATCTTACCAAAAATCAAATTTACAAATTTTAGCATTCAAATTCTAGTTCAAATATTTTTTTTGAATATTTTAAGATAAATTACCCTTAATTAGTGATATTTTCAGAATTTGCCGTTCCTCTTCCGATAACACGATCATAACGCTGCCCGTTTTCTCTGTAATAAACCAAAACCTGATAATCGTTTTCGGTTTGATAAAAATTCCCATCTACCGCATTTTCATTATCCACTTTACCTTTGTTATCTGCCATAATATATTGATAGTTATTAAACCCCTGTTTTACCAGAAGGGCTTTCTCATATACATTCCGCTCTTGATTATAATCCATCTTATACTCCGGAGTTTTATTATAATTATTAAACATTCCTCCTATATAAATACTATTATTTCCAAAATAATCCGGAACGGATAATGAAAAATATACCCAAGCATAATCTGCTTCAACATTAGGATTTGTCGCATTGATATTTCTTACTACAAAATTTCCGTTTACATCCGGATAGTAAGTATAATGCTGATTTTTTCTCGCTTCATTACGATACAGATATGAGTTATAGATATCTTTTGCATCTACTCTGGCAATACTATTATTAGCACCCCGAATGTCTTTATTATCAAAATAATAATATTCATTCCCTCCCCAAAACTGAGTTTCTTTGTCATATTTATATATCAAATCATTGCCTATAGTATACATCGGTTTAACATTACTTATTGCTTCATTTATTTTACCATTTTGCATTATCATTACTTTTATATTTTGTAATGGATTCTGAAACTGAATATTTTTTGATTGTATCGAAAATTCCAGATTTTGCATCATCTCTATATTAGAAATAGTTCTGCTCCTTTTTACAACTGTTGGTACAGAAACCAAATTTTCATACAAAATAAATTTTCTAGAAAAAACTACTTCTTTATTCTCGTTCAAAATTTGTAAAATATAATTTCCGCTTACCTTAAATCTCGCTTGTCTATTAGGAAATGTAAGCACATAATGTGAATATAGCTGTAATGTGTTGAATGAATTTTCATATTGCTGAATAAGCTGTTCATCAAACCCGTCAAGATATTCTGATCTTGCAAGTTCTGATCTTTTCCAATCATAATCGCAATGAATTATAGTATAATAGTAATTGGCTTCATCTCCGTATAGATCATCAAAACTAAACTGAAATGTTTCGTTTATAGAAAAAACAGGTATTACATTTTCACCTCTCTGATGAAAAGTCGCCGTTTTAATATTATAAGGAGGTATTATTTCTTGCTGAGTCTGCGCCAATGCAAACTGACACAAAACCACAATAAATAAAATAGGCTTCCCAATCTTGAATTTGCTCATAATAAATATCTTTTACTCAAACCGGTTGATGGGTAAAGATAATAATTCTCACCAATACATAAAAAGTTAATATAATTTCATTTTTAACCACAAAAAAAAACTTTTTGTTAAAGAAATAATAATAATTCTCGCTAAATGAAGTTATAGACATATATTTCAGCTTTAAAAAACAAAATATGAAACAAGTAAAACAATTATTACTCCTTTTCCTGGTAATTCCTTTCGCCAATTTTGCACAGGATTTTAAAAATGACACTAAAATTCCTTTCGATCCGGATGTAAAAACGGGCAAATTACAAAATGGCCTTACGTATTATATCAAAAAGAATAAAAAGCCGGAAAACAAAGTAGATTTAAGATTAGTAATCAATGCCGGTTCTATTCTAGAAACCGACAAACAACTTGGTCTTGCACATTTTATGGAACACATGTGTTTCAACGGAACAAAAAATTTCCCTAAAAACAAATTGGTAGATTACCTGCAAAGTATTGGTGTAAAATTCGGACAACACCTTAACGCCTATACCAGTTTTGACGAAACTGTGTACTTCCTGCCTATTCCTTCGGATGACGCAGAAAAGTTAGACAAAGGATTCCAAATTCTGGAAGACTGGGCTTTCAACGCAGTTCTTACTCCCGAAGAAATAGACAAAGAAAGAGGAGTTGTATTGGAAGAATATCGTATAGGTCTTGGTGCAGACAAAAGAATGATGGAAAGATGGCTGCCAAAAATGATGTACAATTCTCATTATGCAAAAAGACTTCCCATCGGAAAAAAAGAAATATTAGAAAACTTCAAACATGAAGAGCTAATTAATTTTTATAAAGATTGGTACAGACCCAACCTCATGAGCGTAATTGTAGTTGGAGACATAGATGTAGCTCAAATGGAACAAAAAATAAAAGATCATTTCTCATCTTATCAAAATCCAAAAAACGAAAAACCAAGAACAGAGTTTAATGCTCCAAATCATAAAGAAACTTTTATTTCTATAGAAAAAGACAAAGAAGCAACCAGCTCTTCCATACAATTAATGTATAAAGACCTTGAAGATTCTAAAACTACTGTAACTGTTGCAGATTACAACAAAAATATCGCAAAAAACCTGTTTTCTACCATGCTCAATAATCGTTTGGAAGAAATTGGTAATGAGCCAAATCCGCCATATACTTATGCTTATTCTTATCATGGCGGCAGTTGGGCAAAAAACAAAGATGCTTTTCAATCCTATGCCATGACACAAGATGACAAACAATTGGAAGCTCTTAAAGTAATTGTTACAGAAAACGAAAGAGCCAAAAAACACGGCTTTACTCAAGGCGAGTTGGATCGGGCAAAATCTGATCTATTAGCTCAATACGAAAGATATTATAACGATAGAGAAAAAAATAATTCTTCCAGTTTTGTAGGAAAATACCAAAGACATTTTCTTAAAAACTCTCCGGCTCCAAGCATAGAATGGGAATTTAATGCGGTAAAAAACATCTTACCTGGCATTCAGTTGTCAGAAGTAAATGCTTTTATCCAAAACTACATCAAAGACGAAAACAGGTTTATCCTGCTCACCGGACCGGATAAAGAAGGAGTTCCTGAAATATCTGAAGCAGATGTTTTGAAAATTCTTAAAGTTGATACTGATCAAATTACTCCATACAATGATACTGAAGTTGCAGCAAGTCTGATAAGAAAAGACATTCAGGCCGGGAAAGTAGATAAAAAAGAATCCAATTCTAAAATAGGAAGCACTACTTTAACACTTTCTAACGGAATGAAAGTTACTTACAAAAAAACCGATTTCAAAAACGATGAGATCCTTATGGAAGGAATCAGTTTTGGAGGTACAAATTTGTATTCAAACGAAGATTTCAAAAAAACTCAATTTGCCAATCAAGCATTGACAGAAGCTGGTTTCTCGGGACTGAAACTTAATGACATCAACAGATTTATGTCCGGTAAAATTGCAAATGCAACTCCTTATATCGGATCATCTTCAGAAGGTTTTTATGGAAATACCACTCCAAAAGATGTAGAATATTTATTTCAGATGATTCATGCCTATTTTACAGATCTTAATCTGGATAAAGAAGCATTTGAGAGTTATAAACAAAAACAATCTGCGTTTTATAAAAATCTGGCTTCTAACCCGAATGTATATTTCCAAATCGAATTGTACACGTTTTTATACAAAGACAATCCAAGATTTTTCGGATTATTGCCAGATGACAAATCCTGGGAATATACAGACTATGAACTGGCTTATAACAAATACAAAGAAAGATTTGCCAATGCAGGGGATTTTGAATTTTTCTTTGTTGGAAACATAGACGATACGGTTATAGAAGATCTTTCTTCAAAATATTTAGCATCGTTACCTTCTTCTAAAACCAAAGAAAAAGCGATAGATTTAGGTCACAGAATGGCAAAAGTTGACACTAAAAAAATTATCAAAAAAGGAACAGAACCAAAAAGTAATGTAAACATTATGTTTTATGGAGATGCGACATATTCTCCAAAAGAAGCCTTGGCTTTCGACGCTCTCGGGGAAGTTTTGGGCATAAAACTCATCGAAGAATTACGTGAAAACGAAAGCGGTGTTTATGGAGCAAGTGCAAACGGAAGCATGTCTAAAGTTCCTTACGGATCATTCAGTTTTAACATTTCCTTCCCTTGCGGTCCGGAAAATGCAGAATCACTTACAAATTCGGCATTACGAGAACTACAGAAATTAATCGACAATGGTCCGACTGCAGAAGATCTGTCCAAATATAAAGAAGGCGAATTATTGGATTATAAAAAGAATATCAAAGAAAACAGGTTCTGGCTTTCTAATTTCAGTAAATCATTTACTTACGGGAACAGCCCAGATGAAATACTGAACTATGAAGAAAGATTAAAAAATCTAACAGCAAAAGATTTACAAGATGTTGCTAAAAAATATCTTACCAAAGAAAAATTAATTGCTATGTTGATGCCTGAGTAATTCAACTGTTTTTACAACAAAAAGGTACTGAAAATTCAGTACCTTTTTTTTTTGCTCTTTTTTAATAATTTAGCGGAATAAAACAAGAAATTCTTTTATGCAGAAACAATAAAATCAGAAGTATTGCATTGTTTAAATTATTCAATCAGCAAAGTTTATTTTTTAGTGCCAATATTAGAATTTCTTATAGTTAAACAGAAATCTTTACATTTGTAAAAACAAAAAAAATGTCCGTAAAAATAGATAATTCCTGGAAAACAGTTTTAGAAAATGAACTCAATGCTCCTTATTTTCAGTCATTAGTAGAATTTGTAAAAGGAGAATACAACACCAAAACCTGTTACCCTAAAGGGGGTCAGATATTTTCTGCTTTTGATAATTGTAAGTTTGATGATGTAAAAGTAGTTATTATAGGACAAGATCCATATCATGGTCCCAGACAAGCAAACGGACTCTGTTTTTCGGTAAATGACGGAATTACTTTTCCTCCTTCCCTCATTAATATATTCAAAGAAATCGAAGCCGATTTAGGCAAACCTTTCCCGAAAACAGGAAATCTGGAACGTTGGGCAAATCAAGGGGTTCTGCTTCTTAATGCAACCCTTACGGTCGAACAGGCAAAACCCGGAAGTCATCAAAACAAAGGCTGGGAAACCTTTACCGATGCAGTCATAAAAGCAGTTTCAGACCATAAAGAAAATGTGGTTTTCCTGCTTTGGGGAGGTTTTGCCAAAAGCAAAGCAGTTTTAATAGACCAAAGAAAACACCATATTCTGCAATCGGGACATCCCTCTCCTATGAGTGCCAATAAAGGCTATTGGTTCGGAAACAAACACTTTAGTAAAACCAACGAATTCTTACGATTAAAAGGACTCCAAGAAATCGAATGGTAATAATTATACTTTAAAAATATGTCATTTGACGAAACTCCAAAAAAATTCGACAGGATTGTAGCGATTCTGATTCAGCTTCAATCGAAAAAGATTGTAAAAGCTCAGGATTTGGCAGATAGATTTGGGGTGAGTCTTCGTACGATTTATCGGGATATACGCTCTTTGGAATCATCGGGAGTACCTATATACAGTGAAGTTGGAGTGGGCTATTCGTTGGTTGACGGCTACAAATTACCTCCTGTTATGTTTACTAAAGAAGAAGCTGTGAGCTTTATCGCAGCCGAAAAACTGATGGAACATTTTACCGATAATAATCTGCGAAAGCACTTTCAGTCTGCACTTTTCAAAATAAAAGCTGTTTTGAGAGATACTCAAAAAGACTGGATTGAGAATGTAGAATCAAAACTATTGGTTAATCCGTCGGGAGATTTTTTCAATAAAGAGATTCCTGATGCATTGGAAATTCTTATCGAAAGCATCGCAGAGAAAAAACAGGTTGTTCTGAATTACGAAAGTGTCGAATCTGAAACTCCGACCAAAAGAAATATCGAACCTGTCGGAATTTTTCACGAACATAATTTTTGGTATGTTTTGGGTTATTGTCACTTGCGAAAAGATTACAGGCAATTCCGAACAGACAGGATGATTTCGATTCAGAGAAGTTTGGAATTGTTTACAAAAACCCACAAAGAATTAGAGTTTTACAGGACAAAACCCGAGAGTACAAATAAAAGCCTGGTTCGGATTTTAGTTGAAAAAGGCGTTGCAAAATACCTTCACTTTAACCGAAAGTATTACGGATTTACCAAAGAAATCAAACACAAAGACCATATCGAACTCTTTTTTGAGTGCGACTACAAAAACAACGGAATGGCTCGTTGGTTTATGATGTTTGCAGATTATGCAGATATTCTCGAACCTCAGGAGCTTAAAGAACAGGTCAGAGAATTTTTGATTAAAGGAAGTAATAGATTGGAAAATTAACCGCAAATTCGCAAATATTAATTTGCGAATTTGCGGTTAAACAAAACTATCTTTCCCAAAAGAAAGGCGGTTCGATACCTAAACTTCTGAGATACACATAACCCTGTCCTCTGTGATGAATTTCGTTATCAATAAAATACAGGATATTCTGATAAATCGGAAATTCATATTGTCCGAAAAGATTGTGGGTTTCCCTGAATCGCTCTGCTGAGATCTGATTGAAATATTCGTTTATCAAATCAGTAGATTCGTCCCAAGCTTTAAGGATGTCGGCTTTGGTTTTTAGTTCTGAACGTTCTTCATCAAACTTTGTAACTTCTTTGGTTACAATTTCCTTTAATCCCGGGGCAGCAATAGCCAAAAGCTCTTTTGCCAATTCAGAGAATGTTCTCATTCCTCCTATTGAGAATTCGAATAATTCTTTTTCGGGAAATGTCTCAATAACTCTTCGGGTAAGATTTCTGTGTCCTTGCCAATGTTCCAACAATTCGGTTGATGTTAAAAAGGTTGTCGTGTTCATAACGGTTTGTTTTTAATGATTATGAGGCAAAATTAAAAACATCGAATGACAACAGTATGTCAGTTGGTGGTCAGGATTTCAAATTTAATTCTGTTTTTTTACAAGATATTATTTTAACTCTCAAGAATTGTTAATTTTTCTTTTTCAAAATATTTTTATTGTTTATCAATGAATATTTATTATTTTCGTCATATAAACTTTAATTTAAACAATGATGTCAAAAACAAACAACTTCGTATTTTGGGGCTTATATATTGTGGCCTGGCTTATTTTTGTCGGCTTGTGCATTGAAGCAGGAGGCTTAATAGTAAATTTCTTTTTCAGTCTGTATAAGCCTGAATTTGTCCAAAATCTTTATCAAAAGCTGGACTTAACTAGAATGTATAACGACAGTAGATTGGCTTTTTTAGGTGTCTATAGCTTTATTCTAACCATTTCAATTTTGAAGGCCTGCCTGTTTTACACAGTTATCAGACTAATGCACAAAATGGATTTATCAAAACCGTTCAGCAATTTTGTTGCGAGACAAATTTCACAAATTACTTATTACACTCTTGCAATTGGATTGTTAAGTTACATTGCCAGACAGTTAGTTAAAAATTTAACGCATTACGGTTTTGTTACAGACAACTTAAACCGATTTTGGGCAGACAGTCAGGCATTTATTTTAATGGGAGCCGTAATCTATATTATTGCGACTATTTTCAAAAAAGGAGTAGCTATTCAAAACGAAAACGATTTAACGGTATAATACAAAATCATTATGAAAAAAACTTCAATAATATTCCTTCAGGCTGTTATCGTGCTTATCGGCATTGTGGCACTTGACATTTTGATTCGGTTTCCATTAGCCGAAGGAAGAGCCGCAAACTTAGACTTGTTCAGTATTTACGCTGACCCATTCATCTTGTATGGATACGCAGCATCAATCGCTCTTTTTGTTGCACTATACAAAGCATTCAAATTACTTGGATATATCG
>CAZSOC010000006.1:0-50187 GCA_964608415.1 uncultured Flavobacterium sp.
CGATTCCTGCACCAATTACAGCTAATCCAGCACCGATTCCAGCTAAAATCATAATTTTAAATTTATATAGTTAATAATTAATTAAAACTCTTATTAATGGTGGTCGTGTTCTACCACTGCCTGTCCTATAAACAAAGCCGATAATAATGTAAATACATATGCTTGTAAAACCGCTACCAGCATTTCTAATATGGACATAAATAACACAAATAATCCCGATACCGGTGCAATATATACCGATTTAAAAATAAAAATCAATGACACCAAGCTCAAAATAATAATATGCCCGGCAGTAATATTTGCAAATAAACGAATCATTAATGCAAATGGTTTTGTAAGCATTCCTATTAATTCTACAGGAATCATAATAGGAGATAGCCAAACTGGAACTCCGGGAGTACTAAATATATGACTCCAATATCCTTTGTTCCCACTAAATGTTGTGATCAGGAAAGTAATAAATGCCATTACAAAAGTAAAGCAGATATTTCCTGTTAAGTTAGAGCTAAAAGGGAAAAATGGAATTAATCCGATTAAGTTATTAATCCATATAAAGAAAAATACCGTTAATAAATAGGGTAAGTATTTTTCATATTTCGGGCCAATATTTGGTTTAGCAATATCGTCTCTGACAAAAATTACCAAAGGCTCAATAATCCCGGATAATCCTTTAGGAGCTAATTTGTTTTTCTTATAAGATCTTGCAACAGATGTGAAAATTAATAATATAATTATTGCAGACATCAATAAGGAGAATACGTGTTTTGTGATAGAAAAATCAAGTGGTCTGGAAGCGAACTCAAAAGCCGGCATTCCTAAAGTTTCTTTGTCTAATGCTGTAAATTTGTCAGCATAGAAAATAGTTTCGTTAAAACGAACAAATTTTTGCCCGCCTTTTTCAACTACATGTTCTCCCGAATTATCGTGGTGAAATTCTGAAGACATAAATGTAACCAATCCATTATCTGTCCATAAAATAATTGGTAGCGGAAAGCTTATTGCATGTCCATTCCAATCTGCTACGTGAAATTCGTGTGAATCACCAATGTGTGAATTGATTAATTCTGTGGCATTAAACTCACCATCAACAGGTGTATCGCTTTTTGCAGTCATCAACATTGGCAATGATAAGAACATTACCGTTATAAATTTCTTTAGCATACCGTCTAGTAATCTCATTTTAATTTGATATCTATGGATTTTTACTTCTTCAAAATTTGGTGCAAAGGTAAATATTTAATCAATATAATAAATCGCAAATTAAACTTTATTCTGTTTTTTTTTAATTGATTGAAAAATAGAGGGATAAATGCTTATTTTTCGAGTATTTTCATGCAAAATACAACTTCAAGAATCAAATAACAAAAGTAAACTACAAATAAAGATAATACTTCCGGAATTTTATTTTCAACAGAAGATTCAGAAAACGGAAATATTAAAGCCAAAAGAATTGCCATTTTTATTATTCCCGAACCCATAAATGTAAATCCTGCTTTGTCCGGAAATTTTATACGCATGAAATCTACCAATAAACATGTTATTATTGTCATCAAAAAAAACAATAAATGTACTTGTAATAAAGGATGATAGGGAATATAAGAGGAATTTATATTTTCAACAATTAAAAAATGTAATCCATAGAAAATAATTGACCCAATTATAATTTTTAAATATGGAAGAAGTAATATTTTATTTCTCATTGAGATTATTAACCTTTTTGATTACCAGATACAAAGCAATAAAAATTGCAGTTAATGAAAATATTATGGTAAAAGTATATGTTCCGGGATTTGAATATTTACTGTCCAGCCATTTTCCTAAAAAAACTCCCGCAAGAATTACAACCAGCATTTCCCAAAAAATGGTAATCAATGTGATCCACTTTTTAGGGTTTTTATTATTCATCCTGAATTTTTGAATTGTTTTTTTGTGTACGCATTTCGCAACTTGCGCTAAAAAGTGCTCCGGGTTCAACAGATAATTTTCCGCAGATTACTTCTCCTTGAATTTCTGCTTTTGCCTTTACTGTGAGTATTTCTTTTACTTCGATCTTACCACTGTATTTTCCTTCTATATCTGCATTTTTGCATACAATATCTCCTGTAACACTTCCTCCGGGTCCTATTACTATTTTCCCTTTTGAAGTAAAATTTCCAATTAATGTGCCATCGAGTCTAAAGTCTGCAAGCGATTCTATATTCCCGCGTATTATCGTATTTTCTACAATCCTATTGGTTTTTCCTAAGAGATCGGTATATGATTTAGAACTTTTTTCGAACATAATTACCGTTTTTTCTTTTCATTATTTTCTTTCTTTTCATCCTCATTTCCGGGAGGTAAAGGTATAATTACATTATTTGTACTAGGTTTGTTTTCTTCTCGAACTGGTCTTTTTCTAGGTGGATTTTCCTGTTTTACGGGTTCTTTTTTGTCTTCTGCAGCTGGTTCGGGTACGACCGGAGTAGTCTTTCTTGGCAATAAAAATTCTTCATAATTTTTCTTTACCTGAATTACTTTATAATTTTCTGCAGAAATAACATTTGATGTTTCTGTGATTTTATAGTCTTTATAATCTTTAAGAATTGTATTAATATCATTTGCTGTTTCTTCTGTAGGAATTCCATGAATAACAACAAAATACGAATTCATAGTATATATATCTACAGAAACGGATAACTTTTGCATAGTACGCTCACTGGCAAATTTGGTAAGTTTCCCAATCAGTATCTGTGCTTGTTTGGTCTCAGGATTATCTACCGGATAAATGATTTTCCAGCTTTTTGGTTTTTCTAAATCAAAATTGAGTTTTTCTAACTTTGGGATATTTGTCTTCAACAAGTTTTCTGCTTCCTTTCCTTCTGTGGCATTTGGATAAGTAAGAGCAACATAGTTCAATGCTTTTTTATATTCGGAAAGACCCTTGAGTTTTCCGATAATATTAGCTTTTAACAATTCGAACTTTGAGACAATTTCATCTCCGGTATATTGGTCTATGGTTTTCTCTACTTCCTGATATACGAAAAGAAGATTCCCGTTTTCATACTCCTGAAACAAATCAGCATAGGCTTTTTCCGGAGAAGAAATTACAAGATCTGTTTCTAAACCATTACTTTGTAATATCTGAGCATATCTGGAATTTGGATATTCTGAGATAATTTTATTTTTCATCAAAATTGCTTTTGCCGGATCTGTGATCTCATAAATTTTGAATAAATTATAATAACTTGGTAAAACCAACCTTTCTTCCGGCTTGTTTTGTAATAACATTTCCAGTTTATTAGCAGCCAGTTGGTATTCCGTAAATTTTTCTTTATAAATTACGCCTAATTGGTAATAAGCAAAATTTCTGTCAAGAATCAAGGTGTCGATTTGAGTTTGTCTCACAGGGATTTGACTTATATAAAAATCTGTAGTATATCTTGGACTTATAATTTTTGCTGAAGCCAACTCCTCCTTATCATCTTCACTGCTATTTTCTATATCTGGATCTTTCTCTGTAACTTGAGAGTTTCCTGATGTAATCCATCTCCAATTGTTTTTATAGGTTCTATTGCCCCATCTTTTTCTGAATTCATTTTTTCCGTAAGCAACTGTAGTCGGATTATAAAAATAAAAACTGCTTGCTGCAGATGTCCCTCCGGCTTTTTTTGCAGCTTCATCCTGACGAGACATTGTTTCGGTGTTTTTTGATTCTTTCGAATTGGATCCCAAATCATTTGAAATATTTCCGTTATCTCTTGAAGCCCTTTCCTGACGCTGTTTTTCTAATTTTTCTGCTTTTTCGTCTTCTGCTTTTATTTTTGTAATATAATCTTCAAAATATTGAATGCGCTTATCATCTGACATAGCAATAATTGCTAAAATACTATCGTTCTGCTGAGCAATTCCTTCAAATTTTATTACGTCTTCCAGATTTTCTCTTTTCTTCTTAATATTTTTATATTCTCTTACTCTCGTATCAAGATAGACCAGAGTACTGTCATAATATTTTCCGGCACTTACATACTTAGCATTATCAAAATAAATAGTTGCTAAATTTCTATAATTAGAAGCTTTAAGATACTGATCTTCGGTAGGTTGTCTTAAAGACGCATTATAATATTTTTTGGCTCTTTCTTTATCATCATTTTTATCATAATACAATGCCAGCTGATGATTGAGGTTGGCAAGATATGGCCTGTTTTCCCTGTCTTTAAAAAGTTTTTTATACTTATCGTTAAGCTCTAATGTATCTCCTGTCTTAGGATCGAATTGAAGTGTTTGTTTTCCGATGGCTTGAATCACGTACATTTTTGGAGAATTTCTCTTCATGTCTATAACCCGCTGATAAGCTACATAAGCACTATCCGGCTGATTCATTTCTTCAAAAAGTTGTCCCAGAATAAACTGGTATCTGGCTTTTTCTTCTTTGTGTTTTGTAAACTTGTTTGCCAGCCGCAATCTTACAATTGCACTGTCTTTTTCTTCTACATTAAGAAATGCCTGGGCAAGTGCTGCATTGGCATCTGCGAATATTTGGTCTTTGAACTTGATTTCTTTAAGTAATTTTTGCAAATTGGCAATCGCAATTGCATCATTATCCATTCGTAAATTGGCCTTTTCCCTCCAGATTTTTACTTCGTAAATCTTATCGCTTTCCGGGTATTTATACAATACATAATTGAATGCTTCGAGTGCCGGAATAAATCTCTGATCATAATATCTGGCTTTTCCAAGAAGTAAATGTGCTTCATCCATTTGAGGGTTACGTTCTTTACCTCCGATATTCATTGATCTTTTTTGAATGGCTTTGATGGCTTTGTCTTCTGCTCGTTCAAAGTTGACATTTTTTTGTTGTTCTCCCGGCATCTTGTCTTCTTTGGAGACTACCATTCTTTCTATTGGCAAAATTTCCCAAAAATTATCTTTATATTGTGTTTTGAGATCTTCGATTCCTTTATCTAAAGCCATATTGCCATGATACATAACATTGTATTTGGTATTTAAAGCCTGGAATTCCCTGTTTACCCACTTGTCTTTTTTGGTTGAACAAGCTAGAAAAAAACCGGCGACTGCAAGGAGAAATGTATATTTAATCAGATTGGTTTTCAATGTAAAACGTTTTTATCCTTTAACTTTTAAAAGCGAATTTTATTATAAATAACGGGTAAAAATACGTTTCTTTTTGATATGTTGAAAAAAATAGGCGTTTTTTGTTTTTCTGATTTGTATGAGAGATTGAAGTGAAAATCCCTCAATGAAGAAGCCACAACTGAATGAGGAATTGTAGTAAAAGACTGACCCCAAAAGAAAATTCGGGGCCACGCCTATCAGTTTATATCGCAAAAAACGCTTCCAGTTCTTTTAATGTTTCTGCCGAGGTCTGAATATCCTTTACCACTTCGCCTTTGTGTAAAGCCACAATCCTGTTAGAAACCTCAACAGTGTGAAGCAAATCGTGGCTTGATACCAAAACGGTAACATCCGGATTATCTGTCAGAGCCTTGATGATTTTTTTCAAACGAAATTGTGTTGTGGGGTCGAGGTTGGCAAAAGGTTCATCCAAAATAATTACTTCTGGATTTCCTATAAGCGTTCCGATAATTCCTACTTTTTTCTGATTTCCTTTGGAAAAATCACGAATGTATTTTTTGCTGTTGAGGATTTCTCCATTAAAAAACTCTTCGTGTTTTGCCAAAATTGCATCTACTTCTGCTTTGTTCTGACCGCGTAAATCTCCAATGAAATAAAAATATTCTTCCGGTGTAAGATACCCGATAAGAAAGCTTTCGTCGAGGAATGATGCTGTAAAGTTTTTCCATGCCTCACTTTGATTTACCACTACATCGTTGTTGGAAATACTTCCCGATGAAGGCTGAATAAGATCCAGCAGTAAGCTAAAAAATGTTGTCTTTCCCGCTCCATTATTACCTACTAAACCAAAACTTTCGCCCTTTTTTATTTCTAAATTATCTATTTTGAGTACGGTTGTTCCGCTATATTGTTTTGATAAATTATTAACTTGAATCATGATATTGTGTTTTATGTTTTTTTTTAATTTTTTTGTTTGTAAGCCAAAATAGTTGAATATTTTTCTGTTTTATAGACTTTTTCTATTTTTTCAAAAACTTTATTTCTCAAAATATACCCCAGAATTCCCGCAACTGCAACAAAAAGAACTCCTGTTTCCGGCGTAAAAATGTAATATCCTATTGAATATAAAATCATCGGAATAACCATTTTAGGAATTGAGATAAGTAATGTTTTTATATTAAATGCTTTTTTGTCTCCAAATGCACCTTTTGTAGTATTGAGGTCTATAGGTGTTTTTACATAAGCCCCTCCCAATAAAACCAGATGCGAATTAACTCCAATATTGTAAACCGCAGAAGCTAAAATGATTAAATATATTTGAAGTCCAAAATACAAATAGAAAGAAGATAATATCGTTGACACTACCGTAGCAATTACAATAAGCCACCACTTGGATGCTAAATATTCTTTGTATGAAATATTTTGTGTCATCATGAGCGGATAATAAGCACTGTCCCAGGATGGTACAAACTGACCAAATGTAAACAGAAATCCTCCTGTTACAAAAATACCGGCAAACATGTGCCACATTGGCGAATTATAAACTTCTATGGCGTTTGTAAAAAACAACAATCCATAGAATATAAACATACAGCTCATCATCACGGTTGTCTTAGATCGTTTATTTCTTTTGATCAATCGGATATCGTTTTTAAGGAAAGTTCCCAGTTTACCATATTGATCCAACCAAGTTAAGTTTTGTGTATCTGCAATCTGGTGTTTTACAGATAATCCGGTATCGAGATATAAATTAGATTTTAGGTATTTGTAGGTTAAAGTAATAATCCAGACTAATGCCAAAACCGGAAGAAGTGCTAAATATGGTTTTTCTACAATTCCCTGAAAGAAAAGTATTGTATACTCTGTAATATTAAAAATTTCCTGGTAATGCAGGTATCCTAAAACTGCCAATATTCCCATAAAGAGATAAAACAAATTGTCTTTGTTGGACAAAAGAATATTGAGAAAATTGTTGATGTAAATAAAAGAAAACATCGTAAGATGCCACAACAAAACAACCAAAGGGTTAAATCCTTCTATCAATAACACAATTGTAAATGGAACAAAAAAGAATATATGTACCAAATTAAAAAAGGACAGCATGGTTTTACCAATCGAATAAGAAACTATAGTTTTTCTTGTAATAGGTAAATTAAGTAATGGTCTGATATTAAGGACCGGGATTTTTTGAAATATCAATTTTATAGTTAAATCCAACAGGAAATAATAAACAATATATCTATTTATTTCAACCAAAGGTTCCAATCCTGCTTCCTCTAATCCATAATAGGCTCCAACTCCCATAAATAAAAACATAATCGCATAGAAAAAAGCAACTATACCGATAATAATTTTTAAGGCTAAATTGGTCCCAAATGATGCCGATCTACAAAAAGATTTCCATTCAAGATACATAAATTTTTTGACCATAGTAATTTGTTTTTGATGTTTTCTATAAGTATTAATTATTAATTTTTTGTTACATTTAAAAACAAAATCGCCTAAGAATTTCTTCTTAGGCGATTTATTAATTATAATTAAGTGTTTTATTCCTTAATAATTTTAATGGTTTTTGAAATCCCATCAATATCCACTTTCAAAATATAATTTCCTGAGGCCAAATGTGCTAAATCTAATTGACCATTTACAGCATTTATTGTTCTCGACATTACTTTTTGTCCTAACATATTGTAAACTTGAACTTCTGAAATTTCTTTATCGTTAGATAAGTTCAAAATATTTTTCACAGGATTCGGATAATATTTTAAAGAATATGCAATTGGATTTTCTACAGACATAGAATTTATTACACTTAAAGTATAATCTCTTGCATCACCAAATGTAATATCTTCACAAGCATTTATATCTGAAGTATTAAATCTGGAACGCAATCTTAAAGTATAATTTCCTTCAGGTGTACCGTCTGGTATTACAAACGATCCCTGATTGGTAGCTGAGGAAAATGTTTGGTTAAACTCTTGTTCATCTGCAGAGAAACTTCCATCATTATTCCAATCTACCCATATCAAAATTCTATTGGCACCTCCTACATAAGTAGTTGTAAAGCTAACCGTTTCGCCTGCTTCCTGCTCAATAACCATACTTGTATAATTGGCATATCCGTTACCTCCAGGAATAGAAGTCAAAGAATGATTGATATTCTCTATTGCATCTGTCGTTGTAAAATTAGATATGTAATCACCGGTATTTGATGATACAGGGGCACAATACCCTATTCTGAAAGTAAATGGTCCGGACCAGAAACTATATCCATCCACTCCACAATTCTGTCTTACATAAAATTGGTAATTTTCACTTGGCATATCTGTAACTTCCACAGAAGTTTCGGTAATTTCCAGAATTAAATTCCCATCAGCGACATTAAATCCGGCCACTCCCCACGATACTTCAAATAAACCTCCATCGCTTTCCCAATTAAGAATCGTTGAATTAATTGTAGTATCAGAAACTCCTAAATTTGTAGGATTCATACAAACAGGAGGCATTACAACAGATAATGTATAATCCTCTGTTTCTCCATAATTATAAGTTCCGCACGGACTTGGTGTGGTAAATGTATAATAACGTGAACGTACTCTGATTCTGTAATCTCCTAACGGCATATCTTCCAGTAATGTAATATCACCAGTAAATGTTGTGGTTGTTGTAGCATAGGTATGATTTGCTATTAATTCTGTTTCGTCAAAAACAAAATCATGGTTTAAATCTACCCAGATTTCTAAATTTGTATAACCGGGAACAGTAACATTGTAAGTTATTACTTCCCCTGGAGATTGTGTTACCGACAAATTAGAAAAATTACCATAATTACCTGCAGAAATACCATTGGCTGTGTTAGCAATATTGGTATAACCTCCTGTAGTAGAAACTCCGTTTATTACATAACTTGTTGTTCCACTGGTCGGTATTCCCGGAATACAATATCCTGTAAAAAAATCGTATGGTCCTGCCCAGTAGCTCAAATCGTCTTCACCACAATCTAAACGAACATAATATTGATAGGCTGTTTGCGCTGTTAATTCTACTAAAGAAAAAGAATTAGTATCAATTTCTGTTTCAATAGTACCTTCTTCCGGTAAAAACCCTTTCAATCCCCACATTACATCGTACAAACTTCCTTCTCCGCTCCAATTTAGATCAGCTGTAGTATAAGATGTTATTGTTGCGCTTAAATCTGTAGGTAGAGGACATGTTGGAGTTTCGACAACCTGCAAAGTATAATCTTCATACTCACCATTTGCAGCCGGACCACAGGAAGTAATTACTCCAGACCAACTGTTTGCAATTCTCATTTTATAAGATCCAACAGGTTGGTCTTCAGGAATTGTAATTGTTCCGTTATAATTTGCAGCGTAAGTTGTTGTTGCAACCATTGTTTCTCCTTCATCATTAAAATCAAAATCATTATTCCAATCTACCCATACATAGAAATAATGTGTACTCGTAGTAGGAGTGATAGAAATTGAAATAGATTCTCCCGCAGACTGAGCACAAACGAAAGAAGTATAGTTTCCATAACCATTTGGACTGTCTGCCGTTGTATTATTGATATTTTGATATGCTCCGGTAGTTGTAAAATTAGTGATGTATCTAACTGTAGAACCGGTAGGGATACAGTGTCCTGTATAAAATCTGTAAGGTCCTGTCCAGATACTGCTATCATTTGTACAAACCTGACGAACATAAAACTCATATGCGCTATCAGGATCTAAATTTTGAAGATCATAGGATAATCCGGAAACCTCAGAGATAGTAGTTCCTTCTCCGCTGTCTACAAGAAATCCGACTTCTCCCCATTCAATATCAAATAAAGTTCCGTCACTTTCCCAGTTTAATTCAGCAGAACTTTCGGTTGCATTGCTTGTACTCAAGTTTGTTACAGGACTACAAGTTGTAATACTTATTGCAATATTATCAATTGCCCCTGCAGGATTTTGAGTTCCTGTGCCTCCGTCATTTCTCCACTCGAAAATTAACCTCATGGTTTGTCCTGCAAAATTTTCAACGTTTATCACATCAGAAAATGTGGTAAATGTGGTGGTATTATTATAATTTCCTTGTATTTGAACTAAAGCAGGATCATTAGCCGCTGCAATTAATGTCCCTGTTGTTGGTGTAAACGTTACAGGTGCTAACCATACTCTAATATAATCACAACAAGTTTCTCCTGCTGCTTTCCAATCAAATGAAAAGTCTACATCTACAACATCTCCCGAAATTTCTATATCCCTGTATGCATGTACCACTGATAAAGTATGTGAATAAGCATTCGTAACTCCATCATCATCTGAAATATACAACGCGTTTTCTGCTCCATCATGAGCAGCAGTGTCTACTACCCACTTGTTAGTTTGATTACCATTTTTAAGTGTAAATTGATGATTTCCACTTTCAAAATCCTCAGAATAAGGAAGGGTAGCAGGTACCTGACCGGTATAAACAGTGATTGGACCAACCCAAATACTATTATCATCATCTCCACAAACATCTCTTACATATATTTGATATTCTGTACTTGGATCTAAACCTGTAACAGTAAATGGTGATGTTGCGTTTACATCATTTCCTAATTGGTCTACTTCTAATGTAAATCCGGCTTCTCCCCACATTATTTCCGAAGTACCGTTATTACTTGTCCACTCTAATAGAATTGAATTATGGTCTACTTCTGATAATGTAAATTCTGTAGGAGGAAGACAACTTGTTACACTTACACTTACATTATCTATAGCTCCGGGAGGTTGTGTTCCGGTTCCAAAATCATTTCTCCATTCAAATACCAATCTAAAGATATCATAATCTAGCTCTGATACATCTACAACATAGTTTTGAGTTGTAAAATCCGGATTAGATAATAATCTGGGAGAAACTTGAATTCTACCCGTTCCAGCTGAAATTTGGATTCCGGCAAGAGGAATAAACGTTTGTGGCACTATCCAAACTGTGATATAGTCATAATAATTTACACCGCTACCTTCTCCAACGGCTCTCCAGTCGAAAGCAATATCCAAAGACGTTGTGCCAAACGGTAATTCTATATCTCTAAAAGCGTGAGACACTTGTGCTCCATTTACTGTATAAGTATTAGTCTGACCATTATCATTAGAAATATACATTGCTCTTTCTCCTCCATTGTTTACTGCATTTCCCACATACCATTTGTTGGCTTGAGATCCGTTGACAAATTCCCAGCTGTGATTATCTTCTTCAAAACCTTCCAAATAAGGCATTTCTGCAAGAGTTTGTGTTGTTTTAAAAGTTCCAACAGAAGACCAAATACTTACATCACCATCTCCGCAATTTTGTCTTACATAAACCTGATAATTTGTAGTTGGAAATAATTCTGTAATTAATATTCCGCTTGCAACATTTTCTAATAAGGGCCACTCTTCAATAGGAGTACCTGATGGTCCGTAAGTAATATCAAAATCTACACCATCGCTTTCCCAGCTGATTTCTGCAGAAGTATCATCTTCATTTGATACTACAATGCTTCCTGTTACAGGCGAACAAGTAGTAATGCTTATAGACAGGTTATCAATTACACCTGCAGGTGGGTTCGATGTGCTTGCGTCATTTTTCCATTCAAAAACCAATCGAGCAATATCTCCTTGGTAATTTTCGACATTTACAACATTTCCAGCTGAATTAAAGGATGTATTATTATTCAGTCTAGGTCCAATCTGAATACGGTTTTCTCCTGCCGTAATTTGTATTCCTGCTGTAATGTTATAATCTACTGGAACTAACCAGACTGTTATATAATCATATTGAATGCCCGTACTCCCGGTTTCTCCCATTGTTTTCCAATCGAATGCAATATCGATATTTTCTGCATCCGAAGGAATTTCAAAATCTTTGAAAGCATGTACAGTACTTAATGTATTCACATAAGTATTATTAGTTCCGTTATCTCCGGAAATGTACAATGCATCTTCTACAGACGCATCATCTGTCGAACCTATATACCATTTGTTGGCTTGTGCTCCATTATTTAAAAACCAACCTGACGGATTTTCAAAGCCTTCTTCAAAAGGTATTTGAGCAATTTCTAAATTTGTAAAAAAAGAATATGGCCCTGACCAATTACTATATTCTCCGCTTCCGCAGTCTTGTCTTAAATATAGATAATGAGTTGTTCCCGATGGTAACATCGTAAATTGATATGAGGTTGAATTAATATTGGTAATTAAAATTCCTTCGTCATTATTTGGATTAAACTCATAATCTGCATATTGGATCTCAAAAATAGCTCCGTCACTTGTCCATGAAACATCTGCAGAATCTGAAGTGATGTTTTCAAAAACAGGTAATACCGGTGATGGACAGGTAGATGGTGTAAATCTAAAAATCTGTCCTGTCTGGGGTTTAGTATTAATATCAAGTTTAGCTTCTGTACTACTAATAGAGAAATCACTTAAACTCATAATGTTTAGAAAACTCCCTGCGCCGCTTCCCGTAGCACTTCCAATACCAATAGATGCACCACTACTTCCCGAATTTATACTTCCCGCTTCCTGTCTGTAAACAAATTCAATAACATTTGTAGTTTCATACAATTTTACCTGAAAACTCATAACCGGATCAGTGCTTCCGTAATTCCATTCCCAATTACGCCACTCTACAGTCAATACTCTGTTTGGAGCATCGCCAGTAACTTCATAAGCAGCCACAGATCCACCGGTTGCTCTTCCGTCCAAATCATCCCACAATGGGGCAATAATAGGTCTCGAATTTGGGTTTGGTGAACTTAAATTGTTTGTTGTCAATGATGTTGCTGCAGGATTAAAACTTATTAATCCATTAGAATCCATCTTAAACTGAGTGTAAGTAATTCCTTCATACACAAAGTCAAATCCTATTTCCAATAAACCCGGACTTATTGCCGTATCGGCATATAGATTAGGTACTGTTTCAGCATCACTGCTTGTTTCTTCATAAATGCCGATCTCTTCGCTAAAGGTATAATCGGCAGCCTGAGCATGTAGATTTAAATACCCGAATATGCTAAAACAGAAAATAAAAATCAAAGTCGTATTATTTGATTTCAAGATTCTTTTTAACATATTCTGATAGAAAAATAGTTTTTTCATCATAAATATATTTATAAATTAATAGTTCGGCTAATTTATAAATTTCTCATGCTTGAAAACTATTTAATACTAAAATTTTTATTGTAAATAGCAACATTTTCAAATCCAAGAGCTTATTTTTGTTAGAAAAAACTGTTGTTGTTTTAAAATTATATTAAAGTTGTTTTTGTCCCGTTTTTTGAATTTTATATTCAGGATACACTTCTTTTAAATATCTTTTTGCATTTTTCGGAATATAAATTCCTACAACATAACAATATATAATATAAAGAGTATAAAGAAAGCTAATTATTACCAAATAAACGCTATTCAATTCGTCAAAATCTGAAATACTACTTCTAAAATTCAAAAAATAAATAGGAAAAGCCAAAAAGGAAAAACCTCCGTTTCCTAATGAAAATATAATGTCGAGATAAACCCATTTTTTTTCAGTTAACCGGAATTGTTCTTTACGAATCCGATTAACTTTTATATTGATGAAAATAATGAAAGTTACTAATAAAACAACTGCAGCCACAAAAATAATTTCGCTGTAAGCAGAAAACAACATCAGATAATAAAACCCTGTAATCATAAAAATAGTAAGCAATATTTTTGGAACTGTAAAAAACGACAACATTTGTTTTCCTATCAATTTGTAGTATTTTTTTGATAATTCCCACTGTCTTTTTTCTACAACATCCGAAAACCCGAAAACTCCAAATTTTTTAAACTCTTTTTGTAATGCCTCTTCAAAAGAAGATTTTGGATTTTCTTGCCATTGTGCTTCGATACCGTTTGCCAGATGATCTACTAATTCTGTCTGTAAATCATAATGTTCTACAAAATGCTGACGGGTAAACTGATACAACCTATCAATTTGTTGACTAGTTAAGTTTAATTTTTCCATAGATTTTTTTAGATTTTACTACAGTTAAAACGATCGACTTTAATAACAATATTTCTAAAAACAAATAACCTGATAAATAAATTTTGAATACAGTTGACGTATTAAAGTTAGCAAACAAAGACTCATCGATTACAGGTATTAAAATAAACAGCAAATGAATAATGGATAACACGTAAAACAAATATTCATTCTTAGAAATTAGCCGATATCCTCCAAAACAAATTAATTGAAATCCTAAAACTGTAATGATCGCTGCAAAATTAAACTGAATAATAAATTTAATACTATTCATTCCTTCCAGCTCCTGTATTAATAATAAAGCCAGACCTATTGAAATCATCAAAATCCACAAACTTGAATATTTCCATATTGATGCAAAGTAATTCGCAAAAGTAGTTTTGAACAATTGCAAAGAATTTTTTGTTTTAGACAAAATCAGATCTTGATTTTCTGCAATTGCTTTTAAAAATGCGTTATGAAAATCTGTTTCTTCTTCTCTGTTTTTTTCCATTGAAGAAGCAATATGGTCTAACAATTCAATTCTGTAATCATAATACCTGACTTCTTTTCTCTTCAAATAATTATCTATAAAATCTATATTTTCTTTTGTTAGCTTCATCATCAAGCAAATTTCGGGTTTACAATATTCTGCATATTTCGTATAAACTCTTCCAGTTCTGCCAATCGGTTTACGGTTTCAGCGGTTCCTTTTTCGGTAAGTTTATAATATTTTCTTAAGCGATTATCTACTTTTTCAACCTCAACATCAAGCAAACCTTCGGCTTCCAGCTTATGCAAAGCCGGATACAATGCCCCTTCGGTAATCTGCAATTCGCCTTGGGTAATTTCCTTAACCTTTTGGGTAATTTCGTAACCATACATCCGACCGTTCTCTTCCAAAAGTTTCATAATAATGGTATTGAGACTTCCTTTATACAATTGAGAATTTTTCATTTTTCAAGAATTGTTAAGTACAAATATACATAATTTTCTTATGCATAACACTTTTAGGTATATTAACCTGATAATTATCATTTTTAGAAACCTTTTTCATTTAGTATCTTTGCAAAAAAACAATCAATGTCGTTATTTTATAAATTAAGTATTAAAGAAGTGAAACGTGAAACTCCAGGTGCGGTTTCTATTCTTTTTACTATTCCTGATGAGTTAAAACCTAATTATACTTTTATTGCAGGACAATACGTTACTCTGAAATTAACCCTTGACGGAGAAGAAATTCGTCGTGCTTATTCTATTTGTTCAGCACCTCAAAGCGGTGATTTACGAATTGCTGTAAAAGCCGTAAAAAGCGGTACATTTTCGCAGCTGGCAAATACTAATTTAAAAAACGGCGATCTAATTGAAGTAGGAAGCCCCGAAGGCAACTTTACCTTTGAGCCAAATACCGATCGTCAAAAAAATTATGCCGCCTTTGCTGCCGGAAGCGGAATCACTCCTGTTCTCTCTATCATTCAAAGTGTCTTAAAAGGCGAGCCCAAAAGCACTTTTGTTTTGGTATATGGCAATAAAACTCCTGAAGAAACTATTTTTCACCAACAACTTCATGATTTACAATTAGAATTTGTGGGACGTTTTTTTGTACATTTCGTGTACAGTCAGGCAAAAATAGAAAATGAGCTTTTTGGAAGAATCGAAAGATCCACCGTAAATTTTGTTTTAAATAATAAATACAAGACTCTTGAGTTTGACAAATTCTACTTGTGCGGTCCTGAAGAAATGATCAATACCGTAAACGATGTTTTAAAAGAACGCAATGTTCCTGAAAAGAATATAAAGTTTGAATTGTTTACCACAACTTCTGTCGAAAACAAAATTACCGAATCATTAGAAGGTCATACCAAAATTACGGTTTTGGTAGATGATGAAGAAACTACTTTCGAAATGTCGCAAAAACAAACCTTACTGGAAGCAGCTCTAAAACAAGGATTGGATGCTCCATATTCCTGTCAGGGAGGAATTTGCAGCAGTTGTTTGGCACGAATCACAACCGGATCTGCCGAAATGAAGAAAAATGCTATTTTAACCGATGGTGAAATTGCCCAAGGTTTGGTGTTAACCTGCCAGGCTCATCCGACTTCTTCAGAAATTTATGTAGATTATGACGACGTCTAGTCCGTTAAAAGTATTGTAAAATCACAAATTCCAATTTTGGTTAACCAAGGTTGGAATTTATTTTTTCTACTATGTATTCGGGTTTAATTGTTCGCATGACATCTTCATATCCCTCCACTTTTTTATTTCCGTAAACCGATGTCGGGAGTTTTGGAAATTGGTTTCTATCCGAAACCAAAGCCGTTTCAAAAGATTGATTAAAAGGTAAAAATCCGGCAAAAGGATGTGTGGCTCCCCAAAGCGTAATAACTTTTACGCCAAGCATTGCCGCAATATGAGCGTTTCCGGAATCCATAGAAAGCATTATGTCGAGATTGCTTATTAGCTGTAGTTCTTGGGTAAAATTAATTTTTCCGGCAATTACAACTGCATTTTTCTTTTCTTCCGCCAGTTGATTTAAGGTTTCTATTTCTTTACTTCCTCCGCCAAAAAGAAAAATTTTATTGTTTGTGTTTTCTGCTAGCAAATCGATTGTTTTTTGCATCAGATCCTGAGGATAAACTTTAGAATCATATTGTGCAAAAGGAGCGATCCCGATCCAGTTTTGATTTTTTCCACCAACCAAATCAATAATCTCTTTATCTAATTTTTGTTTGGAAGGAAAAACAGGATTTGACAAATCAACTTTGAAACCCAATTCTTCAAAAACCTTAACATGTCTTTCAAACATTGAAATAACTGGTTTGAAAACTTTATTTTCGGTCCGGGTCAATGCCTTTTTTTCGGCTCTGCCTTTATCAACCGAAGCTGCCTTTTTTCCGCTCAAGGCAAAAAGTGTCCGGACAATTTTAGAACGTAAAACATTATGCAAATCAGCAAAAGCATCAATGTTGAACTTTTTTAGGTCCTTAAACAATCGGATCAACCCCAAAAAACCTTTGTGTCTTTGTTTAGCATCAAAAACAAAAAAATCCAGATTTGGAATTCCGTCAAAAAAAGGTTTAAAAAACGGTCGTGAAACCATTGTTATTTTTACATCCGGATTTTGATTTATAAAAGCCCTGATAACAGGAACCGTCATCGCAACATCTCCCATTGCGGAGAGTCGGATAACGGCTATATGTTTAATTTTTTCTGACAAAATATTGTCTGAAATTATTTTTTGTTTTGATACAACACCGGATTCAAATCTTCGTCGTTGTACATTTTCATTTGTTTGTATACTTTCATATACTTATCCCCATTTGCAATATCGGTCAAAAGTTCACTAATAGAAGTAAACATATCACTCTTCTGATCGAGTAAAACATTAAGTTTTTCCTGGCATTTTGCTCTGTGCTCCGGAGTTGCTTCTGCACGATTGGCTTCTTCTGCCATGTGATAAATTTTCAATGCTAAAATAGACAAACGATCAATTGCCCAAGCGGGACTTTCCGTATTTATTTTTGCATCTGATTTTACTGTAACATCCTTATATTTCTGCAAAAAATAACTGTCGATGTATTCTACCATATCGGTACGAACCTGGTTAGATGCGTCGATTTTACGTTTTAAATCCAGTGCGGCAACAGGATCAATATTAGGATCACGGATAATATCTTCATAATGCCATTGAACGGTATCGACCCAGTTTTTTGCGTATAACAAATATTCTATCGTTCCTTTTTCATAAGGATTAATGGTTGCTTGGTACACATCGTTAATAACATGATAGTCATTAATGCTCTTTTCAAAAATAGGGTAGGCGAATTCTGCAAACATGATTTATTTTTTTTACAAATATAGTTTTTATACTTTTAAACGCTAAACTATCTATTAAAACTATGCAAATTCATTACTTATCAAACGAAAACAGTATTCTCAATCATTTTTTGGGACAAATCAGAAACGTAAATGTTCAAAACGACAGCATGCGTTTTCGCAGGAATATAGAACGTATCGGCGAAGTAATGGCTTATGAACTAAGTAAAGATTTACATTATAAAAATATCGAAATACAAACTCCTCTTGGTATAAAAAAAACAACCCAAATTGAAGACAATTTGGTTTTGTGTTCCATTTTAAGAGCCGGATTACCGTTACATCTTGGTTTTTTAAATTATTTTGATGATGCAGAAAACGGATTTGTTTCGGCTTATCGTTATCATCACAACAATGATGATGATTTTGAAATCAGAGTTGAATACCAAGCAGTTCCTAACATCAATAATAAAAATTTACTGCTGATTGACCCGATGCTTGCCACCGGACAATCGATGGTTGCGGTGTTTAATAAACTACTGGAGAAAGGAACTCCAAAAGAAATTCATATTGCGGTTGTTATTGCCGTTCCGGAAGGTATTTCTTATCTGGAGAAACATTTACCCGACAATTGCCACTTATGGGTTGCTACTTTAGACGAAAAACTCAACGAGAAAAATTATATTGTTCCGGGATTGGGCGATGCCGGAGATTTGGCATACGGTAACAAATTATAATTGCAGAAAAAAAGAAAGAAAACTTAATGTTATAACCAATATTGCGGTAATCTCACCATACCATTTTATTTTTATGTTTTCAAAAAAACCGGTAGCCATAATACTTAAAGGCATAAAGGTATAAATCAGAACATTATTACTTTTTTCGGGAGTAATGATATAAATAATAACTCCTATAAAAAATGCAATGATAATTTTCTTGTATGAATTAAGCAAAATCAAAGGTTTTGAAGAAAACGAAGCAATTTGTGCAAACAAAAATAAAATGGTTATTGTCGAAAAAATCGAAAGTGCAATATTTTGATATTGATTTGTAAAATAATCAAATTCAAAACTCAGCTTGGCTCCATTTTTTAGGTTCTCCCCTATTGACTGATCAACTAATAGCACACTCAATATAAAAAGTACCGCTACTGCGAAAAACGCCAAATAAGGCAATATCCAGTTGCGGTAATCTCTTGCCACATGTAAAATTATCGATACAAATACCAAAAGGATAAATAATATACTCCAAAAATGAAATATTGCTGCTATGAAAATCCAAAATGAAGCATCGAAAATCTTTTCTTTTGGTGAAACCAGCGATTGAAGCGAAATCAGTCTCCTCAATGCAAGAAGTATTAAAAAGTTTGAAACTATTAGTTTGAAATTTCCGAGAGTTGTCGGAAAAAGTATCAGAAAACAAAAGAAAAACAAAAAAACATAAGAGTTATCTTTACTTAAATTATTTCTTTTTGTAATAAAATTGGAAATAAAAAGTGACGCAACCAAAAGCAATAAAATTCCCAAACTGTAAACTGTTTTCAATAAGCTATCTACATTTGAGATCACCTTTATCTGATACAGTATAAAACATATCACAAGCATCACAGTAATCAAAATATAATTAAATGGTCTTGATTTGCTAAAAATAGTTGTAATCATAAGGATATTTTATACTTTTGTAAATGTAAATATAATACTCGAAATAAAATGAAAGCATTCTTTGAAGGAATACAATCTTTGTTCGTTGATTTTTTATTTCTCCCACTAGATTATTTGAGAGAATTAGAATTAACCAGTTGGTGGTCTGCCAATTTACTTAATTGGATTTTTATGATTATTTGTGCTGTAGCAATTGTTTATTGGATTAAGCAACTGAAATTACACAAAGAGAACAATGACGAATATCAAGATACAACGGCTCACTCTTTTTTAAAGTAAATCGTTCCCGATATCTTTTCTAAAATACATCTTATCAAAGTTTAGTTTTGCTATATTTTGATAAGATTTTTTTATGGCTTCCTGAAAATCATTTCCATAAGAAGTAACTGCCAAAACTCTGCCTCCATTACTCAAAATATCATTCCCGGATATTTTTGTGCCTGCATGAAAAACAATAGAATCAGAAACCATATTTATCCCTGAAATTACTTTCCCTTTTTCGTAATCTTCGGGATAACCTCCAGAAACCAGCATTACTGTTGTGGCACTTCTCGGATCGATCTCTACAACCGAAGATGCTAAATTTTCATTTGCTACAGCTTCAAACAGATCTACCAGATCAGATTGAATTCTTGGTATAACTACTTCGGTTTCCGGATCACCCATTCTTACATTATATTCGATAACCAACGGTTCTCCATTAGAAATCATCAAACCAATAAAAACAAAACCTTTGTAAATAATCTGGTCTTTTACAAAACCTTCGATTGTAGGTTTTACAATACGGTTCTCTATTTTATCCAATAATCTCTGATCTGCAAATGGTACCGGAGAAACAGCGCCCATCCCTCCTGTATTTAATCCCGAATCGCCTTCTCCAATTCTTTTATAATCTTTTGCATTAGGAAGAATTTTATATGATTTTCCATCTGTCAAAACAAAGCAGCTCATTTCGATACCGGATAGAAATTCTTCGATAACTACTTTTGCACTTGCCTGTCCAAATTTTTGGTTTACCAACATGTTGGTAAGTTCTTGTTTGGCTTCATATAAGTTGTCTATAATCAATACCCCTTTTCCCGCAGCCAATCCATCTGCTTTAAGAACAAAAGGCGGTTGTAAAGTTTCTAAAAACTCATATCCTTTTGATAAATTTTCGACAGTAAAACTCTCATATCTTGCTGTAGGAATATTATGTCTTACCAAAAATTCTTTAGCAAACTCTTTGCTTCCCTCAAGTTGTGCCCCTTTTTTTGAAGGACCGATCACCGGAATATATTGTAACTCATTATCTGAAACAAAATAATCGTAAATTCCTGCAACCAAAGGATCTTCCGGACCTACAACTACCATATTTATTTTGTTCTCCAAAACAAATTTTTTGATGTTTTCAAAATCTGTTACAGAGATATCAACGTTTTTTGCAATCGCTGCAGTTCCTGCATTTCCCGGAGCTACAAACAAATTTTCGCATTGTACACTTTGAGATAATTTCCACGCAATAGCATGTTCTCTGCCTCCCGATCCCAGCAATAATATATTCATAAGTTGTGTGTTTGTTTAAATTGCAAAAATAAGTCGTTTTGAGGGATAATTATAATCGAAAAATGAATGTTTTTTTGGAAATGTATAAGAATACAGATACTTTTGAAAATATCAAAGTAAAAATTCTATGAAGCTATTTGATTTATCACTAAAAATTAACGGATTTCCCATAAAATCAGCTTCAATCGAATATGAAAAAATCTTAAATATTGAAGAAAACAATTATTTTGAATTTACTGAACAAAGAAAACGCAATATTGTTGAGTTCCATTTTGAAAATAATAAATTCTACAAAAATCTCATTGGAGAAAAATTACCGGAAAAATGGGGTGATTTTCCGGTTCTAACTAAAAAAAATCTCCAAAAACCTTTATCTGAAAGGCTTTCGAACGGTTATTCCGGAAACAAAGTATTTGTCAACAAAACTTCCGGTTCAAGTGGCGATCCATTTATTTTTGCCAAAGACAAATATTGTCATGCACTAACCTGGTCTTCTATAATTCATAAGTTCGGCTGGTTCGGAATCGATTTTAATCGTTCTTATCAAGCTCGTTTTTACGGAATTCCATTAAATTTTATTAGTTATAGAAAAGAACGTCTGAAGGATTTTTTAAGCAACAGATACCGTTTTTCTATTTTTGATTTGTCGGATAATGTTTTAGAAAAAATACTGAAAAAATTCCAACAATCGAAATTTGATTATATCAATGGTTACACAAGTTCGATTGTTTTGTTTGCCAAATTTCTTAAGAAGAAAAATATTATTTTAAAAGATATTTGCCCAACTTTAAAAGTTTGTATGGTTACTTCCGAAATGCTTTTTGAAGAAGACCAATTGCTCTTGGAACAACAGTTCGGAATTCCTGTTGTGAACGAATATGGCGCTTCTGAACTGGATCTAATCGCTTTTCAAAATCCTGATGGTGAATGGCAGGTAAACGCCGAAACGTTATTTGTAGAAGTTTTAGACGAAAACAATCAACCCGTTCCGAACGGAAAAGAAGGCAGAATTGTAATTACTTCATTATACAACAAAGCACACCCATTTATCCGATATGATATTGGAGACATTGGTATTTTGGATGAAAAAAGCACCTCTAAGAAGCCTGTTTTAAAACAATTGATTGGTCGGACAAATGATATAGCGATCCTGCCAAGCGGAAAAAAATCGCCCGGATTGACGTTTTATTATGTTACTAAAAGTATTATTGAAGACGATGGAAACGTAAAAGAATTCATCATTAAACAAACCAAAATTGATTCTTTTGAAGTGGAATATGTAAGTGAAAAAGAGCTTACTCAACCGCAAATAGAAAAAATTGAACAAGCTATCGCTTTATATTTAGAATCCGGTTTGAATTTTCTTTTTATAAGAAAAGAAACTCTTGAAAGAACCAACAGAGGAAAATTAAAACAGTTTAAATCTATGCTTTAATTTTCTTTACATATGTTGGTTTTATAATTAACTGTGTGAACAAAAAACCAATCGTATAAACTGAAGCTAATAGAAAATTATATTTATGATACAATCTGTAAACATTAAAATTATGCTTTACTAAATCCAATTTAGAAGCCGAAATAGAATTTTTTCGAATGCGGTAAATTGCTAAACTTTCGGGTACCGGACACGCTGTTCTTATTTTTTTTAAAACAGTAAGCCACATCATCCAGTCTTGTCTTTTTCTAATAGAGGAAATTTGAATTTTGCCAAAATAGTCTGCATCATAAATCCCTGTAAGATTACCCACATAATTACAATAAAATAACTGGCGATAACTTAATTCTTTAGGCGATTCAATCAATTTATTTAAAGTGTTTCCTTCTTCATCCATACATTCATAAAAGGAAAAAGTAAAACGTAATTGGTTTGAAATTAGAAAATCAATTTGTTTTTCTAATTTTTGAGGTTTCCATAAATCATCTGCATCTAAAAAGGCAATATACTTGCCTATTGCTTTTAATAACGCCGTGTTCCTTGCGATTCCGGCGCCACTGTTTTTTTCTAACTGAAATAATTTAATTCTCTTATCGGTTTTTATCCGTTCACTTACAATATCAACTGTTTTATCCGAAGATCCATCATCTACAATAATCATTTCCCAATTAGTATAGGTTTGATTTTGAACCGATTTTATAGTCTCTGAAATGAATTTTTCAGAATTAAAAGTCGGAGTTATTATAGATACTAAAGCTTCCATTAATAAGCTTTTTCTTCTCCTTTGAAGATATTGATTACTGTAAGTATAATTATTTTGATATCAAGAAATATTGACCAGTTTTCGATATAAAACACATCATACTTAATTCGATTGATCATATCTTCATCCGCTTCAATTTCTCCTCTAAAACCTCTCACTTGAGCAAGACCTGTGATTCCTGGTTTTACATAATGACGAAACATATATTTCTTAATTTTATTTCCGTACACCTTGTTTTGTGACCAAAGATGCGGTCTTGGTCCTACAACCGACATATCTCCTAACAAAACATTGAGAAATTGCGGCATTTCATCTATGCTGGTTTTCCTCATAAATTTTCCGATTTTTGTAACTCTCGGGTCATTTTTAGAAGCTTCTTTTTCTGTCGTTTTGTTCATTTTCATTGATCTGAATTTGAAACAGAAAAATTCTTTTTCATCTATTCCGGGTCTTCCCTGTTTAAAAAATATTGGTCCTTTGGATTCTAATTTGATCAATATTGCCAAAATCGGGGTAAGCCATGACAATAAAAAAATAATTACAAATAACGAAAAAACAATATCAAAAGAACGTTTAAATGCCTGAATCAACGGATCGTGTAAAACTGTTTTTCGTAAAGACAGAACAGGGAAAAATTCGTAATAATCGATTCTCAGATTTTTAGTGAAAATTTCTTTTGTATCCGGAATAAATTTAATTGTTCTGCGAGTGTCTTCTGCAAATTCTATCAGTTCTTTTAATTGAAGGTTTGTCAACTCATTTAAAGAACAATATATCTCATCAATATTATTTTCTACAACATATGGTTTTAAATCGGAAATTGTTCCTGCAAGGTTTTCTGCATTTTTCTTGTCTGAAAAATATCCCATAAATCGATATCCATAATCGGTTCGCTCTTCAAAAAGTTCCTGAAGCTGTTGAGCTTGTTGAGTATATCCACTAATTACAACGGTTCTAAAATTACTTCCTGTTGAAATTCTATATTGTTTAAGGTAATAAAATTTCAGAAATTTTAAAAAACCTATTACAATCATACTCGAAAGAACAAAGCAAAAAATGGCTTTTTTACTAAAAACAGCTTCTTCATAAAAAGGAAAAAAAGCAACAACAATCAGCAGGAATAAAACGGTATGCTTACAGACTTTCGTTAAAATTTCGATTGGAGTTGAAAATCTGTAGATATTATAAAATCTATCGAAAAAAGCAATAACGATCCATGCAACAGATTGATATACAACATAATGAGTAATATCCACGTTTAATGCCCGGAAAAAATACAGACAAAACAAATTCAGCACCACCAGATCGAGCATGATACTAAATGGTCTAATGTATTTTGAATATCTTCCTGTCTGCCTAACTTCCATTCTAATGTATAAACCCCGAAAAATCTTTGTGTTCTTCTTTTAATAATTCTTCGGAGGAAAGTGTTTTAAAGTATTCATAAGTAATTTTCATTCCTTCTGCTCTGGAAACTTTGGACTCCCATCCCAAAATTTCTTTTGCTTTGGTGGTATCCGGTTGTCTTTGCATCGGATCATTTACTGGTAATGGATGGTAAACTACTTTTTGATCGGTTCCTGTGAGTTTTATAATTTCTTCTGCAAAATCTTTAATGGTAATTTCGTCGGGGTTTCCAATATTTACCGGCAAATGATAATCAGAATGCAGAAGCCTGAAAATTCCTTCCACCTGATCCGAAACATAACAAAACGAACGGGTTTGCATTCCGTCTCCAAAAATGGTCAAATCTTCTCCTCGCAATGCCTGTCCAATAAATGCAGGAATAACACGGCCATCATTAAGACGCATCCGTGGTCCGTAAGTATTAAAAATCCTGACAATTCGTGTTTCTACATTATGAAAAGTATGATATGCCATCGTGATCGATTCCTGAAAACGTTTTGCTTCGTCATAAACACCTCTTGGTCCAATAGTATTTACATTTCCATAATAATCTTCGGTTTGGGGATGTACCAATGGATCTCCATATACTTCAGAAGTTGATGCTATCAAAATTCTGGCTTTTTTTACTCTTGCCAAACCTAAAAGATTATGAGTGCCTAAAGAGCCCACCTTTAGCGTTTGAATAGGTATTTTAAGATAATCTATCGGACTTGCCGGCGAAGCAAAATGTAGTATATAGTCTAATTCTCCCGGAACATGAACAAATTTTGTAACATCATGATGATAAAACTCAAAGTCTTTATGCTTAAAAAGATGTTCAATATTTTTCATATCGCCCGTGATCAGATTATCCATCCCGATTACATAATATCCTTCTGCAATAAAACGATCACACAAATGCGACCCTAAAAATCCTGCAGCTCCCGTTATTAATACTCTTTTCATACCGTTTTAGATGTTGAAATCAAATTCTTTGAAATGCCCGAATTATAAATACAATAAATTAATGTGAAAAATATTATCCCTCTTTGCCTTGCTAAAAAAGACTCCGTCAAAAATAGACTTATCATAAGAACTGCAAAACAAAAATGTACAAAATCTTTGTTTTTAAAAGCATTTTTTAAACTTAAAAATAAAATCATTACTAAGAGAACCAATGCAAAAATTCCACATTCTGCAAATGTCTGAACATATTGATTGTGAAAATTTTTCTTTTGATAGCCTTCGTTTTCTTCATTTCCCAAAAAGACATTATTTTCAATTCCTTTTTGTTCTATTTTAAAATCTGTCGCGTTGAGCCCGTAACCTTGAAAAAAGATATTATCTTCCTGTAGCATTTCTTTAAAAATTCTCAACTGATATACTCTAAAAGCGGCACCGGCAAAATACTCATTGGGTTGAAATTTTTCCTTGTTCCAGGCCTGATAAACACTTACATTATAAACTGTTCCTTCGGCAAAATTTTTGTTGATCGTTCCTTCTTTCTGATTGCTTTGAAATTCTATTTGAAATCTATCTCTGATTTTTGATGAATAAACCACTATAAAACCAAGAGAAATCAATAAAAGAAATGTAATCAGTTTGATTTTGGGCGTTACTTTAAAAAAGAATAATTCGTATACCAAAATCAGTAAAAAGAAAATCAGTATAATATTTTTTGAACTTAGCAAAACAATAAAAATCGCTAAAATCATCAACCCTATTTTATCCGACATTGTCTTTTTTTCTTTATTGAAAAAATAAAAAAAAGCAACTGCCGCGTAAACAGAAACGTGAATAGCATTGACATCTTCTGTTACCAGTTCGTGGTAAAAAAATACGCTTATATCCTGAGTTTGTATAAATTTGAAAGCCGATCTCAAAATATAAAATATGGCAAAAAATACAATTCCTATGCTGTAGTATTTAATGATCGTTTGTTTGGTCTGTGTATTTGTTTTAGGCAAAATCATGAAACAAACCGGAAAAACAAGCAGCGGTAAAACTTTTGAGATTGCTTTTGTCGTGGCCTGAACATCATTTGTCCAGAATATGCTTGATGCCAAAAGAAAATAAAACAATATGGGAAGAATCATACTTTTCTCCCATTTGAAATTGTTTTTTTTGAAGGTAATTAACGTAATCAAAGTAAAAATACCTGTTGCAATGCTACTTACAGCATATCCTAACGGAATGGTAAGTAATAAAACAATAAGAAAAGAATAAGCAGGATTAAGCTTGCCAAGATCTTTAATTTCCTGCCATGCACTGCTCAAAAAGTTCGAGGTATTTTCCATTAATTTTATTCCAGTTAAAATCGTTTACAATTGCATCAAAATTATTTTGAACCATTTGCAAGTTATCAATTTTTTTAAAATTATTTAAAATTTCCGCCACTTCATTTGAAGCAGAAAAATATTGTGCATTTTCACCCAGTACACCCCGGTTAAAATCATTATTATGAGCTGCGATCAAAGCTTTTGAAGCCATTGCTTCAAGCAAAGAAGGATTAGTTCCGCCAACAGAATGTCCATGAAAATAGATATTACAAAAATATCTGAGATTATTAAGATGCTCCAGGTTATAAATTCCACCGACAAATCTAATGTGTGAATACGTTCTGAATTTGTTCTTGAGGTATTCTCCATACTTTGTATTATGGTTTCCAACTACCAATATCGTTCTTGGGCTTTTTTTATTGAATACGACTCCCTGCAAAACCATTTCCAAATTATTTTCCGGTTCAAATCGAGCCATAACCATGTCGTATTGGTTTTCTGTAACTTCGTATTGTCGGAGTATTTCCTGGTTGGGATCATAAAAAGGATGTGCTCCATAGGCAATATAAGTAGATTCTTTGCCATATCTTTCTTTAAGGAATTTTTTTATTCCCAAAGAATCCGCGACCAAATAATCGCTGCTCATTGCGGCTAGTCTTTCGGCAAATTTCAGAAACTGTTGTACCGGACGTGAATATTTAGAACGTTTCCACTCGACCCCGTCCATATTGGTAATAATAAACGGTTTTTTAGGTAAAAGAAAAAACCAAATAGAATTACTGGTATATCCTAATTGCAAAATAATGTCAAAATTTCTTTTTCGGGAATCCATGATACAATTATAGTCATAGATAAACTGACCAAAAGTGCCAAATTTATACTCAGGATCGTGTTTATGAATAATATTTACACCATGGAACGATTTTTCCTGAAAAGGGTGATTATGCGAATTATAACAATATACTTCATGTCCTTTTTCTACTAAATATACCGAAAAAAATTCGGCAAATTGCTCAAAACCTCCGTAATAATTGGGTATTCCGCGTGTTCCTAAAATGGCTATTTTCATTTTGCTTTATATCCTCATTAATTGGATTGGTAAATGTAAAAAAGTTAAAAACATTAACAAGCATTTTAAAAATCAATTTTTATGGAAATCGATAACTTGTATTTCTTTTTATAAATTCATACACTTAATTTAATTTTTTGAAAAAGAGATTCTCAAATCATAATGTAAAATTTAGTAATTTTGAGATCAAAATTTGATAATCATGATCAATTTCGATTTTTTAGAAAAAAACTTAGATAACCTAAGGATTCAATATCTTACTGCTCAGCCATTCCCTCATTTAATTATAGACAATTTTTGTGAGATTGATAAACTGGAAAGTGCATACAGCCATATCCCTGAATTGAATAATAAGAGTAGAGATTATGCATTTGCAAATAACAAGTTTGAAAAATCCAATTATAAGGAAATTTGTCCAGAATTGAAAGAATTATATGATGATTTGGCTTCTGAAAGGTTCAACAAAATTTTAAGTTATATAACAGCAAAGAAAACTTTTGTAGATCCAAAAAATTTTGGAGGAGGTTTGCATCAAGGAAAAAAGAACAGCTTCTTAGATATGCACCTTGATTTTAATTACCATCCTTTAAACAAAAATTGGTATAGAGAGTTAAATCTTTTATTGTACCTAAATAAAGATTGGAAACCAGAATACAAAGGTCATCTTAAAATAAAAGATCTTAGAACTAACGAAGAGGCTGAATTGGCAGTTCCTTTTAATAGAATGATTATACAACAATGCGCACCCTATACGCTTCATGGATATGATATGACTAATTTTCCCGAAGGAAGATACCGAACTTCCATAGCGACTTACGCCTATCAGATCCATGAAAGATTAATAGAAACTCCCAGAACAACCGATTGGTTTCCGAAAGAAGATGCTTCTTTTTTGAAAAAACAATTAGCTAAAAATTACAATTTTTTAGTAAAAACTAAAAATAAATTTTTTGGAAGTGCCACTGCAAAAAATCAATAGGTTATTTCAATGAAAAACGTTTTAATAATTAACCAATCTGCAGAATTATATGGCGCAGATAAAGCATTATTGGAATTACTTGAGAACTTTCCTGAAAATTATGTTCCAATTGTTGTTTTACACGAAGAAGGTCCTTTAAAAATACGATTGGAAAAGCTGGGAATTAAAGTAATAAAAAGCTCAGTAATCAAGGTTAAAAGAGGCATTTTAACTCCGATGTTTTTTTTGAAACTCCCTTTTGAAACATTTTATTCTATATATAAAATTAAAAAGGAATTAAAAGGAGCTAAAATTGATATGGTTCACTCAAACGCAATATCAGTATTTATTGGTGCTTTCTATTCTTTTTTTCTTAGAAAAAAACACATTTGGCATGTACATGAAATAATTGAACATCCCAGATTTCTGGCAAAAATATATCCTAAAATAGTTTACTTTTTTTCAACTAAGATTATTTTTAATTCTAAAGCTTCGTTTAACCAATTTGAAAAAATCAAAAAAAACATTTCAAATAAAGCAGAAATAGTATATAATGGTCAGCAAAGAACTTATCCTGTAGCTTCGGCAGATGGTGTTTTAAAAATCAGAGCAGAACAATTTCATGTTATTCAACCAAAAATAATGATTGGTTTAGTTGGAAGAATTAGCCGGTTAAAAGGGCAACAATTATTATTGAAAGCCTTTAACTTATTATCGAAGAAATATGAAAACATCCATCTTATTTACGTTGGCTCTCCTCCAGAAGGCCAAGAACACTTCTTGCAGAAATTAATTGATAAAATTGAGCGTTATAATTTAAAATCGAAAGTTACAATATTAGATTTCCAAGAAATTATTTGGCCGATATACGATGCTCTTGATATTGTTGTTGTTCCTTCTACTGAACCAGAATCATTTGGTCTTGTGGCTACTGAAGCCATGTTGTCTAAAAAACCTGTGATTGGAGCCAATATTGGAGGATTAATGGAAATTATTGTAGATGGAGAAACAGGATTTCTTTTTGAACCTAAAAATGCATTAGCATTAGCTAATAAACTCGAAAGGCTAATTATTGATTCGAATAAAATTAAAGAATTGGGAGCAAACGGGTATGAAAGAGTTATAGAAAATTTCTCGTCCGTTAGCTATGTAAATGGTATAAAAAAAGTTTATGAAAGTTTATAATCTATTTGTTTAAAATATATTCTTTTCTCAAAATTTCTCTATAACAGATTAAATATCCTATTAAAATAGATTTATTGTCAACTTTAAAATAAAGTCCCATAAAAACCCAATTTGATAATATTAAGAATACCGCAGTTCCTACTAAGAGGTAGTTAATAGATGTAATCATGGTATCCTCATGTTTTTTGTTTTTGAGCATAATTGCGATAAAGACGATCATTAATACCACTCCCAATAATCCCGATTTTAAGAAAATTGTCATATATGAGTTGTGTAACGCCGGCACATATCTTATATATTCATTGTCATTGGTCCACATTTCTCTTCCTAAATCAATAGTAGAACCAAGTCCTTTTCCAAAAAGAATAGCCCATATCCCTTCGTTCGAAACCTGTTCAACTGTAATTATATTTTCAAAAGATCTATAATTGTCGTTAAAATCTTTCCAGTCATCTTCATTTATTTTGGTTTTAAACGGTTCAAACGGGGCAATTTTAACTTTGTACAAAAATGCTTCAAAACCCGATGCACTCCTCCTCGGATTACTGTAATATACTGCAGAATACATCAGTGCTGAAATCGTCAAAAATGAGGTTACTATTATAATACTTTTTTTAGTAATCCTTAAATATCCCAACATTGCTACGCTTAAACAGGCAAATTGAATGAAATTTGTTCTTGCTAAATAAATAAAACTTGAAAATCCGATAATTAATAATAGGATATTTCTTTTTTCTTTTGAAATCTGAAGATCAAATTTGGATGCAAATAATAATATGATAACTGCATATACCTCAAAATCACTGAAATATCCGGCATAATATCTTAAATCATGCATGGTTTTTATCTTTATAAAAAATATGCATATAAAAAGCGTTACAAGATGTATTATTGCCAAAACTAATCCTGCATAAACAATAATTCTGAAAGGATTAATATTTTTAATATTTCTACAGAGCTGATACCCAATAAGCAGTCCCAATATTGGTTTAAGCAGATAGGTAATATCCCGTATTATATTATATAATTTGTATTCAAAAAAAAAGGTTGAAACAAATGCCGTTAATAAGATTACTGACGATAAAGCCACATATTTCAGGATTGCATAAGAATATACTTTTCTTAAAGTAATAACCATTGCAAAAAACCAGGTAAAAAAGGTCAATTCATAATTATTGAATGTTGGAATGACAACACACAAAACAAACAATATTATATAGGGTAAATCCTTATTAAATTTAAGCTTCATTATGAATAGTTTTCTTAAATAGTTTTTTCAGTTTTATAAAATACAATATTACCAATAATAATTCAGACAAAACTAAAGCAGACAAAATACCATATATATCAAAATATTGAACCAAAATAAACATTGTAATTAAACAAAAAACCACACTATATATTATATACCTGATATAATGTTTTCGTTCTCCAATTACTAAATATAGAAACTCTAATATAAAACTTATAAAAAAGAAAACCGGAAATAATAAAAACCACTTTAACAGCTGCTCTACTTTCGGAATCAATTGTAAATCGATCTTGAAAAATTTTAGAATAATTCCTGACGAAAAGAAAATAACGATAAGTAATCCTGCAATTAATACGGCATTAAACAAACTAATAATTTTCCAGAACCGAAATCCTTCTTTTGGATTATTATGAATCTTATAACTTAATTTCGGATAAAAAAATCGAAAGAATATCTGTAAGTAAGTTCTAATCGGAAGAATAATTTGCTCAATTATTTTATAATAAGCCGCCGAATTAAAGCCACCAAAATAACTTACAAACAAAATAGGAAAATAATTCTTAATCGAAATAAACATTTGAGAAATACAAAATGTAAAATCCCGTTTTAAAAATAATATAGTATCGTTCAGACAAAAATCAACCCATTTAACTTTATAATCCTTAACTATTTTAATTATTCCAAACGAAAAGGCGACTATCATCCCTATTCCTATAAACAAATTGATCAATATAAAATCATCTGTTTGTTTAATTAAAAAATATACTGCAATGATATAAATGGCTTTTGAAAAGATATTCAGATAACTAATCCAATTGTAATTTTCTATACCTTGAAAAAACCAAATAGGGTTTAAAAAATGTCCGATCAAAATTGCAAAACTGAAAATATAAAGTTTATAATCAACTTTAAAATACGGTACTGTAAGAACAATTATAAAACCGGCTGAAAGTACCACAATTAGTATTAGAAATCTGGCTAAAAATGTTGTGCAAAATATTTTTTTTATCTCTAAAAAATTGTTTCTATTAATCGATACGTTTTTTACTCCCAGAATATCAGATCCATAATCTATAAAAACAATCAAAAAAAACATAATGGCGAGTGCCACACTACTTTTACCAAAATTTGAAGTACCACATACATCTATAAGATGCGGTATAACAAGAAAGGGAGCGGCCAAATTAAAAAATTGCCCAAATCCGTAAATTCCAATTTTACGGAATTGCTCATTAAAAAAAACTTTTTTTAGCAATTGAAACACTTTAAATAGAATGAATTTAATATTAATATACTTTCGATTGAAGAATAACGCTGAGCTAATTTTTAAATTTCTTAAAAAATTTCAATATAAAAACAAAAAAGCTATAAATATGAATTTATAGCTTTTTTTTCAAAATATTTTTAAATTAATTTTCTAAAGTAATTTCCCTTAGTTTATCTATCATTAACTGTGTTGGATAGTAATAAGGTGTTTTGTAAACTCCATTCTGAGGAAGGATCGTTAATGTTCCACTTCCTACATCTGTTTTAGTAAGAAACTGATCGTTTTTGACGAAATAATTAAAGAAATCCGAACCTCTAAATTCAAAGGTATTTCCATAAAAATTTACTCTGACATTTTTTACTACTACTGAATCCTGATCTTGTTTCATCCCAAAATCCAAACGTATATGTGTTGGCATTTTTTCTTCAGACAAAGCATACTCTATTTTCTCTGATTTACCTCCGTTAATACCTTTCCATACTGCATTTATGTCTTGAAAAACAGATGTGCCATCTTCAGAAAAATACATACAAAAATCATCTGTTTTACCGGCAAATGCGTCTACTTCTACACTAAAGTATTTTTTAACATTTTCATCATTGTTTTCACTACTTATTACTTTTTCCTTTTTACAAGAAAATAAAGCGATTGAAACAGTAAATAAAAGTATTAAAATTTTGTTTTTCATTTTAGTGTGGTTTTTTGCAAATATATATTTTTTTTAATTTCAATTAACTTTTTTGATTTTTATCTTAGAGATTAGAACATTCCTATCTAAGTTGTCTTTTGACAGATCGTTAATAAACTCTAAACCTAAAACAAAATCTCCTTCATTATGCTGAAAAACAACCACATAATCATTTAATTCTTTTTCAGATAATTCGACCCTTTTTACAATTGTCCCGTTAATAATAATATTAATTTTTGCATTTTCATCGTCGATTTTTACATCTGGCAAGCTTTTCCCTTTTACCGTAATCTCATAAGTTCCGGGAGCCAATCTGAGAGGCGGATATTCTGATTTGGAATTTTCAAAAAACATCAACTCTCCTCCTCCATCAGATTGTGAATTGCTGAATTTATTCAGTTTTATTATTTCTACTCCTTTTTCAGGAGCCTTTCTCGATACAAAATGTTTGGCCCAAGTATCATATAATTCTATAGATTTATCTATTGTATAATTTTCATCTATAAATGCCTGAATTTCCGGTTCTACTGCAAAAGGTCTGGAATTACCATCGATATACCAAAAAGACTCTTGATTTACTGAGTTTATTTTTACATCGTAAATATATAAATCTAGCTTTTTTTCGTACACATTTTTTTCGATTTTATCCTTATCTAAAAAATAACCCAACAACCAACCCCAACTTGAAACCACAATTTCATTACCTGGATTTAATTCTTTTACCTGACGAGTAATTTCTTCAAATTGTGCTTTGGTTCTAGTTGAATAATATTTTTTTTCGATAAAAATTATATACATAAACACTGCGACGAAAAAAGCTGTAAATAGAACTCTAATTGAATTTTTTTTAATCAATGAAATCACTAAGGCTATTGTAAGCATAAAAACCGGCATTAATGAAATCAAATACCTGCTCAGCATTAATGAAGTTCCTCCCTGTGATTTTATTATCATAAAGGTGATGGTAAATATAATCCACACTAAAACAATAATTACATTAATTAGAGGTTGGTTTTCTTGTAAGTTACTTTTATTTTTAGCTATTCTATAGACAACATCTCCCAAAAGTACAAATAAAGAAATTATAATTAAATAAAAAACGATATTGTTTCCTGATAAAGTGCTTAATATGTGCATTATATAATCAAAACTCGGTTCTTGAACCCAAAATGACTGAATTTGAGATAATTTTGAAACAATTTGATATACGGGATAGAATACTATTAATGTAACTATTCCGGACAAGAAAGAAAGTTTAAAAAAATTGATTTTCTCCTTTTTAGATTTGATGAAGAAAAAATAGATTGCAATAATAACATAAATACTAATTATATTAACAATCCCAATTGGGTGTGCATGTGTAATTAATCCTAAAAATAAACCTAAAAGAATTGCGTTTTTGAAATTGACGTTTTTGAAAAACAAAATCAACCTGTAAAAAGCAATAATAATAAATAAAACCAATAATAAATAAGATCTCCCTTCTTGTGAATGTTCTATATGAAATGGATGAATAGTTAATAAAATAGCCGCAATATATCCTGTGTTTTTATCCTTAAGTTCTTTTCCTAAGAGATAAATAAAATAAACCGACAATATTCCACACAAAACAGAAACAAGCCTAATAGAAAATAAAGAATGGGTAAAAATTATTCCAAAAAAACGAACAATAAGAAAATAGAAATGAGGTATTCCTTCTCGCTCCATTATAACTTTATGAAATTCTTTGAATGTTAAATCTGGATCCGCTTGCTTTAAGGTGTGTATTTCATCTATCCAGGCTCCTTGAAACTCTAAATGATAAAATCTTAAAAAGCCAGCTACTAAAAGAATACCTAGCAATACAAAATTGAAGTTCACTTTCTTCAATTTGTCATTAAGAAATGTATTGATATCCATTAGAATAAAATTTGATTAATTACAATTTGCGTATCCAATTCAAAATATAGAGGTAATCTTATTAAACAATCTGTAAACCTATCGGTTTCAGGCAAGCTCCTTCCATCGTGCTTGTCTGAATAAAAAGGACTTTTATGTAAACTCAAGTAATGAAAAACCGCCAGAATGTTTTTATCCTTAAGCTTCTGTATGATTTTGCTTCTTTGTCCAAGACTTTGGCATGTCAAATAAAACATGTGCCCATTATTAGAAGCATATTCAGGGATTATTGGCAATTGTATATTATTTCTGATAGACCATTCCTGAAGGTTTTCATAGTAATTATTCCAAATTTCCTTTCTTTTAGTTTGAATTTTTTCAAGATTTTCAAGTTGTGCCCAAAGAAATGCAGCAATAATTTCTGATGGTAAGAAAGAACTTCCAATATCTACCCAGCCATACTTATCTACCTCGCCTCTGAAAAAAGAAGACCTGTTAGTTCCTTTTTCCCAGATGATTTCAGCTCTGTTGATAAACCGTTCGTCATTTATAACCAGCATTCCACCTTCGCCGGAAATTATGTTTTTTGTTTCATGAAATGAAAATGCCGCTAGATGACCAATAGACCCTAATGCTTTTTTGACTCCGTCTTTGCCTGTATAATAACTGTCTATTGCCTGAGCAGCATCTTCAATTACGTATAGGTTATACTTCTTTGCAATATTCATTATTGTATCCATTTCACAGGCAATTCCGGCATAATGAACTGGCACTATAACTTTGGTCTTGGATGTGATTAAAGATTCTATTTTGGTTTCGTCTATATTAGGATGATCTTTCTTGCTATCGGCAAAAACAATTTTAGCGCCTCTTAAAACAAAAGCATTCGCTGTGGAAACAAAGGTATAAGACGGTATTATTACCTCATCTCCTGGTCGAATATCGATGAGTATCGCGGCCATTTCGAGTGCATCTGTACATGATGTAGTGAGTAAACTTTTCTTGAAGTCGAACTGTTCTTCAAAAAAATTCTGGCACAGTTTTGTATATTTTCCGTTACCAGAGATTTTTCCTGATTTTACAGCATCTTCAATGTATAATGTTTCTTTACCAGAAAGGTACGGTTTGTTAAATGGTATCATTTCTCCAATAATGTTTTATATAAGTCAACTTGTATGTTTTATAACCTTGCTTTTCATAAAAATTACAAGCCAGATTATTTAGTTGCTGGGTTGGTATCAATAACTTTTTTATGCCTTTTCTAAATAATTTATCTTCAACATGGTTTAGTAATTTTTGACCTATTCCTCTTCTCTGAAAATTAGAATTTACGGCAATAAGACCAATGGTTGCTGTTTCTTTACTAATCTTGTAGGTCACAAAACCCATCGCTTGGTCATCTTCATTAAACAGCAAAAGTTCATCGGCAAATGTCTTATTTATGGAATTCTCAATCCATTTTTTATACATTTCCTTGAACTTGCCTTTTTTAAAATGTACATCTAAATTAAATCGGCTAAATTTACCGCTTTCATAAGCCAATTCATGAACATTATTCAGATTATGCTTAAGTTCGTCAAAAATTAAAATTCTATCGTCTTGTAGTCCATTAACTTGATTTAACTCTTTTATAAAAACTACTTTTGTTTCAGAAAATCCTTTTTTAAAATCCGGTATTTCTATTTCAAAATCTTCTGTACTTTTTACATACAATAAATCAAAATCCGCTGCGTCTTTTATTTCGAATTGTTCATCATATAATATTTCTCCAATTTTAATTTCGAAGAAATCACTATCCCATTCTAACTTCTTTATCATACAATTTCATCAATTATAAAAACAGGACGGTTTTTAGTTTGATCAAATATTTTTCCGATATATATTCCAGTAACTCCAATGGTTGTAATAATTACCCCCGACAAGAACCAGATTGAAACTATGAGGGAGGTAAACCCTAATACTTCTATCTCATGATTAATAGCTTCAATTATATAATAAATACCTACAAATACTGATAGAACAGAAATTATAAGCCCGAATTTGACAAATATCTTTAAGGGTTTGTTTGAAAAAGAAATTATAGTATTAAAAGCCAAGCTTAAAAGCTTCATAAAACTATAGCTGGTTGTTCCCGAATCTCTCGATGAGTGCTCTACTTCTACTGATGTAGTATTATAGCCTACGAAGTGTACAAATAAGGGGAAAAACTTAATGTAATCTGACATTTTGAGTATAGAATCTATCACTTTTCTACTATAAATTCCAAAATTTGCAATCTCATTGTCGTATTTAGTATCAGTAAAAAAACCGTAAATTTTTGAAAAAATCTTAGAAGATAATTTTTTAAAGAAACCATCTTTTCGCTTGGTTCTTCTTGCCAAGACAATATCAAAGCCCTTTATTGCTTTCTTATATATTTTCTCGATTTCTTTTGGCTGATCTTGTAAATCGCAATCCATAACAACAATCCATTCACCCTGAGCTTGGGTCAGACCTGCAATAATAGCCGGATGCTGTCCGAAATTCCTACTTAATCTAATACTTTTTACTTCTGGTATTTTAGCCGAAATTGCTTTCATTGCCAACCAAGAATCATCGGGACTTCTGTCATCCACGAGAATTATTTCATAACTGACATTAATCTTTATCATTGTTTTCTGGATTTCAGCAACCAGTTTCTCTACAAAAGCTTCTGCTTTGTAAACTGGACTAACAATTGATATCTTAGGATTAGCATTCATTTAAGATACTTTTTTTATTTTTTTGGCAACTACAAAACAACTGCCGCCAACACAGATTTTTTTTCCTGCTTTTATTTTACGTAATTCCCATTCCCATATTTTGCTCATGATAACTCTAAAAACACCTTTCTTCTGAGAATGTTCTTCTTCGTGTTTGTTGATATTATCAGAATTTTTATTCATTCCTAGTTTACTTGGCAGGGTCCTAAATAAAAAAACAGCAACAGGGAGAATAGAAAATATATAGGTAGATTGAACAATAGTAAATCCTTTATCTATTAGTTTCTCTTCAAGACTCTTCAGCGTATATCTGCGATAATGCCCTGCATCTGTATCTTCATTTGACCATAAAAAATTAAATGCAGGAACAGTTATATAAACATGTCCATCTTCTTTTAAGAATGAATGTATAGAAGCCAAAAATTCATTGTCCTTTTCAATATGCTCCACTACATCAAATAGTCCAATTGCTTCAATTGTATTTTTTTTGAATGAAGCATTTTCTAATGTTGAACATACAATCGTTTTTATATTTCTCTTCTTGGCATTCAAACATCCACCAAAACCAGGTTCCACTAATACTGTTTCTATTTGATGATTTTCTAATCCCTTAGATATATAACCATTTCCTCCTCCAATATCAAAGAAAACACTTCTATGGCTATATTTTTTTACCGATTCGATAATACAGTTGTTTCTATGAATAAACCAAAAGCTATTGTCCTCTATTTGAAAAAAATTATCATTCCCTTTTTCTGGATACGAGATTTGGCTATCTTTTTTTGCAAAAAAAATTCCCTCTCTTTCAATTAACTCTGTAGAATAGTCTGATATATCCACTAAACTTTATTTAAACGTTTTCCCTAATTCTTTAAATCTCTTTTATCTTGTTCTCTTATCCAAAATACGATAATCAGGTCCTTTGGTAAGGTTAGATAACTGCTTGTTGAGATTACCTGTAAATCTATTTCAATTTTTATAAATTTCAAATATTTTTTTGGCAAAATAATACTACAAAATTGATCTTTGTTGCTAAAATTATAACTACCAACGTTATTAGTTATCTTTTGTTTATTTGGGTAAGCCATTGCTGGATTTTCAAAGCCGGGAATATTTATCAGATGTACTTTCTTGGATTTCATTTTGTTCTTTGTGATTTTAAGTTTACAAAGAATTTCTATTCATTAATTCATCCGAATAAAATATAAATTTTAGTTTCAGTATAGAAAAACTTTTAGCTCATAAGCTTTTTTAAAAAATATGTATATTTATCGCTTTTATTTTTTTATTCTAAATATTGAATCTTTTTCTGTCCGTTCTCAACACATCACATAGAAACTAAGATTCTTTTAAACCTTGTATCTATGAATGAAATATTACGAAAAGTTGTATTTTTTCTATTTTTAAGCACCACCTTCTGTAAAGCTCAAAGTCTTGTTATCAATGAAGTTATAACGTCAAACTCGACCATAATTACCGACGATGACGGCAGTTACGAAGATTGGATAGAACTTTATAATTCCGGAACCGAAAGTATCAACCTTTTAGGCTACGGATTAACAGATAACGACGATCTTTTTAAATGGGTTTTTCCAGATTATTCCATCCAACCGGATGAACATTTGCTTATATGGTGTTCCAGTAAAAACAGAATTAACCCGGAATTTCCTTTACACACCAATTTTGCCATAGGTGCCGGTGGAGAAACCATTACACTAACACATCCTGAAGGAACTATTGTTGACCAGATTCCTGCGGTTGTTATTCCCCAAAATTTCTCTTATGGAAGGGAAACCGACGGAGCTTCGAGTTTTGTGCTTTTCCCCGAACCAACACCGGGAACTTCAAACACAACACAAGGCTATTCGGAAATTTTAGATCCGCCAGTTTTTTCGGCAGAATCAGGGTTCTTTGAAAACCCTTTTGATTTAGATTTATCCACCTCTGTTTCAGGAGCAACTATTATCTACACACTGGACGGTTCCGAACCTGATGAAAATAATTTAGGTGGAACTACTTACCAATACAAGAATCAGTATCCTTACAATCCCGGAGACAGTTTCGGAGCTTTTTTAGAAGAAAGCTATACTTCCTACCAATATATTGCTCCAATCACTGTTTCAGACCGAAGTAACCTCCCGAATAAAATATCGTCTATTGCTACTTCTTTTGACTATTTCCCTTATTATATACCTGATGAGCCTATATTCAAAGGAACGGTAGTTCGGGCAAAAGTGATAAAAAACGGTTCGATGCCAAGTAAAACAGTAACTAAAAATTATTTTATCACCGATGAAGGTATTGACCGGTTTTCCCTGCCCGTTGTGTCTATTTCCCTGGATGAAGATTTGTTTTTTGAATACCAAAACGGAATTCACGTTGCCGGAACGGATTTTGACAACTGGAGGATGCAAAATCCAAACGAAACTGTTATTAATCCGGATGCCAATTATAATAGAAGTGGCGACGAATGGGAAGTAAAAGGAAACTTTAGTTTCTATAAGCAAGGAGAAGAAATCTTAAATCAGGATATCGGAATCCGGATAAATGGTGGATTTACAAGAACTCATCCTCAAAAGTCATTACGTCTTTATGCAAGAGGCGAATACGGAGCAAGCAATTTTAACTATCCTTTTTTTGATAACCAGAACTACAATAGTTACAAAAGGTTGATTTTGAGAAACGCCGGAAATGATGCCTACGCTACCTTTTTTAGGGATGCTTTTATCCAAAAAACCGTTAGTCATCTAAAAATAGACATTCAGTCCTATCAACCCGCCATAACGTTTATAAACGGAGAATATTGGGGGATTTTGAATATGCGTGAACGCTATGATAAGCACTACTTTGAAAGAGTGTATGGAATAGAAGAAGATGAGCTTGACTTTTTGGAATACAACGGATTTTTAGTTCAGGAAGGTGATTATGAACATTATGCCGATATGCTTAATTATATTGAAAACAATAATTTGCAGAATTATTCCAATTACAATTATGTAAAAACACAAATGGATACCGATAATTTTACGGATTATTTTATTACAAATATCTATGCCAGAAATACCGATTGGCCTCATAACAATATTGAATTTTTTAGGAAAAAAACCGCTACTTATGAACCCGATGCTCCTTATGGTCAGGATGGCAGATGGCGTTGGGTATTGAAAGATACTGATTTTGGCTTTGGAGCCGATGGCGGACCGGAAGCTTACCAGCATAATACTTTGGCATTTGCAACATCTACCGGCGGTGATGAAGCTACAAATCCTGAATGGTCAACTCTAATCTTGAGAAAACTACTTGAGAACAATAGTTTTAAAAATAATTTTATCAACCGTTTTGCCGATCTGATGAATACAACTTACTTACCTGAAAGAGTAATTTCAATTATCAATGAAATGAAAAGCGGAATAGAAGATGACATTTTGGAACATGGACAACGCTGGAGTTCTATTGGTTCTATGGAACAATGGAACTCAAACATTGAGGTAATGATCCAATTTGCGAATGAGCGGGCTTTTTATCAAAGAAACCATATTAGAGAAAAATTTAGTATCGAAGAAAACATAACGGTTGATTTAAATATTTCTGATGATGCTCATGGCTATATCAAAATCAATACCATTGACATTAACCCTACAACTCCCGGAGTTTCTGAAAATCCATATCCCTGGAATGGAATTTATTTTAAAAATATTCCTATAACATTGAAAGCTATCGCTAAACCCGGATTTGAGTTTAGTCATTGGTCGGGAGCTTCTATTAGCCCGGAAGAAGAAATTACAATCACTCCAAACGGAAACATTCAGTTAACAGCACATTTTGTCCCATCCGAAGAAATCGTTGAAGATGCTCCTATTTATTTTTGGGTTTTCGATGCTTCCGTTCCTAACGATGCTCCTTTAACCTCTATCAATTCTTCTTTTGAAATTCCTGTTACAGGAGTTCTTTCATTCCAATCCTGTTTGGCTGGATATCCTTTTCATAGTTTGCACCCCAACTGGAGAAAAGCTTCTATGGAACGCCGAAACAGTCCTACCGATATCAATTATATACCCGAAGCTAACAATGATATTCCTTTCAATGATTCTAACATGAAAGGAATCCAAATCAAACAACCTTTTCAAAACAATGGTTTAGAAAGCCAAATGATTTTTGAATTTTCAACTCTTGGTTATCAGGACATCATTTTTGGGTTTACCGCTAAAAATGAAAATGCCGCTGATACAATTATCGTTGATTACTCAACTTCTGAAGGAGAACCTTCCTGGACCAATGATGGATTAAACAACCCTGTTCTGACTCTAACCGATGAATATCAGTTATTTGAAACCCATTTTTCTGCTATTGAAACATCCAGGAACAATCCCGATTTTAAAGTACGTTTGCGCTTTGGAGGCTCCGATATGTCACAAGACAATGGTGACAGAGTTACGTTTAATAATTTCAGTGTAAAAGGAAGTACTTTTCTGGAAGTTCCCAAGAATGATTCTCTACAATTCAATATTTACCCTAATCCGGTTTCAAATGAAGTGTACATTACCCATAAATATGCCACAGTAACCTATGATCTCTTTTCAATAGATGGAAAATTAATCAAACAAGGTATGCTTCAAGGTAAGAAAATTTATATGGGAGATATACGACAAGGGTTATATATTTTGAAGTTAACCGCAAAAAATAAATCTTTGGTTAAAAAAATAGTGAAAAAGTAATTATTTTATTTTCTCCAAACTGGTTTCCCAGCTTTTAATCGAAAGGTTAAAAGCTTTTTTTATTTTACTCTTATCCAAAACACTATAAGCAGGTCTTTTTGCCGGTGTTGGAAAGCTGGATGTAGGTATTGGAAGTAAATTTATATTTATATCGTTGATTTCAAATGTTTTTTTGGCAAAATCAAACCAACTGCATTGACCTTCGTTACTGAAATTGTAAACACCAAAATTGTCAGTTGTCCCTCGACTATGCTCGGAATGACAGATTATCTCAAGTAAAACTTCGGCTAAATCAACTGCATTGGTTGGTGTACCAATTTGATCATTAACCACAGAAATTGTATCTCTTTCGGATGCCAATCTAAGCATGGTTTTCATAAAATTATGCCCAAACTGAGAATAAACCCATGAAGTCCTGATGATGAAATATTTTTCCCAGATTTCCTGAATGGCCTTTTCTCCATCTAGTTTTGTCTGCCCATAAACTCCGGTTGGATTTGGGATATCTTTTTCTGTATAGGGTTTTGAAGCATTTCCGTCAAAAATAAAATCAGTGGAAATATGAAGCAAAACAATGTCTAATTTTTTGCAGATTTCTGCCAGATTTTTAGATCCGTCAACATTTATTCTGGTGGCAAGATCTATGTCTGATTCTGCTTTGTCTACAGCTGTATAAGCAGCTGTATTGATACAATATCGGGGTTTGATATGTGTTAAAACCCGGTCTACATCGTTAATCTCTGTAATGTCCAAATCCTCCAAACCAAGAAAATGAAAAGTAATTTCGGGGTAATTTTTTGCAATAAACTGCAAAGATTGCCCTAATTGTCCTGCCGCTCCGGTTACTGCAACTACCATATTTTTGTAGCGTTTTCAAATGTTGGTAAAATAATATCTTTTTCGGATATAATAAGATTTTCCGAAGGAAGCTGCCAGTTAATATTAATGGTTTTATCGTTGTAGATTATGCCTCTTTCGGCTTCTTTGTTATAAAAATTATCACATTTATAGAAAAAAACAGCCGTTTCGCTCAACACCAAAAATCCGTGTGCAAATCCTCTGGGAACAAACAACTGCTTATTGTTTTCTTCCGATAAAACTTCTGAAATATATTGTCCGTAAGTTGGAGATCCCGGACGAATATCTACGGCAACATCCAACACTTCACCCGATAAAACTCTCACCAATTTTGCCTGTGCATTTGTGCCAATTTGATAGTGCAATCCTCTTAAAACTCCTTTTGTAGAAAAAGATTGATTATCCTGAACAAAATTTACCCGGCTATCAATAGCTTCATTAAAACACTTTTCGTTGAAACTTTCCATAAAATATCCTCTTTCATCATATATTTTATTCGGTTCAATAACAAAACATCCTTTCAACTTAGTTTCTAAAACTTTCATTATATAATACTTAGCAAATGATTTCCGTAACCGCTTTTAAGTAATGGTTCGGCTAATTTTCTTAATTGATCTTCGTCTATGTAGCCCATATTATATGCTGCTTCTTCTATAGAACCTATTTTCAGCCCTTGTCTTTCTTCTATTACCTGAACAAATTGAGAAGCTTGCATCAAAGAGTTAAAAGTTCCTGTATCGAACCAGGCAGTTCCACGATCCAATATGCTCACTTTAAGTTTTTCTTTTTCTAAATATGCCTTATTTACATCTGTAATTTCAATTTCTCCGCGAAGACTCGGTTTGATATTTGCAGCTATTTCGACTACATCATTATCATAAAAATAAATTCCCGGAACCGCATAGTTTGATTTGGGCTGTAATGGTTTTTCTTCTATCGAAAGTACTTTTCCTTTTTCGTCAAAATCTACTACTCCGTATCTTTCCGGATCATTTACATGATAAGCATAAATAATTCCGCCATCGGGATCATTGTTGGACTGGAGCAAATTTTCTAAACCTGTTCCATAAAAAATATTATCTCCTAAAATAAGAGCTACCTTATCTTTACCAATAAATTCTTTCCCTATTATAAAGGCTTCTGCCAAACCGTTTGGATGTTCCTGTACTGCATATTCAAAACGACAGCCTAATTTTGATCCATCTCCTAAAAGCTGCCTGAATAAGGGTAAATCGTGTGGAGTCGAAATAATCAGTATTTCTCTGATTCCGGACCATAACAAAGTAGATAATGGATAATAAATCATCGGTTTATCATAAATCGGCATCAATTGTTTGCTAACGGCCAATGTTAATGGATGTAACCTTGTTCCTGATCCGCCTGCTAAAATAATTCCTTTCATTATTAGTGAAATTAAGTCAGACTATTTTTATATTTCAATTTTCGGCTTTTATAAAATCGTATAAAAAATACAATTGAAATATATAAAAACACAAGTAAACACGGTAATATCAATATATTAAGAGTTGTATTTTTTATATTCGAAATAATACTGATGTCTTTGATTATTTTATCATAATTTAACATCTCTATTTTTCTGTTTCCTTGTTCTGAGACTAATTCATACTTCGTTTTTAAAATATCATCTAATTGAGAATTTTCGTTGTAATAAATTAATTTATCATTCTTAATATTAGTATTTGTCGTATTGGAAAAACTGTTCAAAATTGCATCTATCTGAGCTAAAGTTTGATCGTTTGCCTGAATTTTGGCTATTAGATTTTCAATGGTTTGTTTTTGTAAAATTTTAAAATAATCACTATTACTAAAATCCTCAAGCAAAGGATTAATAGTATTTTCATTGGTGATTTTTTCTTTTGTGGTAAACGAAATCAAATGATACGTATAATTTTTACTTGTTACATTATCCTTTAATGTCTTTGTCATATCACTGTCTGCGGCGATCAATTTCAGTAACTCAAAGTTTTTTTCCTCATATCTAACGAATAAGTAAGGGTCAATAACAGGTTCTATTTTAATTTTAAAAATCTTTCCAGGGTATTCCAATCCCATGCTTTTCAAGAAAACAGTATCTTTTTCTTTAATTTTTGCATTTATCAAATTGATTTTGCCATACAAATAATCTGTACTTTGAAAATTAGGTTTCACAATTATTTGATGATCATAGGTTTTTCCGGATTTATCTAAAGAATAACCCAAACCGGCTCCAACAATAATTAATAAAATTATTACAATTGCATTTTTAATAAAAAACTGGATACAGCTGAAAATCAGATTTTGGAACTTCCTTCCTATTTTTCTTGAAATCTGTCCTAAATCGATTTCCTGATCGTCTGAAACATTTTTTGGGGTTTGATCCATTTTTGTTTTTAATTTTTGATGTTAAAAATTTGTTCTAATATTTTTATCGTAATCAGATACGTTGGTTTTACTCCTGTTGTTCCCAATCCTCCTGATGCCAGTGTACTTCCTGTTTCCAGCGGATTATCTGATGCATAATATGCATATCTTACTTTTACATCCGGATTGATACTTTTTCTGATTTTTGACGCAGATTGTATCGCTTTTTGATAATAGGCTCCTTCCATTTCCAATCCAATAACTCCCCAGGTCGATTCATGAAAAAATTTCAACAAATCCTTATTTTGCAGAGAGGTTCCCAATACCGAGACCATTGGTCCTGCATAAACCGGAATACCATTTCCTTCGAACATTTCTTTGGTCAATTCATTTTCAAAAGGATAATTATCCCCTGTTCCTTCGTTAATATGAGCTGACGGAATCATAATATCGCCTTTTCCTCCTTCCAGAATTCCCGCTTTACCCATAATAGAAACCGACTCCACATTAAGTAAAACTTTTAAATTGTTTGAATCCTGATACGGTTTTAACAACTCATCAATCGTTTCGTATGCCTGTTCTCCAAACGCATAATCCATTACAATTATTACCGGAGCCTGCTTATTTATTTTTGCAGTAGGAAATGCTGATTTTTTCCAATCAATCTTTGCTGTATCAAAAATTTGTACATCGATATTGGTTCCTGATGTATCCGGTAAAGAAATCATTCCGTGTTTTAGCCCGAATTCTTCTACTTTATCTCTTACATCATGAGCTCCTGATTTACTCAATTCTTCAAAAATGTAAAAATCATCCTTGTCTTTGAACTTGGTTTTCAAAACATGTGTGGCGAAAAGCGAATTCATCACACTATGCATATTCGCACTGATGATGTGAATTGGTCTTTCGATCAGGTTATTTGTTTTTAATACTTCTTTGATGTTGTTTGCCCAAATTTCCCCATGAATGTGATGTCCTAATCTTTCTCTCAATATCGGGCTAAACGTAATGGTTCTTTTCTGGTTTAAAATAACCTCTTCCAAAGCTAATTTTCCTAACCAATAAATTACGTGCAGAAAACGATCCGGTTTTTCTGAAGTAGCAAAACCATCATATATATCTAGTATTTCGGCAAAACTTCTTCCTAAAATACTTGAAACATGAGATATTGCTTTTTCTTTTTCTATCAAAGAAAGTTTTTTTCCTTGTTTGGCAGCTTCTTCTAATTTTTGCCAATCACGGGTAACTTCTCCGTTTTCATCCAGTAAAACTGCATTTTTTATTTTATGTGATTCGATAAAAATAAAAGTCAGATGTGTCAAAATATCGTAGATATCTGATCGTCCTCTGGTGATTTCAACATTCATTTGTTCGTCATCAATCCTATAGCAATTTCTTTTTCTTTTTGGAGGAACGATCGCCTTAAAATGCGATTTAGAATATCCTTCATCTGAAGTTAAATTGATAAAACGACATTCTTCGATTCCTACCGGTAATCTCTCGATCACATATAACAAGCCATTTAGCTCAACTTTTTCTCCTGCTATAGAACCATATATTTCCGGTCTTAGGGAAAGTAACGCTTCTCTTAACGTATCGCCCGAAACGCCCATTGGCTTATAGAATCCTCTATTGAACAAATGGCGCATGGTAATGTATAATTTTTCAATTGCTGCAGACGATTCCTGAGCTCTTGAACGTGTAATATTCTTAATTTCTTTCATTTATTGTAATTTCTAACCTGCAAATGTAAGATTTTTATTTTTGACTATTAAAATATCCTGTTATTTGAGTGTACGACAAAAATCCGTTATTTATATCAGCTACGTAAAGATTTCATTTAAAATCTTTTTATTTTCTATTTTTAATTACTCAGAATCAAAGAAATCGATGGTTCGTAAACTCTTTTGTTCGAAGAGTACGTGTTGATTTCTTCGGGAGTTAGTTTTTGCCATTTTCCTCCGGAAAAACTAAAAATATGATCTCTTTCGACTATATTGTATAAAACCAAAGGAAAATAAATTATTTTCTTCTTCTCGGTTGCATTATTCTGTTCTTTAACGGTTCTTTCTATCCTGTTTTTCTCAATAAATAATTTTTCGAAAGCTACAAAAACTCCTTTCTTTGGCATTATTAAATGATATGGGCTTAAATCTACCGTATGTTTGTAAACACCTCGTTTAAGTCGGACAATATGATCTTTTCCTAATAATTCTTTTCCCGGAAAACCATTTTCGTCTACTTCAAAAACGTGCAGTTTTATAATCGCATCTTCTACTCTGCTGTCTGTAAAAATAGTCGCGCTTTCGATCCATTTGGTATTTTTGTATTTTTCTTCATACGGAAAAAACTTTGCATCCATTTTGGGACCATTATCAAATGCTTCAGAAATTACATTTCGAATGTTTCCTATTTCTGTTTTTTTAGTTTCTTTTTTGTTGAAAATTGCCACTTCTTCCAGTTCTAAAAAACTTTCCGAAAGCAAAACTTCTTTGGCTTCCCGAACTTTTATAATTTTGGTTTTAAATCCTAAAGCAGAAAATTTAAGGTTTTTATTCTGATCGTTGGTTTCAATCGAAAAATATCCGTTTTCTTCGGAGGTTGTACCAATATTTTCATTTTCGACCCAAATACTTACATAAGCAACCGGTTGTTTCGTAATGCTGTCTTTTACGAATCCTGTAGTTTGTGCAGAAAGTGAAAATGTAAATAGAAATAAAAATAATACCGTTTTCATTTTTTTGAATATTCCTCCGGGATTTTAAAAATTTTGCAGGACGCTCAGTTGATCTACAATTTTCCTATCATTACTCAATCTTGGCAGTTTGTTTTGTCCTCCGAGCTTTCCGATGGATTTCATATATTCCTGAAAACCGTTTTGTTCTACTTTGGAAATTACAACTGTTCGTAACACGTTACCAACGATCAAATCGTCGTAATACACATTTTGTTTACGCATGGCATTATCGATTTTCAGAGCAAATTCTTCCATATTTTCAGGTTCATTTTCAAATTCTATAAACCATTCATGATAGGGTAAGCCCGATTTGGGATTGATCTGTGGAGCAACAGTAAATTCATTAATACGAATATTCGTGTTTTTCATTGCAATTTGTATGGCTTTTTCGACTTCGGTGCCAATAACGTGCTCTCCAAATGCCGAAATATAATGTTTGATCCTGCCGGAAACAATCACACGATATGGTTGTACTGAAGTAAATTGGACTGTATCGCCAATATTATAACCCCAAAGCCCGGCATTGGTCGAAAGGATCAAAACGTAATTTACGCCGATCTCAACTTCTCCAATGGTAAGTCTTTTGGGATTTTTATCAAAAAACTCACCGGCCTTAATAAACTCATAAAAAATTCCGGAATTGAGCAGCAACAGCATACCTTTTTCTTTTTGAGAATCCTGATAGGCAAAAAATCCTTCGGAAGCAGGAAATAATTCTATTGAATCTACTTTTCTTCCTATAAGATTTTCAAATTTTGCCCGATAAGGTTCAAAATTTACACCTCCGTAAATAAACAGATTGAAGTTTTTGAAAATTTCACCAACCGGCTTTCCTGATTTTTCTTTTAACTTTTCAAAATACATTTGTACCCAGGATGGTATTCCGGAAATAACCGACATATTCTCATTGATCGTTTCCTCAACAATAGCATTTACTTTTGTTTCCCAGTCTTCTATGCAGTTGGTTTTCCAGCTTGGCATTCTGTTTTTCTGAAGATATTTAGGAACAAAATGGGCTACAATTCCTGATAATCGCCCGAGCTTAATTCCGTTTTTTTCTTGTAAAACAGGACTTCCCTGTAAGAAAATCATTTTTCCTTCTACAAAACCGGCTTTTCCTGTTTCATGCACATAATGTAAAATTGCATCACGTGCTGCCTGTATATGAAAAGGAATCGATTCTTTAGTGAGTGGAATGTATTTGGCCCCGGAAGTAGTTCCTGAAGTTTTGGCAAGGTAAAGCGGTTTGTCTTTCCATAAAATGTCGCTTTCTCCTGCAATAATTCTTTCGATATATGGTTTGAGTTCTTCATAATCTCTTATGGGAACATTTTGGGAAAAATCTTTGTAATTTTGGATTTGGTCAAAATGGTGATCTTTTCCAAACTGGGTGTTTTGAGCATTCTTGATTAAATTCAAAAAGGTTTTTTGTTGAGTTTCAATCGGATTTTGAGCCCACTTTTGTGTTTTTGAAACAACTGTTTTTGCAAATATTTTAGCGGCAAAAGCTTTAATTCCCA
>CAZSOC010000006.1:50197-88500 GCA_964608415.1 uncultured Flavobacterium sp.
CAAATGAAATAAATTGTAAAGGATCAATAGTATAACCATCTTTCCATAATTCGAAATGCAGATGTACTCCCGTAGAATGAGTTCCTGTATTTCCTGCAATTGCAATAACCTGTCCGGATCTTACTATTTCTCCCTGTGCAACCTGGATTGTTTCGCAATGTTTGTAAACAGACATAAATCCATCGCTATGACGCAAAATCACGATATAACCGTTTGTTGGTGTCCAGTCTGCAAATATTACTGTTCCTGTAGAAATAGATTTAACCGGAGTATTGTTTGCTACGGCAATGTCTACGGCAAAGTGTTTTTCTCTGGCATTATATTTTTGTGTAATATGTCCTTTTACCGGGGCAAAAAGCACGAGATTTACTCTGGATTCGGCTTTTTCGAATAGGTTGTATTTGTCTTCAGAATCTACATCCTGCCGAAGTTTAAGCTCTTCTTTTGAGGGTTGCGTTTTAAGATCATTATTATTGATCAAATTTCCAACTCCGATAGAATCTTTGCTTTGTTTGATATAATCGATATCGTTGGTTAAAATTTTTCTTATAGAGGCAATATAATCTTCATTTTGCTGTAAAGCAAGCGTTAAAGAATCTGATTTTAAAGCCAGTTGGGTTGCTTCCTTTTTAAGTTTTGAAGACGAATATCCGGGAATATACTCACGAAGTGGTGTAAAAGCAATGATATAAGTAGTAATAAAAATAATAATGACCGCTCCTAAAGTTGCCACAACAAAAACGTTCATTAATGTTAATTTCAAAGAGAAAATTTCTTCAAAAGTATCTTCGTTCAAAATCACCAGACGGTTTTTTGTGAACAATCTTTTCTTGAGAAGTTTTCTTTTTACTTTCTTTCCTGACATTATATGAATTTATTTCAACAAATATAATGATTATAAAATCTCATCATACATTGTATTTTGATTAATCTCCGGGAATAGAATTTCATAAAAAATAATTTCTAATCATAAATATTCCTCAAATTAAATTATAGTGTAAATTTTCTATTTATCTTTGTGGTGAAATTTACAAATTTGCGAAAGCATAAAATAAAAGATCATGTCAAAATTTGGTGCAACCGAAATCATACTTATCATTGCAGTAATTTTATTAATGTTTGGAGGTAAAAAAATTCCGGAACTAATGAAAGGATTAGGAAACGGTATTAAAGAATTTAAAAATGCTTCTAAAGAGGATCAGCCTGCTGCAAAAAAAGAAGACGAAAAAAAATAATAAAAAAGGCTTTCCAAATTTGGAAAGCCTTTTTTATATCTACATTTTTTGATTATTTTTCGTGCTCAGAAAGTTTTTTCTTTAATAGAAAAAAACAAGTTTGCAGAAATTGAAGTACGGTTTATCACTAAAAAAGAACAAACCGGAAAAATTACGAACTCGATTGTTATTGCAGCCAATACAAATCCACCTTTTACCACTCTTTACCTAAACGGTTTTGTTGCCGAAAATGAATAATAAAAAGGCTTTCCTGATTTGGAAAGCCTTTTTTTATGGAATTTGCCCCGTTCTGAAATAAGATGATAAATTTTATTAATTGGATCTTCAATAGGTTATATTTTTTTATCATGTATTATAAAAACACGTAAATACAATTATCCCTTCTGTTCGATTTTTCGGTCAGAATAGCACTTCTTAAAACATTTTGAAAATAAACACACTTTGAAATATTTAATAGTTTCTAACACAAAAACAAGCTACTGATAATGAGTATGTAACGATTTTAAAAAAGGGTTTTTTTAATAATTTCAGGGAAAAAATTTGGGCTTTTTGTAACTTGCAGTTATACAAAAGCATAAAATTCGACTAAAAATGGACAAACTTGTACTTAAAAAAGCCGGTGATATATGGAAAGAAATTGGACAGCACAAGAAACCTGAAGAACTTCAGGTAGAAGTAGAAATATACAAAAAAATGCTCAATCTTTTTAAGGTGGGTGATTATTGTTACTTCATCTTTAGTCCGCCCGAAATGCGTATGGAATACACCAACGTATCCATTACCGGGCTTTTGGGCTATACGCCAGAAGAATTTACTTTAGAAAAATTTTTAGATATTATCCATCCGGATGATTTGGAAACTTACCTGAATTTTGAAGCTACCATTACTGGGTTTTGGAAAAACCTGTCTCCGGAAAAAGTACTCAAATACAAAACCCGTTATGATTTCAGAATCCGCTGCAAAGATGGGGAGTATAAAAGATTGCTGCAGCAGGTAGCCGTAATACAAAGTGACGAAGAAGGAGCGGTATTGCGTACTTTTGTGATATTTACAGATATCTCCGACCTGAAACAAACCAATAAAATGATATTGTCTATTATAGGATTAGAAGGCGAACCATCTTATATCAACATACAACCTGTACAGATATTAACTCCACATAAAAGCATTCTTACCAAAAGAGAATTACAAATTTTCCATTTGTTAGTAGATGAATACCAATCTGCCGAAATCGCCGGAATGTTAAATATAAGTCCTCATACCGTCAGTTCTCACCGTAAAAATATTTTCAGGAAAACCAATACCAATTCTGTACTACAATTGGTAAAAATTGGTTTGGAAAAAGGTTGGATATAATTTGAGAAACTGTTTGATCTGTTATTTCACAAGAACTTTAATCTGTGGTAGAAAGTTAAAAATACCTTGTGGAGGGTATTTTTTCAACAAAACAGATGCTATACCTTTATTTAAATTTTAAATTTCTTTTAGTATGAAAAAAATACTTTACTTAAGTTTTGTATGTATTTGTTTGTTTTTAACCGGCTGTTCCTCCAGTGATGATGGAGAAAATCTTGATTCCGGTGGTGGGAATGGAAACGGGTCTGTTACCGAAGCCAATATTGTAGGAGATTGGGCATTTGATCAAATTAAGGAAAACCCATCAGACGTCTTACACGATTATGTGCACGAGGGACTGGAATGTGGTTTAGACCATCTGTCTTTTTCAGAAGGTAGTACAGTTAATACCGGAAAAGAAGTGTATTATAGTTATAATGATGAGTGTTATGAAGATGTTCATAATTTCGAATGGAGCTTATCGGGGAATACTTTAACGATTAGACAAACTCCTTTTAAAGTAGTTCAATACTCAGCTTCCTCTCTTAAACTAGAAGAACCATCTTATGGAGAATTTGGTGGAGAAATATTAGTTCTTAAAAAAATACAGTTATAGTTTAAAATAATCTATTATGAAAAAAACATTTTACTTCAGTTTTGTTTGTTTTTGTTTGCTTTTGACCGGTTGTTCTTCAGACGATGGAAGTAATGGCTTTAATGGCTCCAGAAGTGATGCAGAAAAAATTATCGGAAAAGATTTGCTTGAAATTATGGAAGAAATGGGATTACAGGTAAATTATGGAGCTAATCCAACTTTGGTGGAAGGGACTTATAAAATTTTGCCTTGTGTTTTACAAGCTACAAGTGTTCCGGGGGAAAATCCCGGAAGGACATTTCTTCCGGTAACTTTCACTTTGAGTAATCAGGACAATAAAAAATTAACGGTGGAATATTCAGGATATGGAGGTGAAGAAGTGGATGAAGGAGTTGGAGCTTTTATTGCCGGAGAAGGAAATAGAGTGTCTATATTTTTAACTTTAGATTCAGAAATTCAGGGATATACCTCTAAAACCGCTTTTGTAATTACAGGAGATTTAACCGATGAAGGATTTACCGATTTTCAACTGGCGGTCTTTATGAAAGACAATCACGGAAACCTCGGCGGTATTTTTATGGGAAATAATGAAGGTCGTATTTTTATAGATGGAGATGAATTAGTTGAAAGGTTGTAAGAAATTTTTACATGGTAAAAATTAGTTAGGGAAGAAAAACAAGGTTTATTCAATAGAATACTCCTTGTTTTTTGTTATGAGTTTTGGAATTTGGAATTTTTACTATTGGAATTTTCAAATTACCATCGTCAACTGAATACGCTTTCTACTTTCGTCAACTTCAACGACTTTTACCTGAACATGTTGATGCAATTTTACGACTTCGTTCACATCAGACACGAAACCTTCCTTGAGTTGGGAAATGTGAACCAATCCGCTTTCTTTGATTCCAATATCCACAAAACAACCGAAAGCCGTGATATTGTTGACAATTCCCGGCAAAATCATACCAGTGCGAACATCTTTTATGGTTTTTACGTTAGGATCAAATTCGAAAACTTTTGCCGATTTCCTTGGATCTAATCCCGGTTTTTCCAATTCTTTGAGAATGTCTTTTATTCCTAAAATTCCTATTTCATTGGTGATGTAATTTTCGGGTTTTATTAAAGCAATTTTTTCTTTATTGGCAATTAAATCATTGGTTTTTAGTCCTAAATCTTTTGCCATTTTTTCTACAATTCCATAAGCTTCCGGATGAACTGCTGAGTTATCCAACGGGTTTTTTCCGTCTTTAATTCTGATAAAAGCTGCGGCTTGCTGAAAGGCTTTTTCGCCCAACCGCGGTACTTTTTTTAGTTGTTTTCGGTCTTCAAAAGGACCATTTTCAGAACGATATGACACTATATTTTCTGCCATCTTCTCTCCTATTCCCGATACATAACTCAGTAACGATTTACTCGCCGTATTGATATTTATTCCAACGGAATTCACACAGCGAACCACAACAGTATCGAGTTCTTCTTTGAGTTTGGTCTGGTCTACATCGTGTTGATATTGTCCGACACCTATGGATTTTGGGTCGATTTTTACCAATTCTGCCAACGGATCGGAAAGTCGTCTGCCAATGGAAACCGAACCACGAACGGTAACATCGTAGTTTGGAAATTCATCTCTCGCAATTTTACTCGCCGAATACACCGACGCGCCAGCTTCGGAAACTACAAAAACCTGAACCTGTTTGGCTTCGCCCTGTTCGCCTTTGGCTCGAGTGTCAAAAGCAATTTTCTTGATAAAAAATTCGGTTTCGCGGCTTGCTGTTCCGTTTCCTATGGAAATCGCTTCAATATTATAAGCATTTACCATTGATTTTATCTTTTTCATTGCCATTGCAGTTTCATTTTGTGGCTGATGCGGATAAATGGTTTCATTGTATAATAAATCGCCTTTTTCGTCCAGACAAACTATTTTACAACCGCTTCTATATCCCGGATCGATGGCTAAGATTCGTTTTTCGCCCAATGGCGGAGCAAGTAAAAGTTGACTCAAATTTCCGGCAAAAACATCTATCGCTTTGCTATCGGCTTTGGTTTTGGCTTCCTGTAAGGTTTCGTTGGAAATGGCTGGTTCGAGCAGTCGTTTGTAGCTGTCTTTTATGGCTAATTCTATATGTTTGGTCGTATCGTTATTGGATTTTATGATTTCGCTTTCTATAAAATCGATGGCTTCGTCTTTATCAAAATCAATGTTAAGCTTTACAAAACCTTCGGCTTCGGCACGCAACATGGCTAATAATCGGTGTGACGGAGCTTTTGAAATAGGTTCTGCCCAATCGAAATATTGGGAATATTTATTTGTTGTATCTTCTTCAACTTTGACAGAGTTTTGAACTTTGTCAAAGTTTGTAGTCGTTGATTTTTCTTTTTTTGCCTTAACTGCTTTAGTCGAAATGATCGCTTTTCGCTGAAACATCCGGCGAAGATTTTTTCGGATATAAATATTTTCATTGATCCATTCTGCAATAATATCTCTTGCGCCTTGCAAAGCTTCGTCTTCGTTTTTAACTTTTTCATTTAAATATTTTGAAGCTAAAAACTCAATATCATCATTTTTTTGGCTCATAATAATTTTTGCCAAAGGTTCCAATCCGTTTTCGCGAGCAACATCGGCTTTGGTTTTTTTCTTCTTTTTATAAGGCAAATACAGATCTTCTATTTCCTGTAAGTCGAATGAATTGGAGATTTTAGATTTTAATTCAGGTGATAATTGACCTTGTTCTTCGATGGATTTCAGAATACTTTCTTTTCGTTTCAGAATTTCATCATATTGCTTGGAAAGTTTTGCAATCTGCTCAATTACCACTTCATCAAGATTGCCTGTCTGGTCTTTTCTATAACGGGAAATGAACGGAATGGTGCAGTCTTCATTTAAAAGTTGGACGGTGTTTTCGATGTTTTTTGAAGATGCTGAAACATTTTGTTTGATAAAATCTATATTGGTCATCCTAAAATTGATTTGTTTACTAGGCGAAAATAATATCTTTACCGCTAATTTAATACTAATGCAAAATTTATTTGCCTATTTTTTAATTGTAAATATTATAGCGTTTGCTGTGGCAGGTTACGATAAATATTTGGCGGTAAACAACAAGTTCCGCATTCCCGAAAAGACACTTTTCACGATTGCTTTTTGTGGTGGTTCGGTGGGTTTGTTATTGGCAATGCTGTTCTTCAGGCATAAAATCAGCAAGACTTCTTTTATTGTGAAATTCGCTGTTATTTTTCTGTTTCAGATGGTACTCTTGATTACAAAAATAAGCGGGAAAATTTAATTTATTTGGATCTTACACTTTTTGAGATCGTATCAAAAGATCTAAAAACCCTATATCGTTAAATCAATATAGTTTCACGATTGTCGTAAATCATAAACATTTGAAAATTAACCTTGTCAAAGTTTTGAACTTTGACAAGGGGTTGTAATCTGAAATTAGTAATATTTAAAACCCAATCACTCCTTTCTTTTGTTGAAAGTTATTTTCTGTTTGATTAAAATATCAGTAAGTGTCATTGGAGAAAAAATATCGGTTGCAAACCCTAATTTATCCGAAAGCAATCCGTCTGTCATATGTCATATCTTTTTTGTCCAAAATTGATAATCCACTTTTATTTCAATCCAAACATCGTCTATGGCAAGAATGTCTTCCCAATCAAGGTGTGAATGAAACAAAATATCGTGCATTGTCCAGCAAAAATACATTTGAGCAAGAGTATCTGTTCCGAAATATTGGGTTTCGTTCCAGTTTTGGAAAAACATATCCTCATTTTCCAAATATCCTGAAGACAGCAAATCACTTTCGTAAAAAGGGTCTCCTGTTTCCACCTTGTGTTTTTGGTTAAAAACATCATCGTAGCTGAAAACCGAAACCCTAAAATCACTCATATTGAAATCATCCATAAGATTTTGACCGAGAATGTTTTCAGAATGTTTTTTTAGCTCGAAATACTGTTTTCGCAACCGCAATTCTTCCTGACGGATTTTGTTGTTGAGTTCCCTGATTTTTTCGATTTGTTGTGGTGTCATTTCCTTATTCAATTAATAAAGATACATTCATAAAAATAGTTTCATTCTGTTTGATTGTTTGTCCTGATGTTTCGTGTATATGACCGAAAAGATGATATTCAGGTTGTAGTTTTTTGACAAACTTTTTCAAAATCGGGCAACCTAAACCATTATCCAAAATTCCTTTTGCAGGTGCGTGCGAGAGAAGAAAATCGGTTTTTTCAGGAAGTTTTATTTTTGGCATAGAATGAAGCCAAAGTCTTGCAGGAACGGAAACAAACCACAAACCTTCCAGACAAATTTTTGTGTTTTCCAGAAAAATAATGTTTTTGGGAAACATCTGTAGGAAATTATTAGGTTCCAATTCCCATTGCAATTCGTGATTTCCCGCTACGAAAACTTTGTGTTTTGCAGGATAATCACTAAACCATTGCAAAAAATCCAACAACTGTGTATCATTGCCAAACGTACAGGCATCTCCCAAATGAATGGCAATATCTGTTTCTTCTAATGGTAATTTTCGATGTTGTCCGTGTGTGTCGGAAAAAACAGCAAGGGTTTTGTTTTTGTGAATGATAATCATTTGCTTTCTTTTGGAGCAAATGTCGTGGTTAGTAACGTCAAAAGATGTCGTTAAAAAAAATCCCGAAACCTAAAAATTTTCGGGATTGTTTAACTTCTCACACTCAAACACATTATAAATACTTTTGAGGCTATATATCACTTGATTTTTCCTTTTTTCAACAGATTTTCAATGTAAAGATTTGGATTTCTATACTTAATTCCTCTTCCAAAAACAGATGGATGATATCCAATATATATGTCTGAATCATAACTTATTTTTGGTTTTATATGATTTAGAAAATAACCTTTTAAGGTTTTGCTTTGAACAATTATAATATTTGGTTTTATTGTGTTAATGATGTTTGTTAAAAGTTCAATTTCTGATTGTGGATTTATAAAAATCCTATCACTACCTCCTGTTCTTCCTTCTTTTTCGTTCTTTTTTTGTTCTTTCTCATCAATTTTAAATCCCCTTCCAACAGTAACAAAATTGTAAAAATTAATCAATGAAATATACGATAATACATTTTTTGGTAATATATCAATATTCTCCTTTATGGCTTCCCTAAAAAACTTATTTGATTGAGAATATTTTTGCCATTCATTTTCCCAATTATTTTGATTTTTCAAAAAGGATAAAGTTGTTCCATAAACTCCTGCCATATGTGGATTTTTATCATTCAAATCCTCGTTTAAAGCATTTGTTTTTCTATCTTCATAATTTTGAAAACGATTTTCTTTAAAAAATTCATCTCTTCCCATATCAAGACTAACAAACAACAACTTTGTTTGAGATGATTTATAATTATTTCCTATCGCTATTTTTGTTGCAAATCTCCTATCTGTACCTTGTACAATTCCTGACTTATTGTCAATAGAGTTTTCTTTAAAAAACTCTTCGTATAGTTTGTCTAATTTATCTGTCATCTCTCTTTTTTTTTACAAATCTAAAAATTATTTTTCCATTTTCTAAAATTCTCCAAAAGCGATTCTATATTCATTTTTACTGTGGAGTTTTAGTTATGAACAGTAACGAATCGTGATAATTTATCAAAGAATATTCAATCTCAAAATCAACCCAAACATTGTCAATTTCCAGAATGTTTTCAAAAGGCAAAGTGTTATTATTGATTATTCCATTCATTCCTCTGCAAAAATGTAATCCATAAAAAGGATGTTCTTTTTTGTTGATGAAAAAGTTATAATTCTTGTAGAAAACGTCATCTTTAGTATAAAGATGCTCCAAATCAAGTACAACAACTTCGCTCGGTTCTTCCTCATCATCTTCTCTTGTCCTGAATACAGTAGAAATCCATTCCTTGTTTACACAAAAATCACTTTGGATCCTTTCGTCTTCACTTTCTTCATCAACGACAAAACGAATCATCAACTTTTCTGAAATATCAATCATTATATTAAAAACTCTTTTTTCAAGAAGTTCAGATTGAATATCCAATAATTTTAAATAAACTTCCCGAGCCTGATTTTCTTTTTGTCGGACAAACTTGCTCAATTCTTTTATGTGTCCGATTTGTTCGGGTGTGGTGTCTTTTGGGATTTTCATTTTTTTGGTTTTAAAAACCTCACAGATTTTGAAAATCTGTGAGGTTTAGACAAAATAAATCAGCTTAATTTTTCAAAATCAAAATTAGTCTGTCCACAATGGCTTTTAGAAACATCTGTATTATATTTTGAGTTCAAGGCATCGGCTATTTCCTCTTGTGTTGGTTTTGCACTTGTTCCGTTTTTATAAATCTCAACGCTCATACCTTTGGTTACTTTACCATTGTTTCTTTTTGCTGTTACATTCCATAAATAAGCCATAATTATATAGTTTTAAAGTTAGTTACTGTTTTCTTCCACAAAAGCCATTAGCTTTTTGTTCCATTTCTTAAAAAAGTTTTCTTCTTTTTTACCTTTGAGTCTTTTTGGTTTGTTTTGCTTTTTAACCAAAATAGTGATTTGTATATTTTTCATCTTCTATCTTCTTATTTTCAACAAAACTAATTCCTACTCACGTCAAACCACGACGTTATAAAAACTATTTCAAGCCAAATATAAATAAAATAATGACAAATATGTAATTGTGTTGAGAGATAGCTTTTCCGAATTTGTCGCTTATGACAAAACAGTTCGCTAACGACATTTTATTACAGGAAATTATCATCGGTGTCAAAGAGCTTCGTAAGCAAAATAACATTACCTTAGAAGCTTTTTATATTGATACAGGTATTCATTTAGCTCGTATAGAACAAGGGAAAACCAATATTACGGTTTCCACACTTTCACAGATTTGCGAGTATTTCGATATTTCGCTTAAAGACTTTTTTGCTTTGGTAGAGGAATTGAAAAAGTAATTTTTTAGCCGTAGATTATACGGGAAAAAGATATAACATAAATCCGTTTTTACAACTCTAACGGAGTTTTGAACTCCGTTAGAGTTAAGAGTTATAAACCTCAACCGCTCTTTCTAACCTGTTTTTCACTTCATCAGCTAATGCTTTTGGTTCAAGTACTTTTACAAATTCCCCATAAGAAAGGATTTCCATTATAAAATCATAATTCGGAAATAAATTCAATTGAACTATCGTTTGAGCATCATTCTCTTCAAGGATTTGTTGCGAATGGTGCAATGGCATTGTTTTTATATATTTTCCCTGGTTTTCGATAAAAAGCAATTTGATCGTTTCAACTTTTTTGTTATTTGGTCCAATGATTCCGAAGCAATCTTCAAAAAACTTTCTGACATCGGTTTTTTGTGGATGCTGAAACTTGATGTCCGAAAATCTCAATTCTAAAATTCTGTCTAAAGCAAAAGTTCGTAAAGCTTTCTTTTCTAAATCAAAGACAATGACATACCATCTTCCGTTAAATTCTTTAAGTAAATAGGGTTCAATGGTTCTTTTGCAGGATTGGTCTTCCCAGAATTTATGATAGGTAATTTGAACTTGCATCCTGTTTTGAATAGCGTGAAGAAGTCCGTTGAGATGCTCGGTTCCTTTAGGTTTTCGGGTATCAAATTGGATAAAAGAACTCATCGAGTTATTCAGGTTCAAAGCTTGGAAAACATCAAGTGCTTCAAACATTCTATCGGTATATTGATCTTCGTGTTCGCTTATTATGCAATACACTTTTTTGGAATGATCAAACTTAATTTCGATTCCGTAGAGTTCTTCGATTTCTACTAAATCTCTTTGAAAAGTTCGTTTCGATAACGTAATATCTGATATTGATTCTAATTTCTCGAGAATTTCATCAAAACTTGAAGGTCTTGATCTTAATTTTTGAATAATCGTTTTGTGTCTTACCAGTGATTCTTTCCTTGACATATCTAATAGTTTTTGCTAAATGTAAGTATCAAAAACGACAAGATGTGTCGTTTATATTATAAAGTCTAAATAATTGTTTTTAATAATTACCTCAAAATTTGCTTCATAATAGTCAAAAAATGCAAATTTAGTTAATAGAAAATAAAAAAACTGCTGATTCTTAATTTACAAAATATTAAACCAGCAGTATTTTTTTATAAGATATCCATTTATTTACAAGCAATTTTATTTACTCTGTTAGCGTGTCTTCCTCCTTCGAATTCGGTAGTAAGAAAAGTATCCACCATTTCAACAGCCTGATGAACAGAGGTAAAACGGGCCGGAATACTAATAATGTTAGCATTATTATGTTGGCGTGCTAAAGCCGAAATTTCTTTGGTCCAGCAAACCGCAGCACGAATTCCCTGATGCTTGTTGGCAGACATTGCAATTCCGTTACCGCTTCCACAAATGATGATTCCAAAATTAACATTTCCGGTTTCTACATCTTCTGCAACAGGATGAGCAAAATCGGGATAATCAACACTGTCAGAAGTATCAGTTCCGTAATTGATTACTTCGTATCCTTTTTCTTCCAGAAATGTTACGATAGCTTTTTTATATTCCGGTCCGGCGTGATCATTTCCAATTGCTATTTTCATAATGTATAAATTAATTGAGTTGTTGTTATTTTTATCTTTACAAAAATAATCAATTATAAAACCATAAATATGTCTCAGGAAATTAATTTTACAGGTATAATTTCTTCTTTTGATAAAAACGAACTGTTCTGGGAAACTCATATTCCTATACCCAATATTATTTATGAGGAAATGCTTCCTTTTGCACAAGACAAAAGAATTATTTGTACACTCAATAATTCCTATACGTTTCATTGTGGAATGTTACCTAAAAAAACGTTTCATTATATTTTATTAAATAAAGAAATTTGTAAAAAATTATGCTTACAGGTCAATGATACTATCAATGTTACCATAAAAAACGACGATAGTAAATACGGAATGAATATTTCTGAAGAACTGGAAGAATCTTTGTATTCTGATCCTGAAGGAAGTAATTATTTTCATCTGCTTACTCCGGGAAAACAACGCAATCTGATCCATATTGTCAATAAATTTAAAAGTTCTCAACTTCGAATAGAAAAATCGTTTGTGATAATAGAGCATCTTAAAAGGCACAAAGGAATTTTAGATTTTAAACAGCTTAATCAGGATTTTAAGAATCATACCAATAGATTACACCTTTAATATCAATAGATTACAAAAATATATTTTTATAAAATACACTGTTTCAATACTATAAATATATAAAATTAACATTGTTAATACAGTATTCTAATGTATTGATAGTCAGTTAACTTTAAATTAACATAAAATGTTCATAACTTCAAATAGAATTTCATAAATAAAATATGGTTTGTAATAAAAAAATTCTAATCAATAATTACAACTAGAAATCCAAATTTTGTTTGTACAATTTTTAGAAAAGTTATTAAGATTAAAATAAGTATTATTAACAGATTTTAACATTTCTATTTGTCCACAAATTCACTATAAATTCATTTTTTAACCATTGTTAATAAGAATCAAAAAATCCTTAATAATGAAATATTTAACCCCTTAAAAATATGTTGATAAATTCATATAACTTTAAATAAAGTAAAAACAGATGGTTTATAAAAAAACTTATTGATACTATTAACAAGCTATAATAACCATTAAAAATTAAATTTAAATTTCCTTTTTATTTTTATGTATTTATTAAATGTTGAAAACTTCAGGCAGTCTTCAAAGTAAATTTTTTATACAAAGAATATATATAAACTCAAAACTTTTCATTTTTTATAAAAGTTATATTTTCTTTAATAATCTATTCTTAAATACAATTTGTAGAAACTAATTTGTAATTTTAAACATTATTAAGAAATGAATTATGAATAAGATACCTAAAAAATTAGGAAAAAAAGACAAAGACTTCTCTGGAAAAATACTAAAGATACTTTCACAAAATGCTAATAGAGCATTTAATTACAAACAAATAGGAGCAATTTTAGAACTGGATGATACTAAAAGCAGAAATGAAATTATAAAAGATCTGAAAATTCTCGCTTCAAAAAAACAAATAATAGAAACAGAACCAGGAAAATACTTAATCAAAGCTATTAGCAAAGATTATTATGAAGGAACAATAGATATGACCAGTCGTAAAACGGCTTATTTTATCTGTCCGGATTTTAATGAAGATGTTTTTATTCCTACCAATAATCTCAATAAAGCTTTAGATAAGGACAAAGTAAAAGTGTATGTTTATAACCGAAGAAAAGGAAAACGTCCGGAAGGTGAGGTTATAGAGATTATAGAAAGACATAAAACCGATTTTGTAGGTGTAATAGATATTCAGAAGAATTTTGCTTTTGTATCTACTGCAAATGCAAAAATGTATACGGATATTTTTATTCCTAAAGAAAAAATAGGAGATGCAGAAAATGGAGACGTAGTTTTGGTTCATATAGAAGATTGGCCCAAAAAAGCAGACAGTCCTTTTGGAAAAGTAATGAAAGTTTTAGGAAAACCCGGAGAACATAATACAGAAATTCATGCAATTTTAGCAGAATATGGCTTACCATATGATTTTCCTGTAGAAGTAGAAGTATTTGCACAAAAACTGGATACTTCAATTCAACCCGAAGAAATTGCTAAACGACGGGATATGCGGGATATTTTGACATTTACAATAGATCCCAAAGATGCAAAAGATTTTGACGATGCTTTATCTTTTAAAAAATTAGATAACGGGAATTACGAAATAGGAATTCATATTGCAGATGTGTCTCACTATTTACAAGAAGGAACTATTCTGGATGATGAAGCTTATCAGCGTGGAACTTCTGTGTATCTGGTAGATAGAGTAGTGCCAATGCTGCCGGAAGTACTTTCTAATTTTGCCTGTTCGTTACGACCAAATGAAGAAAAATATACATTTTCTGCTGTTTTTGAAATTAATAATAAAGCTCAGATTATTGATCAATGGTTCGGAAGAACTGTAATTCTATCCGATCAGAGATTTTCTTATGAAGAATCACAATATATTATAGAAAGTAAGAAAAATATAATCCCACAAGAAATTTCGATTACAGGCGAAAGTTATGCTGTAGATGAAGATATAGTCCAGGCTACGCTGAAATTGGATGAATTAGCAAAAATACTGCGTTCAAGACGTATGGCAGAAGGAGCGATCTCGTTTGATAAGGTAGAAGTAAAATTTAATTTGAATGAAGCAGCAGAACCGGTAGGTGTATATTTTAAAATTTCAAAAGATGCCAATCATCTTATAGAAGAATTTATGCTTTTAGCCAATAGAAAAGTAGCAGAATTTATAGGAAAACAAAAGAAAACATTTGTTTATAGAATTCATGATGAACCTGATGAAAGCAAATTGATTAATTTACAAACAGTTATTTCAAAATTCGGATATAAAATTAATTTCAAAACCAAAGGAGACATTTCGAAATCATTAAATAATTTATTATCTGATGTTCAGGGCAAAAAAGAACAAAATTTAGTAGATACACTTACGATAAGAAGTATGAGTAAGGCAAAATATTCTACAGAGAATATAGGTCATTACGGATTAGCTTTTGATTATTACTCACACTTTACTTCACCAATTAGACGTTATCCGGACGTTATGGTACATCGTTTGCTGCAATATTATCTCAATAATGGAAAATCTGTAAACGAAGAAGAATACGAAGAAAAGTGTATTCATGCCTCAAGTATGGAAAATCTAGCCACCCAGGCAGAACGGGATAGTATAAAATACATGCAGGTCAAGTTTATGCAAGACCATCAGAACGAAGAATTTCTGGGTGTAATTTCCGGTGTAACAGAATGGGGAATTTATGTAGAAATCGTTTCTAATAAATGTGAAGGAATGTGTAGAATACGCGAAATAAAAGATGATTATTATACCTTTGATGAAAAACAATACGCATTAGTTGGAGCAGTTACACAAAATTTATATCAGCTTGGAGACGAAGTAATTGTAAAAGTAAAAAATGCAGATTTGGTAAAAAAACAATTAGATTTTACCTTGCTTAGAAAGAACGAATAAATAAAAATAACGATGAAAAAACTACTGACTTTATTCGTTGGATGTATATTTTATTTAAACGGTTATTGCCAGGAAAATTCAATAGTCGGAAAATGGAAAGTCGTTACGGCAGAAACAAAAGATTTTTTATTAGATAATACAAAGGATACCATATTTATATCTGAAAAAATGAGAAAATTGTATCCAAGTAAAATTGGAATGCAAGATGAATAATTCTAAAAAAATATTTGTTTTTACCGATAAAAATGAATTTTACAATTCTTTATCAGAAACAGCAAAAAGTACAATATTCACAGGAAAATATACTGTTATACAAAATAATAAAATAGAATTTGATGTTGTAAATTTAGCAAAAACAAACCTAAAAAAAGAAGCCGAATTTTATTTTGAAGATGAATTGTTGTATCTGACTATGCATACAGAAACCAATTTTCCGATAAAATATGCTTTAGAAAAAGTAGAGGAATAATTTAAGATAAGAAATATATAAATAAACCATGAAAAAATTAATTATACTAATAATAAGTCAAATTTCTTTTGGTCAGGGAATCACCAAAGACATTGGTACATTTGAAACTATAAGTGTTTTTGATAGAATTTCGGTAGAATTAATACCATCTGATGAAAATAAAGTTGTCATTTCGGGAAGCAGAGAAGAAGATGTAGAATTGATAAACAAAAACGGAAACCTGAAAATCCGGATGAAACTCAAAAAATTATTGGATGGAGAAGAAATTCAAGCACAGGTATATTATAAAAAAATATCATCTATTGATGTAAGCGAGGGAAGTTTTGTAACCAGTGATGTAATTATTAAACAATCCTTTTTGGATATTAATACTAAAGAAGGTTCAGAAGTTCGATTAAAATTAGATATTGATGATCTAAAATTAAGAGCCGTTACCGGAGCAATCATAAAAGTTACAGGAACCGCTCAAAAACTAAATATAAATGTGGGAACAGGAGGGATTGTAGATGCCGAAAAACTCGAATCTTTGGATGCTATGGTAAAAATAACGACTGGTGGAGAAATAAGTGTTCGTTCCTCCAATTCAGTTGATGCCAATATCAGGGCAGGAGGAAGCATAACAATCTTTGGAAATCCGGAACATATTTCCAAAAAAACTACATTAGGAGGTACTATTACAGAAAGCAAAAGATAGATAAAAATTGAGCTTTATCAATTTTTAATCTATATTTGTGATACTACATTTTTAAAAACAATTAATGTTAGAAGATATAATTAGGGGAATTCCATTGGGAATTCTCCTTTGTTTCATGATCGGTCCGGTATTTTTTGTATTACTGGAAACAGCTGCGGTAAAAGGCTTTAGAGCTGCACTGGTATTTGATATTGGTGTAATCGTGGCTGATATTGTTTTTATTGCAATTGCTTATTTCAGTAGTTACCGTCTTATTAATAACATCAAAGATGAACCGGCATTATTTGTTTTCGGAGGGTTGATCATGATCACCTACGGAATAATATCCTATATAAAACTACATAGAGCCACTAAAAATATTGTAGAAGAATTACCGGTAGAAATCATAAAGAAAAACTACGGAAGTCTATTTATGAAAGGTTTTTTGCTCAATTTTATTAATGTAGGAGTTTTAGGATTCTGGCTGCTGATCTTTATTACTTTTGGACCACAATTAGAACTTAAAACATCCAGATTAACAGTATTTTTTACAACAGTTATTATCACATACCTGGCAATAGATGTAATTAAAATGCTATTGGCAAAAAAGCTGAAAAACAAAATGACTACTTCCAATATTCTTAAAATAAAAAAAATAACCAGTATTATTTTGATTATTTTCGGAGTAACTATAATGATGCAAGGATGGTTTCCAAGCGAGCAAAAATTTGTCAAAAAAGCTTTAGAAAAAATAGAACCACGTTATTCCGAATAAAAGAAAAATTTTATAATAAAAAAACCTTCAAAGATTATTTGAAGGTTTTTTTGAGGCATCGAGCGGATTCGAACCGCTGTAGGAGCTTTTGCAGAGCCCAGCCTAGCCACTCGGCCACGACGCCATTACTTGTTCGGATGGCAAATGTAAACAAAAAGTTTAATTTTTTAAAGCCAAAACAGCAAAAAAAACATTATCATTGTAAGTAATTCAATATCAGTTGCTATAAGACTTTAATTTCTGTATTCTTCCATTTTTATGGTTACTGCTTCAACATCTCCTCCAATTGGAGGATTGAGTTTGGAAACACGTAAGTTTATTCTGGAAACCTGAGGTAATTCACCAAAAATTCTCACAATAATACGATGTGCAACATGTTCGAGAAGTTTGGACCTTATAGCCATTTCTTCAACAACTATTTTATTTAAAACTACATAATCTACAGTATCAGTAAGATCATCTGTTTGGGAAGATTTCCTTAAATCGGTTTTAATTTCAAGATTGACCAAATAATCCGAACCTATTTTTGCTTCTTCTTCCAAACACCCGTGATAAGAAAAAGTGCGAATATTTTTTAATTTAATTGTGCCCATATTTTTGTTTAAGGTTTGAGGTTTAAAGTTAGGGTTTACGGTATCAACTTTAAACTTCAAACCTTAAACCTTTTTTTTATCTTTGTCAAAATTACAAAATAATGTCAACAGAAGAGAAATCGCTTAATTTCATCGAACAAATAATCGAAGAAGATTTAAAAAACGGATTATCACCTAACAAACTTCGTTTTCGTTTTCCACCAGAACCCAACGGATATTTACATATTGGGCATGCCAGTTCGATTGCTCTTAATTTTGGATTAGGAATAGATTATAACGCACCGGTAAATTTGCGATTTGATGATACGAATCCTGCCAAAGAAGAGCAGGAATATGTAGATGCTATAAAACGTGATGTAGAATGGTTAGGATATAATTGGGATTCAGAATGTTATGCGTCTGATTATTTTGATCAATTGTACGAATGGGCTGTCTTATTAATAAAAAAAGGAAAAGCTTATGTAGATTCTCAAACTTCTGAAGAAATGAGAATCCAAAAAGGAACACCTACAACAGAAGGCACTGATAGTCCATATAGAAACCGTTCTGTTGAAGAAAATCTTGATTTATTCGAAAGAATGAAAAACGGAGAATTTCCTGACGGAACACATATTCTTCGTGCAAAAATTGATATGAAACACTCAAATATGTTGATGCGTGATCCAATTATGTATCGAATTTTGCATAAACACCATCACCGTACAGCAAACCAGTGGTGTATTTACCCTATGTATGATTGGGCTCATGGAGAGAGTGATTATTTAGAACAGATTTCACATTCGTTTTGTACACTGGAATTTTTACCTCATAGAGAATTATATGATTGGTTTTTAGACCAAATTTATGATGAAAATAAAGTTCGCCCTAAGCAAAGAGAGTTTGCGCGTAGAAATTTATCTCATACCATTGTCAGTAAAAGAAAATTATTGCAATTAGTAAACGAAAAACACGTAAACGGTTGGGACGATCCAAGAATGAGTACTATTTCCGGGTTGAGAAGAAGAGGATATACATCTGCATCTTTGAGGAATTTCGCCAATACAATTGGTATTGCAAAACGTGATAATTTGATCAATGTTTCGGTTTTAGAGCATTGTATCCGTGAAGATTTAAATAAAATTGCACCTCGTGTAATGGCTGTTTTAGACCCGGTAAAAGTAGTTATCACTAACTATCCGGAAGATAAGACAGAGTGGTTAGAAGCAGAAAATAATCCGGAAGATGATAATGCAGGTTCAAGAAAAGTACCTTTTTCCAGAGAGATTTATATAGAAAGAGAAGATTTTATGGAAGATGCTCCGGCAAAATTTTTTAGATTAAGTCTGGATAGAGAAGTACGATTAAAAAATGCTTATATCATAAAAGGAGAAAAAGTAATTAAAGATACTGTAGGAAATATTACAGAAATTCATGTTTCTTACGATGAAGATTCTTTAAGCGGAAGCGGTACAGAAGCAAGCCAGCGTAAAGTTTCCGGAACATTGCACTGGGTTTCTACAAAACACGCCATTCCGGCTGAAATCAGGCTGTATGATCGATTATTTACAGATGAAGCACCCGATAGTTATAAAGAAAAAGATTTCTTAGAATTTGTAAATCCGGATTCTCTGAAAATTATTACAGGATATTTAGAACCAGGTTTGGCAACTGCTCAAAATGAAGATAAATTCCAGTTTCAACGTTTAGGTTATTTTACAGTAGACAAAGATAGTAGGGCAGAAGCTTTGGTTTTTAATAAAACGGTTGCATTAAAAGATACCTGGGAAGAAAAAGGAAAAAAAGAAGAAAACATAATCAGTACTTCTCTGAAAGACATCAACAAATATTTCAAAGTTGAATATGATGAAAGAAGAGCAATTGAAAAGGCAATTGGCGCAAATATCAAATCGGTAACTAATTTTAGCTTACTTCAAAATGCTTTGAAGAAAAACATCAACAACAATAAAAGTTCATTATTATTCGCCAACTGGTTGTTGAAATATTCTGATAAAATTTCTGTTAAAGACTGTGATTCAGAAGAGATTCAAAAGCTGTATCAGATGTCTTTAAAAAGTGAGTCTTCATTTGTTCGGTATGAAACACTTTTACTATTGAAAAATGATTTGGATAATCAAAATTCGGTTGTAGAATTCATTTCTAAATTGAAAGAAACAGAAAAAAACGAAGAAGTAAAAAAATTGCTGAATGAATTTTAAAAAATAAAAACAATTTTTTTATGATAAAAGAAACCCGCTGAATTTGCGGGTTTTTCTATTATTATATTTTTCTATTCAAAATCAAAACAGTATCGATTTTATTAATAAAAAATGATCTGTTTAAGTTTGTTTTAAGCCAAAAAAAATATTTTCCGGAGCAATTCCGTTTTTTATAAAAAAGAATTGCTTAAATTTAGCCTATATAGATTTTTGCTTACAAATTATACTTTAACTGCACATTAACAATACCCGAAAGAGTATTTTGTAAATTTATTAGAAATAATAAAATCAAGCTTATGGAAAATCGAAATTCAGGAACGTTACTTGCGCTTTTGGCAGGAATTGCGATAGGAACAGGAATAGGTATTTTACTTTCTTCAGAAAAAGGTTCTGAACTGAAAGATAAAATTAAAAATGCTTTTCAGGATAAAATAGCCGGGTTCAGACAAATGTTTGAAGAAATTGCTGCAGATGTTCAAAGCAGGTTAGGAGATACGGTTTCCAATCTCAAAGCGGAGTTTGATAATTTGACGGACAATATAGATGATTACTCTGACGATGCCATCCAGGTTTTAGAGAAAAAATTGGAAGATCTGAAAAAAGCCGCGATCAACGCCAAACAAAATTTATAATATGTCATTGGAAGATTTGAAAAATACTACTGAAGATCTGAAAAAAGAAACCAAAGGTTTTATAGAAACTAATATAGCTTATTATAAGCTTTGGTTTTTTAAAGTAGCGACGAAATCTACGACAATGTTACTTAAAATACTGTTGCTTACTGTAATTTTTGTAATGGTAATAATGTTTTTTTCGATAGCAGGAGCTTTGGCATTAGGATATTTACTCGATAATTTTGTTTATGGATTTTTGATTGTCGGAGGAATTTATCTCATCCTCGGAATTTTGATTTATAAAATTCAGGATAAAATTGTCGAAGGACCAATTTTGGAGAAATTTTCGGAAATATATTTTAATGATTAAATCATGGAAAAAAAGAAATTTTCATCCTATGCTGAAATAGATCAGGAATTGGAGATCCTGAAAACCCAAAAGGAACTTCATCTTAAGAAAATGAATAGAAATTATGAGTCAGTCAAAGAAAGTTTAAAACCATCTAAATTAGTTTCAAATATTCCAAGTTTATTGGTTTCATTGGTTACTTCCAGATCTGTCAAAGGTTTCGGAGTGAGTTATTTGTTAAGAAAAATATTTAAAATATAAGAACTCAAAAGTTTAGAGGAGTTCATAAAAAAAGGAGTTCAAATTTTGAACTCCTTTTTTGTTTTTAAAATTATTTTGTAGAATCGTAATCACCCTCGGACAAATCTGCATCTTTTAGGTTTTTGTATTCTTCAGATGGTTTAAAATCGTCTGACCTTTTATCTTTTTTAGGTTTACCGGCACTTTTTTTCATTGCTTCTCCAATTTGATTTGAAGCAGAAAAAGAAGCTACCATATTGTTGAGCATATCGCTTCCGGCTTGTGGAGAATTAGGAAGCAGGATCAGGTTAGAATTAGTATCTGCTCCAATAGCTTGTAATGTATCGTAATGTTGTGTTACAACGATCAAAGCAGAAGCTTCCTGAGAATTAATTCCAACTTCGTTCAAAACTTCAACGCTTTCTACCAATCCGCGGGCAATTTCACGTCTTTGATCGGCAATACCTTGTCCTTGTAAACGCTTGCTTTCTGCTTCAGCTTTAGCTTTAGCAACAATTCTAATTCTGGAACTTTCAGCTTCAAATTCAGCAGCAGTTTTTTCACGATCTGCAGCATTAATTCTGTTCATTGCATTTTTTACCTGAATATCCGGATCAATATCTGTTACAAGTGTATTGATAATGTCGTATCCATATGTGGTCATCGCTTCGTTCAATTCACGTTTTACGGCAATAGCAATGTCGTCTTTTCTTTCGAAAACATCATCCAGCTTCAATTTTGGAACTTCGGCTCTCACAACGTCAAAAACATAAGCTGTAATCTGATCGTGCGGATATTCTAATTTATAAAAAGCTTCGTATACTTTATCCTGTATCACTTTAAATTGTACAGAAACTTTAAGTTTTACAAATACGTTGTCTTTGGTTTTGGTTTCGATGATAACATCCAGTTGTTGGATTTTAAGGTTTACACGACCGGCAATTCTGTCTACAACCGGAATTTTAAGTTGTAAACCGGAATTACGAACGCTTAAAAATTTTCCGAAACGTTCGATAATGAAAGCGGTTTGTTGTTTTACCGTAAAGAAAGATGATAATAAAAGGAATAATCCGAGAAATAAAATAACAATTAAAGGAATTGGCATTTGTTTTAAAGTTTTAAGGTTACTGATATATTATACGTTTATTAAACGTGAAAAGTTACAAAAAAAGCCTTCTATTATGAAGGCTTGCTTTATTTATTTTTATATTTTTTTCTCAATTCTCTTAATTGTTTCTTTTTTTCCTAAAAGTTCTATTATTTCAAACAAATCAGGACCTTTTAATGCTCCAACCAAAACAGCCCTTAACGGTTGCATTACTTTGCCCATTCCGATCTCGTTTTTCGTCATCCAATCCTTTACAGTCGTTTCTATATTTGCAGAAGTAAAATCTTCAATAATATTCAGGACAGCAATTAAACTTCTCATTAATTCCGGAGTATCTTCTTTCCAGTTTTTCATCGCTTTTTCCTCATAAGACTCAGGAGCGATAAAAAAGAATTCACTCAAACTCCAAAATTCAGAAACAAAGTTCGCTCTTTCTTTAATCAAAGAAACGATTTTGGTTATTAACGGTTTGTTGGTCATTTCGACGAAAGAAAAACCTCTTTTTATTAAATCTTCAATAAACAAATCAGCTAATTTTTCATCACTTTGCTTTTGTAAATATTGATGGTTGAACCATTTGTTTTTTTCGGGGTCAAATTTTGCCCCGGCTTTATGAACTCGGTTTAAATCGAACTTTTGGCAAAGCTCTTCTAATGAAAAAATTTCTTGATCCGTTCCGTCATTCCAACCTAATAAAGCCAGGAAATTAATAACGGCTTCGGGAAAAAATCCTTTTTCTCTATAACCTGATGAAATCCCTTCTTCTGTTTTCCATTCTAACGGAAATACCGGAAACCCCATTTTATCGCCATCTCTTTTTGAAAGTTTTCCGTTTCCGACAGGTTTCAAAATTAATGGCAAATGTGCAAATTCCGGAGCCTCCCAACCTAATGCATGATATAACAGATGGTGGAGTGGGAGAGAAGGCAGCCATTCTTCACCACGAATTACATGTGAGGTTTGCTGTAAGTGATCGTCAACAATATTTGCCAAATGATAGGTTGGCATTCCGTCACTTTTAAACAAAACTTTATCGTCAAGCAAATTGGTGTCAAACTTTATGGTTCCGCGAATAATATCGTTAAGTTCCAGAATAGTGTCTGTCGGGGTCTTAAATCGTATTACATAATGATCACCATTGGCAATTTTTGAAGCAACTTCTTCTTCTGTCAAAGAAAGCGAATTGTTTAATTTTTGTCTTACAGAATGATTGTAAATAAAAGTTTTACCTTGTTCTTCGGCATTTTTTCTTAATTGGTCCAGATCCTCCTGACTATCAAAAGCATAATAAGCCCAACCGGAATCAATAAGTTGCAGGGCATAATCTTTATATAAATGTTTTCTGTCGCTTTGTTTGTATGGAGGAAATTTTTCGTTTTTTCCTATGGTTTCATCCGGCGAAATTCCCAGCCATTCTAATGCTTCCAAAATATAAGCTTCTGCACCCGGAACAAATCTGGTCTGATCGGTATCTTCGATTCTTAAATAAAAAATACCATTATGCTTTTTTGCAAAAAGATAATTAAATAATGCGGTTCTTACACCACCAATGTGTAACGGACCAGTTGGACTTGGCGCAAATCTTACGCGAACTTGTTTTGACATTTCAATAAAATTTTTGCAAAGATACAATTTACACTTTTATGATGAATTTTATGGAAATAGATAAACCTATGATTATACTGTTTTTTTTAACGTTTTTATAACCATTAAAATCACTACTTTTATCAGTTATAGTAAAAGACCTGAAAATTTTGGAAAATAGTAGTTTGATTTATCAAAAGTTAGAAGATTTTATAAAGAAATTTTATACTAATGAATTGCTCAAAGGGATCATTCTTTTTACCGGATTGGGATTGATGTATTTTATCATTACCCTTTTGGTAGAGCATTTTTATTGGCTTAAGCCCAATGGCAGGTTGTTGCTTTTTTACGCTTTTGTAGGTGTAGAGTTATTTTTAATTTTAAGATTTATTTTATTTCCCTTATTTCAATTGTTTAAAATAAAAAAAGGGATCAACTATGATGATGCTTCGAGAATTATTGGAAGTCACTTTACCGAAGTCAATGATAAACTGACTAATTTTCTTCAGCTTTCCAAAGAAAATTCACAATCCGAATTACTTCTGGCTTCTATTGAACAAAAAGCGGGTTTATTACAACCTATACCTTTTGGCAATGCGATAAATTTCAGTAAAAACAAAAAATATTTGCCATTTGCGGTGTTACCCATTTTGATATTCTTGTTTTTTTATATTTCCGGAAATAGTAAAATTATAACAGCAAGTTTAAACCGTGTTGTAAATTACCAAGAACAATTTGTTCCTCCGGCTCCTTTTGAATTTGTAATTCTTAATGATCAATTGCAGACAGAACAAGGAAATGATTTTATTTTAAAAGTAAAATCCCAAGGAAATATAGTTCCGGAAAACGCAATGATTTATATCGGCAACGAAAGTTATTATATGGAATCTTCTTCGGTTGGTATTTTTGAATATAGAATTGCAAAGCCGGTTGACAACGTTCGGTTTAATATTCAGGCAAATAAAGTATCATCTCCGGATTATGAATTAAAAGTTGTGGCAGTTCCTACGATTACTAATTTTGAAATGCAGATGCAATATCCCGCATACATCAATAAAAAGGGCGAAATTATTAAGGGAACAGGTAATGCGATCGTTCCTGAAGGAACCATTGTAACATGGAAAATGACTGCTTTGGCAACAGAAAAAGTAGAATGGTCTGATTTTGACAATATAAAACTTTTTGCTATTGATGAAAATGGGTTCAGATTAACTCAAAAAATCATTCAAAATACAGAATACCAGATTTTTACATCTAATAAATCTGTAAAAAACTACGAAAAACTCAATTATCAGATCAATGTTATCAAAGACCAGCATCCCGGTATCAATGTAAGCCATGCACCGGATAGTTTAAAAATCGATCAAGCAATAGTTATTGGTCAGGTTTCAGATGATTATGGATTGTCCAAGCTGCAAATTGTTTATTATCCTGTAGGTAAACCTGACGATGCCAAACGTGGAACAATTCCCGTAAAACACGAAGTATTCGATCAGTTTATATTTTCTTTTCCCGGAGATTTGCCTATTCAGGAAGGAATTACTTATGAATACTTTTTTGAGGTTTTTGATAACGATGCCTTGCATAATTTCAAAAGTACCAAATCAGCTGTTTTTGCTTCCCGGGTAAAAACCGAACAGGAAAAGCAAGATGAGAACCTGCAACAACAAAACGATAATATTCAAGGATTACAAAAATCTTTAAGAGAACAAAACAAGCAGTTGAATGCACTTGATCAACTTCAGAAATCGACCAGGCAAAAAGACAATTTAGAATTTAAAGATCAAAAGAAAATAGAAGATTTCATCAATCGGCAAAAAAACCAGGACGAAATGATGAAAGAGTTTACTAAAAAGATTCAGGAAAATATAGATAAAGTAAAAACAGATAAGAATGATGAGTTCAAGGAAGAGCTCCAAAAGCGTTTAGAAAAAAATGCGGAAGATTTAGAAAAAAATAAAAAGCTTTTGGAGGAACTCAAAGAACTCAATCAAAAATTGAAGGAAGAAGAACTTTTTGAAAAAGTAGACAAGTTTAAACAGACAAGTAAAAATCAAGCCAAATCTTTAGAACAATTACTGGAATTGACCAAACGTTTTTATGTAGAAAAAAAGGCAGAACAGATTGCCAACAAGCTGGATGAATTAGGGGATAAACAAGAAAAACTTTCTGACAATAACAAAGAAAACAACACAGATAATCAGGATGCGATCAATAAGGAATTTGATAAAATCAAAGAAGACTTAAAAGATTTGGATAAGGAAAACAAATCATTAAAATCTCCGATGGAAATCCCAAATGATATCAATGAACAGAAAAATATTGAGGAAGATTTGAATAAAGCCAAAGAAGAACTTCAAAAAGAAAGTAAAGATAAAGCTAAGCCAAAACAGAAAAGTGCTGCAAAAAAGATGAAATCGATGGCGCAAAAAATGGTACAGGAAATGGCAGGAGGAGAAATGGAGCAAATGGAAGAAGATGTTGCGATGCTGCGTCAGATTCTGGATAATCTTCTGGCATATTCTTTTTCTCAGGAAGATTTGATGAAACAATTCAGAGGGACAAAAAAGGGTTCGCCATCTTTCAATATTAATCTTAAAAAGCAACAGGATTTACGCACGCAGTTCCAGCATGTGGACGATAGTTTATTTGCACTTTCATTAAGAAATCCAAAATTAGATGAAACTATTACAAAAGAAATAGGAGAAGTGCATTATAATATAGATAAAGCATTGGATAATTTGGTTGAGGTTATGATCCCCAAAGGTGTTTCTCATCAGCAATATGCTGTCTCAGCGTCCAATAAGCTGGCAGATTTATTAAGTGATTTGCTTAATTCTATGCAAATGTCCATGAGTGGCATGGGAACTCCCAAACCGGGACAGGGACAAGGGGAGATGCAATTACCGGATATTATCATGAAACAATCGGAATTGGGCGAAAAAATGAAAAAGGCAGAGAAAGGAAAGAAAGACGGTGAGGAAAAAGGAGAAGAACCGGGAAAAGGTCAGGAAGGCCAACAAGGTAAAGACGGAAAGAAATCCGGTAAAGATGGAAAAAACCAAGGAGAAGGCAAAGGCAGTTCTGAAGGGGAAGGCGGAGAGGACGGAGAAGGAAATGCAGGTAAAATAATGGAAATTTATAAAGAGCAGAGACAATTAAGAGAGGCATTAGAGAAAGAATTAAATAAAAAAGGTCTTGGAGGAAGCGGACAAAACGCGTTAGACGAAATGAAGCAGATAGAAAAGCAATTGCTTAATCAAGGAATAACGCCTCAGACGATGCAGCGTATTTTTAATCTCAAACATGAGTTGCTTAAGCTGGATACAGCAGTGAGAGAGCAAGGAGAAGAAGAGCGTAGGCAAGCACAAACCAATAAGAAGAGCTTTAATAATACAACCAATGAACTTTCACCTGTTTTAAAAGAATATTTGAACAGTATCGAGATTTTAAACAGACAAAGCTTACCTTTGCGGACAAATTTTAATCAGAAAGTACAAGATTATTTCAAGAAATGATAACATTCAATTACGAGACCGGATTTGAGCTAAGTAACGAAAAGGCATATGAAGATTGGATTAGTACAATAATCAGGTCCGAAAACAAGCAGGAGGGTGAAATCAATTATATCTTTTGTGATGATGATTATTTACATAAAATCAATGTAGAATATTTGGATCATGACACACTTACAGACATCATAAGTTTCGATTATTCTCTCGGTAACGAATTGCATGGAGATATTTTTATTTCGATAGAAAGAGTTACAGACAACGCAAAAGATTTTAATGTTTCTTTTCAGGAAGAATTGCATCGTGTGATGGCACACGGAGTTTTACATTACTGCGGGTATAAAGACAAATCTGAGTCGGATGAAAAGATAATGAGATCTAAAGAAGAAGAAAAAATGAAAATGTTCCACGTGGAACAGTGATTGTTTTTGTCTGTAACTTAGAAATGATTTAACTTAACTATAATTTAAACGTTCCACGTGGAACAATCAATACAATGTTTCAAGAAGAATATGATGTAATAGTAGTAGGAGCAGGTCACGCAGGATCTGAAGCCGCAGCCGCAGCCGCAAATCTCGGTTCAAAAACACTACTTGTGACAATGAGTTTACAAAACATTGCTCAAATGTCCTGCAATCCGGCGATGGGAGGAATTGCAAAAGGACAAATTGTACGGGAGATAGATGCGTTAGGAGGGTATTCCGGGATTGTCTCAGACAAAACAGCTATACAGTTTAAGATGCTCAACAAATCCAAAGGTCCGGCAATGTGGTCTCCAAGAGTTCAGAGTGACAGAATGCGTTTTGCAGAAGAATGGCGATTAATGCTAGAGGCAACACCCAATGTGGATTTCTATCAGGAAATGGTCAAGGGATTAATAATCGAGAATCAAAAAATCAAAGGAATTATAACTTCTCTCGGGGTAGAAATTCGCTCAAAAGCGGTTGTTTTGACCAATGGAACTTTTTTAAATGGATTGATCCATATTGGAGAAAAACAATTTGGAGGAGGAAGGGCAGGAGAAAGTGCTGCATTTGGAATTACAGAAGATTTGATCAAGGCAGGATTTCAGGCAGGAAGAATGAAAACCGGAACTCCTCCAAGAGTCGATGGACGATCTTTGGATTATACTAAAATGAATGAAGAAAAAGGAGATGTAATTCCTGCAAAATTTTCTTACTCCGATTTGACCCAACCATTGCAACACCAAAAATCCTGCTGGATGACATATACTTCCAATGAAGTACATGATATTTTACGGGAAGGTTTTGATCGTTCGCCGATGTTTAACGGAAGGATTAAAAGTATCGGACCCAGATATTGTCCTTCTATAGAAGATAAAATCAATCGGTTTGCGGATAAAGAAAGACATCAGATTTTTGTAGAACCGGAAGGATGGAATACCGTAGAAGTGTATGTAAATGGTTTTTCGACTTCATTGCCGGAAGATATTCAGTTCAAAGCATTGCGAACTGTAGCCGGTTTTGAAAAGGTAAAGTTCTTTAGACCAGGTTATGCAATAGAGTATGATTATTTTCCGCCAACACAATTAAAACATACTTTAGAAACCAAACTGATAGAAGGATTGTATTTTGCCGGGCAAATAAATGGTACAACAGGATATGAAGAAGCAGCCTCACAAGGTTTAATGGCAGGAATTAATGCACACCTCAAGATTAATGAAAAAGAACCTCTTATCCTTAAAAGAGACGAAGCATATATTGGTGTTTTAATTGATGATTTAATTACCAAAGGAACAGAAGAACCATATAGAATGTTTACTTCACGAGCCGAATATAGAACGCTTTTAAGACAAGATAATGCAGATTTCAGACTAACACCCAAGTCATTCGAAATTGGTTTGGCTTCAGAAGAAAGAATGCGTAGAATGGCGCATAAGTTCGAAGAATCAGAAAAGATGGTTAATTTTTTTAAACAAACCAGCTTAACGGTTGCCGAAGCTAATCCTGTTTTAGAATCAAAAGGGTCTGCTTTGATTTCTCAATCAGATAAAATGTTTAAAATATTTTCCCGTCCGCAAATCGAATTAGAAGAAATTCTTTCTTTTGATAAAGTGCAAGATTATGTTGCAGAAAATAAGTTAGACAAAGAAATTCTTGAACAGGCAGAAATTCAAGTAAAATATTCCGGATATATAGACAAAGAAAGAAATAATGCGGATAAACTTACAAGGCTAGAGGATGTGAAAATTCCGGAAAATTTCGATTATTTTAAAATAAAATCGATGTCGATCGAGGCAAAACAGAAGCTTTCGGCCATCAGACCGGTAACAATTTCTCAGGCATCAAGAGTAAGCGGAGTTTCTCCAAGCGATATTTCTGTATTGTTGATCTATATGGGAAGATAAAATGTTTCACGTGAAACAAATTTTGTAATAGACTATGTTTACTAGGATTTTTTTGTTTTTCATCTTGTTTTTGAGTTTTAATTCCTGCGGAGTAACCCGCAACAGAGTACTTATAGAGGATTATTATATTGTACCAAACGGAATGCAAGTCCTGGGATCTGATCCTCTCCATGTTTTTATTTTTGAAAATGATCAAAGCATCATTCCTTTTCGACAATTTATAACGCATAAATTCAGATCTAATAGTTTTTTTGAAAAGGAATTTTGGGTTACAATTGATGGAGAGCGTTATAAGATCATTGTTTATGATAAAGATGAATTCCGAAAATATGTAGATTCTTCCCATTTTATAGTTTCAAATTTATTACCCGATAATGCACGATTAGGTAATCAAGAAGATTTCACAGGTATTTCAATGATAAATGAAAGAAATGAAGACTGCCTCAAAGAAGGATCTTTGTTTGAGCAGTTAGCGGTAAGATATTTAAAAAACCTTAAAGAAGAATATTTAAGAAATGGCAGATAATCAAAAAAAAGTGTATTTAACAGTAAAAGATTTCACGGTTTCCCAAGAAACTTTTGGTTTGTACAGAGACGATAAGTTGGATATGCTGATTACTTTTCCGAAACCCGATTCGGCAGATCTACCCAAATATTATCAAAGTGAAAATTATATTTCTCATACGGATCGCAGGAGCAATTGGTTTGAATTGGTATATCAATTTATAAAATCAATTGCTTTAAAAAATAAAGTAAAATATATAGAAAAGCATCACCCCAAAAAAGGGAAATTATTAGATATTGGTGCAGGAACCGGAGACTTTCTTAAACAGATTCAAAAATCAGGCTGGGATGTTTTTGGTATAGAACCCAGCGATCAGGCGAGGTCATTGGCACACAAAAAAGGAATCGTTTTAGAGAGAGAGACTACCAATATGCAGTCTCAAAGCTATGATGTAATAACTATGTGGCACGTTTTAGAACATGTAGAAGATTTGGATTTTCAGATTACAGAACTCAAAAGATTGCTAAAACCCAACGGAACCCTTTTTATTGCTGTCCCAAATTACAGATCTTTTGATGCAAAATATTACAGAAGATTTTGGGCTGGTTTTGATGTTCCCAGACATCTATGGCATTTTTCGAAAAAGTCGATTAAAATTCTATTTGGTAAAAAAGATTTTGAAATAGCAGAAATGATCCCAATGAAGTTTGATGCTTTTTATGTTAGTCTTCTATCAGAAAAATACAAAACAGGTATGATGAACATTTTTAAAGCCGTTTATATAGGATTGAAGTCAAATAGAAAAGCAAAGAAACGATTTCAGTATTCTTCGATCATTTATGTGCTAAAAAACAAGTAAAACGAAAAATAAGACGATTTTAATGAGTTTTACAGACAATAATGTGAAAATGTATTGCCGGACTTTTTTTACGCTTTAGCGGTGATTTATAGAGCCTGTTTGTAATTAATAATTCTAATAATGATTTTTATTTCAATAGAAAATTTTTATAATGAAAAATATCCGGATTTTGTGAGTATTTTAGTAAAACAATTATTCCAATAAAAAATTACTATTTTTGCAATCAATAAAAAAACAAAAACATTCAATGAGAAAATCAATAGCAATTCTTGCCTTAGCCATTTCATTAGTTTCATGCAACAAAGAAGAACAAGTTGCAAAGTCAGAATTTAAAGTAGCGTATATCGACACATCAAAACTAATGTCAGAATATACCGAGTCGAATGATCTTGAAGCAAAATATAAAGCTAAAACAGAAGAAGAAGCACGAAAATTTGAAGTACAGGAAGCCAATTTTAAAGCAGATGTAGAATACTTTCAGAAAAATGCACAAGCAAATGGACAAGCCTGGGCACAACAAAAAGATGCTGAATTACAAAGAAAGCAACAACAATTACAATATGCCGCTCAATCTGTCGGACAAAAATTACAAATGGATCACGCAACAGAGCTGGATACTTTGGTAAAAACAGTAAAAAAATTCATTAAGGAGTATGGGAAAGAGCAAGGATATGATTATATTTTAGGAACGGGAGAGGCTTCAACAGTTTTGTTTGCAAAAGACCCTTATGATATTACAGAAGCGGTTACAAAATTGCTAAATGATAAGTATAAATCTTCGGCTAAAAAAGAAGAAACTACCGAGACAGACGAAAAAAAGGAAGCAAAAAAATAATTTGTTTTTTACCAATATAAAAAATGCCTTCAATACGAAGGCATTTTTTTATTTTAAAGTTTTAAGATTAACTTTATCAAAAAATAAGAAATTACTATGAGTTCTGCCGCTGCATATATTTTAAAATTTGTCAACCAAACCCATCGGTCTGTTTTTCTAACCGGAAAAGCAGGTACGGGAAAAACCACTCTTCTCAAAGAAATTATTCAAACAACCCACAAAAATGTTGCAGTAGTTGCTCCTACAGGAATTGCCGCGCTTAATGCGGGAGGTGTTACGATACATTCACTTTTTCAATTGCCGTTAGGAGGATTTATTCCTCATAAAAATGTAGAAACTCAGTTTACTCAATATGCAAAATTCGAATCTCATGATACTTTAAGAAGGCATTTTAAGATGAGTAATCAAAAAAAATCGGTTATTCAGAATTTAGAATTGTTAATTATTGATGAAGTAAGTATGCTTCGTGCAGATTTGCTTGACGCAATGGAATTTATGCTGCAAAGCATTCGTAAAAACAAACAGCCTTTTGGAGGAGTTCAGGTTTTGTTTATTGGAGATTTATTACAATTACCTCCGGTAATGAAAGAAGACGAATGGCAGATTTTAAGAAATTACTATCAGGGAAAATACTTTTTTTATGCACATACAGTTATTAAAAACCCACCGATATACATCGAACTCTCTAAGATCTACCGGCAAACAGACGATGATTTTATTAATGTTTTGAATAATTTGAGAAACAATCTTATTACAAATGAAGATTTAAAGATTCTTAACCAATATGTTCAGCCGGATTTTGATCTAAAACACAATCCGGGTTACATTACACTTACCACTCATAATGCTAAAGCAGATCAGATCAATGCAGACGCTTTGCAAAGGTTAAAAGGAAAAACAGTTACGCTTAGAGCAGAGATCATAGGAGATTTTCCGGAAAAAATATTTCCGATAGATGAAAATTTACATCTGAAAATCGGAGCGCAAATTATGTTTGTTAAAAACGATATGGGTCCGGAAAAAAATTATTTCAATGGAAAAATGGGACTTATCACAGCAGTTACTCCCGATGAAATAATCGTTTATTTTCCCGAAGAAAATAAAAATATTCATGTTGAGAAATACGAATGGAAAAATATTCGCTACAGCGTAAACCCAATGACCAAAGAAATAGAAGAGGAGATTTTGGGAACTTTTACCCAATATCCTCTTAAGCTCGCCTGGGCAATAACTGTTCATAAAAGCCAGGGACTTACTTTTGACAAAGCTGTGCTGGATGTGTCGCAGGTTTTTCTTCCCGGACAGGCATACGTTGCTCTTTCGCGTTTGCGTTCTTTAAAAGGGCTTATTTTGCTTTCTCCGATAAATCTTAATGGTGTTTTGAGCGATAAAGATGTGATTTTATATTCCCGGCAAAAAGCTTCAGAAGAAATCCTGGAAAAAATGCTAAATCTCGAAACCCGGAATTTCATAAGTGATTTTTTGATAAACAGTTACAGTTGGGAGGCAAATATTCAGGAATGGCGCAATCATGCTTACAGCTATAAGGAGGAAACGGAAAAATCAGAAAAATCAAAACACCACCAATGGGCAGTTGGTCAATATGACAAAATTAAACAATTAGAAGAACCCGGCAGAAAGTTTATTTCTCAATTACACAAACTATTTGATCAGGAAGAACCTGATTATAAGTTTATTAATGAAAGAGTTCAGGCTGCAAATCAATATTTTACGAGGTTTTTGGAAGAAATTTTCGAAAGTATTCTATATCAATTAGAAATTGTAAGAAGAACCAAGAAAAGCAAAACCTATTATGATGAAATTACGCATCTTGATGATTTGATCACTAAAATGATTTTGAGAATTTTTAAAGCAAAAAAATTAATTAATACCATTCTATCGGGAGCTGAAATTTGTAGAGAAAATCTTATTTCAGACGAAATTAAAACGTATAAATCAGAGAAGATACGATTAATTCAAGAGCGATATAAATCAGAAAACATGGTTTTACTGGAAGATGATTTAGATGAGATCAGGTATGGAAAAACTAAGAACCCCAAAGTATTAAAAAAATCAACTTACGAAGAAACATATGAGCTTTTTGTACAGCAAATTCCAATTGAAATTATAGCAAATACAAGAAAACTTTCTTCGCAGACCATTGCAGGACACTTGGCAAAACTAATAGAGATCGGACGTATTTCTGTAAATGAACTTCTAACCGAAGAAAAAAGGAATCGATTAGAAAAGATTTTCGAAAATTACCGGGAAGCTACACTATCACCTCTTAAAGAAAAATATGGTGACGAATTTTCCTGGAACGAACTCAGGTTTTATAAGGCTCATTTACAGTTTAGCTTAACCAATAGCATGCCATTACAGCAGGAATAAAATAAATCACAATGGTTCTGGCTCCATCATAATCTTTTGCCATTCTTTGCCCGATTAAGAGAAAAATCAAAGTGACACAAGAAGTGATCGCTCCATAAAGCCCGAAATCCCTCTGATTATTAATTAACAATTGTACACATCCCGAAATACATAAAATTCCGGACGCCAATTCTAAAATTAAAATTAAAAACAAAGAAAAAGGCACCATATTTCTAATAGGAGTTTTGGCAAAATGGCCTTTTAACCAACTTAGATTGTCGTTCCAATACATGGTTTTGTCGTACGCAGATTGAATAAAAGTTACAGCTAAAAAGATTAAAATTAATATCGATGGAATAATTGCAGTATTGATCATGAGGTTATTTTTTATGAATTAATCGGGTTAATTTTATAGACAGATCTGTAAGAACAATTTTAGCATTTCCGTTTCTTTCGATGTGGTATATGGCATCGGATAATTCTCTGAAAATATCATTAATGTTATTACCGTTTACAAATGGAGCAAATTTTTCCAGTTTAAACTGATCTACTTTTGGTTCCATATAAACCAGACTTGCTGTTTGATAATTAAGCAATAAAGCCTGACGGAATAAATCTATACAAAAATGCAAAAATTTCTTTTGAGTTTCACGTCCCAATGCGGCAATTTGTTCGCTCCATTTGATCAGGTCATTAATCGCACTGGCATTTCCTTTTGCCCGGAAAGCAGCTCTTACCCATATTACAAACCATTCTTCAAAAGGTGTATCATCTCCGTTGTTGTTGAGTAATTGTAGAGCTTTATTAAAATTTCCCTGAGACTGATGTGCAAGTTTCTGTGCTTCTCTAGGTTCCAAAAAACCAATTGAAGTGATTTTTTCTGCAATAATTTTTTCAGGAATTCCGCTAAAATGCAAAACCTGACAGCGAGATCTTATGGTCTGGATAATGTCCTCTTCATTTTCGGTGATCAAAATAAAGACAGTTTTATCTGTGGGTTCTTCCAGTAACTTCAATAATTTATTTGAAGCCTCGATATTCATTTTATCAGCCATCCAGATAATCATAACTTTGTAACCTCCTTCATAAGATTTTAAAGCCAGTAATTTGATGATTTCCTTTGCGTCTTCAACCCGGATTTCCCCTTGTTTGTTCTGAACATCGAGAGCTTTATACCAATCGAACAATCCTCCGTATGGATTTTTGAGTACAAACTCACGCCATTCTGCAATAAAATCAAGGCTTTTTGGCTTGGTTTTTACAACATCGGTTGTTACTGTAGGATAGATAAAATGCAGATCAGGATGAGAAAAAGATTTGAATTTAAGGTTACAGCTTTCGTTTCCATTCGAATTTTCTTCACCCGAATTACCGCACAAAAGATATTGTGCATAAGCGATCGCCATCGGTAAAGCTCCGGATCCTTCCGGTCCTACAAGAAGTTGTGCATGAGGAATTCTTCCTGAAGAAGCGGTTTTTATCAAATGATTTTTGATATGTTGCTGACCTAATATTTCTGAAAACTGCATATCACAAAGATATTTAATAATTTATGAAATCAAAGACAGAAAACTGCAAAGAGAAAGGTTCGAAGTCTGAAAAACAACTACTCTGTTACTTAAATATACACTTAGAGACTCACTAATCGCCAAAAACCTTCAAAACAGCAAAAGTTATTTAAACGATTTGTATAAAAAAGTATATTTGTTATTAAAAATAAACGTTTACACTTATAGCACAAAGCCAACCATATTTAGTTGTATTGGTGATATAATGTGAGGGGTATAAACGAGATGTGGCGAAATCCGCTAACGCTCCTTTCGCCACATCGTCCCGGCGGCTTGCACCGCCTGATGCGCTCGGTCGCTTCGCGGACTCTCGCACATCAGGCGGTTTTGCGCCATCCCTCACAGGGGCTACGCCCCGCTCGGGACGTGCGCAAAGCCGCCGGGACGTTATATGCCATTTTAAAACGAGCGTCACAAAATGAAGAAACTTAAACAACTAAAATTTATCGTATTAACCCTGTTCATACTTTCAACTTTAAACTCTTGTAAAGTTGGAAGGTATATAGTTTACAACTTTGCAGACATTAACGACCATAAAAAATTTCCTGCACGAAATATCGAAAACGGAACAACTAAATTCATTTTTCCGACTGCCGAAAAAGGTAAATTTCCGAAAGAACTGAATGTAAAAGACAAAAGTTATCCGTTTGAAAAATATTTGGAAGACAACAAAACTGTTGCGTTTTTGGTAATTCAAAACGACACAATTCAATATGAAAAATATTGGGATAAATATAATGATGCCTCAATAGTTCCTTCTTTTTCAATGGCTAAGGCTATCACTTCTATTCTGATTGGCTGTGCTATTGATGACAAACTTATCCAATCAGTAAACGAACCGATAACAAACTATATTCCAGAACTCAAAGACAACGGATTTGAAAAAGTAACCATCGAACATCTATTACAAATGACTTCTGGACTTGACTTCAACGAAAGTTATTCAAATCCTTTTGGAGATGCAGCAACTTTCTACTACGGTACAAACCTGCGAAAAGCAATCGACAAAATGAAACTGAAAACCGAACCTGGAAAACAGTTTGAATATGTAAGCGGAAATACCCAACTTTTAGGATTGGTTTTAGAACGAGCATTAAAAGACAGAACAATTACATCATACTTTGAAGAAAGAATTTGGAAACCTTTAGAAATGGAATTTGATGCAAGCTGGAGTTTAGACAGAAAGAAAAACGGGTTGGAGAAAACATTTTGCTGTATCAATGCAAGGGCAAGAGATTATGCCAAAATCGGAAGACTTTACCTGAACAAAGGCAAATGGAATGGTAAACAAATTGTTTCGGAAAACTGGGTAACACAATCTACAAAAATAGATACTACGAACGGAAGTGTATGGTATTATCAATATCAATGGTGGCTACCAACACAAACAGGAGATTTTATGGCACAAGGAATTTTAGGGCAATACATTTATGTTCATCCCGAAAAAAATCTAATCATTGTAAGACTTGGTAAGAAAACAGGGAAAGCAGACTGGTGGGAAATTTTAGCAACGTTAGGGCAAGCGTACTAAGACAAAAAAACGGCATATAACATCGCATTGGCGAAATGGCGGGGTTCACGGTAAATTGAAAGTTCCGTCTTCGTATGTCGCCAATGCTTTTTGCATTGGCTTTTTTTGTAATTTAGCCACTGACAAAAAAGCATTGGCTACGTGTCGTCTAAACCGAAACTTCCAGCTTCGATTTTCCGCCACTTCGCCAATGCGAAAACCGTTATGGGCAACTTTAAACAACGACACAGCAGACAATAATGGCAACGGACGAATGGTTTAGAAATACAACTTGGGACAGTAACATTGAGACTGACTTTGAAGCACGACTGAAGCGTTCAAGAGGTGCTTATCACAAAGCACAATATTTGAGAATTCAAGCGAGTTATCTGCTCGACAGCGTTGACAAGCCGACACAAGTTATTGGAGTTAGACTAATGGAGCGACTTATTGCAGACTTTCCTACAGAAGAATTCAGCACAATCTTCGGACACGAACAACTTGGCGACTATTACTTAAAGTCGGGCGACTTTGACAAAGCTGCAAAACATTTTCGTTTGGTGACAGAACACTACACTGCTAAAAATTCAAGAAGCGGGACAAGTGCAACTGCCGACTTAAAACTTGCAGAAACGATTTTGACCGCAAACTGGGCAGACAAATTTGACGAAGCATATAGCATTTGTAAAAACTTTCCATTAGACAAACTGACGTTCAACAACGAAAAATTTTACTACGCAGTTTTAGTTGCTCAACTTTGCGACAGATTGAATAAAAAAGAAGAAGCGAAAGACTTTGCATTGACAGCAATTGAAATCTCTAAAATAACAGAACCGCAATTCAACAGACACAAAACGGTTGGACTTGTTAGAGCGACTGACAGACAATTACGGACACTTGAACAAATTGCAAATGGATAGAAAAGCGGCATATAACACGGGTAACTGTTGCACAACTCTTCCAAAAAACTAACTTTTCAAAAAAAACATAAAA
>CAZSOC010000007.1:0-38593 GCA_964608415.1 uncultured Flavobacterium sp.
AGGTGTAAAACTTCTATTTACCATTCTGTCATAAGTTTTTATGTGTCCAAAGCCAGGCATTGCCAATTTCATCGTCTTTTATTCATCACGAAATTACAAAAATATATCAACCGTTTGTTGTTGCGTTCGCTTTGCGTGAGGGATTGAGGCATTTGTTTGAGCTCCTTTTTTGTCCTGCAAGGCAAAAAAGAGCGAGTGCCGAAAGCCCGACCCGCTTGCATTTTTTGTGTTGGCTGTTGTGCGTTGGCAAAAATGCAAAGGGACACGCCCAAGTTGTTTTTATGTACGGGTATTTTACCTGATTTTTGTTATTTGTATTTATCATTCAAGCCTTTCCCCTGTAATATCATCGGTTTGATTTTTTCCAAACGATTTAGTTTAGTTGTTTCTTGTTTTGCTTCGTTGATGTAAATTATATATTCTTTTTGCCTTCCGGGTGTGAGCTTGTTAAAATTTGTTTCCAGGTTTTTATCTTTTTTCAATTCATTCATCAGCAATTCGGGAACAGACAAAGGTTTGAATTTTTCGGGTTGTATTTTCAATCCTTTTTTCTCAATTTCGATGGCTTCATTTATATACTCCAAAATTTTCTTTTCGTCAATTTCATCTTTGGAAGTAAAACGCCATTGACGCAACGATTTGGTTTTTCCTTCCTGTGCATTGACCAATACTTTGTATGTATCTTTCATAAATACACCATTATAAAACCATATCGTAAAATAATTTTTGAAACCGCCATAGCTTACTACATTTTTTCTGTTGTAGGTAAATACTTCTGCTCCCCATTTTATGGATTTTTCTAACGGTTGTTTTGAAATGATGTTTGCCAACATTTCCAATTCTTCTGTCCATTGGCTGTTATTCTGCATTGCTACTTGTTATTTTATTCTGCACGAACATTCGTGATGCTCGCTGAGGTATTTTATGGATTCTGTGCAAAGCTCTTTTAGCACAGAAATATCAATATCCGCCAGTTTATTAACATAGATACATCCTTTGGTTATTTTAAATTTACCAAGTTGAGGCAATATTTCCCTGCTTTTTTCTGTGTCGGAATAAATGTAAAATGAGAAAGCTGCTTTCCTGGGAGAGAACGCCAAAACAGGAGCATCGCCTTCGTGACCACTTTTGTATTTGTAATGATAATTACCAAAACCGATGATGGTCGGTCCCCACATTTTGGGTGCTTCGCCTGTGATTTCCTGTAATAATTTTATCAGCTCGAAGCTATCTGCTTTCTTTTGCTCTGTGTTGGCAAAAGAGTTTACGAATTCGTGAACATCAGCAGATGTATAAGTTGTTTTGGTTTTTGTCATAAATCTTTAATTTTAATTATTTCCTTAAAATCTTTTCCATTTTTCTGCCTTTCGCCAATTCATCTATTAACTTGTCTAAATAGCGGGCTTTTTTCATTATTGGGTCTTCAATTTCTTCAATCCGATACCCACAGATTACCCCCGTAATTTTGGACACATTCGGATTGATCTGCGGGGCTTGGTTAAAGAATGTTTCAAAGTTTGTTTTATTGTCAAGAATTTTCTGCAAATCCTTTTCATTATAGCCTGTGAGCCAGAATATAATTTCGTCCACTTCTGCTTTTGTGCGACCTTTTTTCTCTGCTTTTACGATATAGTGCGGGTAGACACTTGCAAATGACATTCTGTAAACTCTTGTATTATCCGTTTTCATTTTTATAGTTTTTGATTTATGGTTTCAATTTCCAGATTTTGTCTGAAATAGGCAAATACTCGGGCAATGCGGCTGAACCGTACCAAGTGAAAATTTCGTAATCCAATAATCCGTTTTTTATTGCGGGGTCGGTTAACAACAGTTCTTTTGCATCTTCTATTGAATGAATATTGTTCAGAATGAAAATTCCCCTGTAATTGTTTTCATTTTTCCCTAAAGGTCCTGCTACAATGAGTTTATTTTCTTTAACCAATTTGTGTATATTTTCTAAATGTCCTTTGAAACTTTGGTTTATCGATTCTTTGTCTGCTGTTATGTTCGTTCCTGTTTTTAAGATAATAAGAAAGTAACTTTTCATTCCATAATCATCTCCTCCTAGTTTTTCGGCTAAAGCTTTGTCGTAGTTAGGGTTTGCTGTTGTAGTGTCTGTTGTTTTTGTGTTTTGCCTGGTCATTTTGTATGAAAAACCTTTTTGCTTTCCGTCAGATACCTGCACAAAAATCTCAGTTTCGGATAATTTTTGGTAGACAATCTTTTTGGGAAAATCGTGGTTAGGGTTTTCGAAAATAAATGTGCTGTCTGTTTTTGTGAGCTTAAAGTCAATTCTTTTGCCTTGATTCTGGTTGAGAACAGTGGCAGTATAAGTTATTTCATTGTTTTTGAGGGAGATATCCAAATACTCGGAAACAGCCATTTGCCCATCTTTTACCTTATAGGAAAATCCTTTAAGTGTTTGTTCGTTTAGTTTATCCCAATGTTCATAGATTTCTTTGTTTTCCATTTTCCATGTTCCTTGTAAGAAGGAGGGAAGTTGCGTTTGGGCAACGGACAGGTTGACCAATAAAAAAGTGATAAATGTAAAAGTGTATTTCATTGCTTTTTGATTTTTCTAAGTAGTTTGATATATCAGCATATAAAAACAACTCGGTTAAATCAAAAATAATAATTTATGGGGAATATAAATTGGTTTTACGCAGCTTTTTGATATAAATATCATTATATTATTTCTCCATTTGGGAGCTAATGAAGGGTATTCTCGGAGCTAAAAAATAACCTGTTAAACTTGCAAATAAAATAGGAACGAAATGTCCAAAACCTGTAAGTGTAGCAAGTAAGATAGTTGTACTCATTGGAGTTCTTGTCACACAAGCATTAATCGCGGCCATACAACTTACTATCGCTAAGGTCAGGTTAATGAAAGGAAATATTTGATGGATAATTAAACCTAAAGTTGTACCAACAAAAAATAAAGGAATTATAAATCCGCCTCTCCAGCCTGATGTTACAGTTATTGAAATTGCAATGATTTTAAAGATTAAAATAGAAAATAATAGTTTCAATGAAAAATCACCTGTTAAAAGTTCATTAATTTCGTGATGTCCAAAATATCGTGTTAACGGAAAGTAGAAAGCAATTAATCCGAGTAAAATTCCCCCTATTAAAGTTTTGATGTAAATTGGTATGGGCTTTTGTTCAAAAATATGTTTAAACATTTTTGTGCAAAATATAAACACCCATCCAAGAGCTGTCCCGACAACTGCAAATAAAACAGCATATCCGAAATCAAAAATACCCGAATACTCATAAGCAGATAAATTCCATATCGGGCCAAGACCCAAATGGATGATCAATGCAAAGATCAGGTAACTAAAACTACTTGCTACCAAAGCAGGGATAATAGCTTTGTAGTATTCAACTGCGTGTTTATGATGAAGGATTTCTAAAGAAAATAAACTCCCACCCAGCGGAGCTCCGAATAATGCTGTAAATCCTGCCGCCATTCCTGCAATGCTTAAGGATCTTAATTCTTCTCCTTTAAGTCTGCATAGTTTTCCCAGCCAGGTTCCTGTTGAACCTGTTACCTGTACTAAAGGAGCTTCTGGTCCGAGACTACCTCCTGAAGCTACACATAGTAAAGAAGATAAAATCATCGAAGGGTTGTTTTTTGGGTCTAGTTTTCCTTTATTAAAACGAATATTATTTACTATTAAATGGATTTCACCAGGGTCACCAATAAAATGAATAACCAATCCTGCTAATAACCCGCATATTGCCATTACAGGAATAACTTGCCAGCCTGAAAAAAAAGCAAGCTCATGAGTCAGGAACTCAAGGGTAATCCAATAAAGTCCGGCTATTAATCCTCCAAATAACCCAAGTAATGCCCATAATAAAAAAGTCCGACTAAATACGAATGGATTAAATTGAATAGGTTGGTCTAAAATATTTAGATAGGTTATTAATTTTCTTCTTCGTTTTAGTTTCACTTTGTTTTTTATGTTTTATATGATATACAACTAACTCAAATTGATATTAGTGATAGAAATTTGAAGTTTTTGATTTTCTCAGAGTTTAGTTTTCTATCAGCTAGTTGTTTTTATATGTATCAAAAAAATTTATATCTCGACGGAGGTAAAATTACAAAAAAATATAAAACTTTAGCGGGCTCATCAATTCCTTTTAAGAAGGAAATATTTGTGCTGATTTATTTTATCTACATTAAAAGATCTTTTGGAGGGGAATATATCATGATATGTCATCAAAATAATCAGGATAATCAGGTTGAAAATCAAAAATCGACAATAAACTCCTTAATGTAACAGATTGTAAATTAGATAATTGATGAGTTACTGCATTATAATAATTTAATGAAACCTGCCAATAATAGAAAGAAAATGATTAATTTCATAACCAAATAAATAACTGTTGAACAAAAAACACAGGATAATGTTAAGGCAGTAAGTACTGTTTATAGAGCCATAAATAAATTTGATACTAAATATTGAAGAATCAGTGAAACACTTCCTAACTTGCCTTTGAAAAATTTAAAGATCTATTAACGAATAAGATTTTGGTTTATCACACGCTTTTTCGTAAGTTAGAGAATTAAAGTATCAGGCCTTTATTTAATTTAGGTTAATTGTTTTACACTTGGGGTTTGGTTAGCCGATAAAGAAAAATTCTTTAAGTTCTTAATATAAAGTTTCATTTTAAAGCAAGAAAAATCATGGAAGAAAAAAATTTAAAACTCACAAGAACAACAGGAGCTCCGGTTCCTGATAATCAGAACGTACAAACAGCAGGTTCAAGAGGACCGATGCTGATGCAGGATTTCTGGTTTTTAGAAAAAATGGCCCACTTCGACAGGGAGGTAATTCCCGAAAGAAGAATGCACGCAAAAGGATCGGGTGCTTTCGGAACATTTACCGTTACGCATGACATTACACAATATACCAAAGCTAAAATTTTCAGTGAAGTAGGAAAGAAAACAGAAATGTTTACCCGGTTTTCTACCGTTGCCGGTGAACGTGGTGCCGCCGATGCCGAAAGAGACATCAGAGGTTTTGCAATGAAATTTTATACCGATGAAGGCATTTGGGATTTGGTAGGAAATAATACACCTGTATTTTTCTTTCGTGACCCGATGAAGTTCCCGGATTTGAACCACGCGGTAAAACGTGATCCAAAAACAAACTTACGAAGTGCCAATAACAACTGGGATTTCTGGACATTATTACCCGAATCATTACATCAGGTTACTATTGTCATGAGCGACCGCGGTATTCCAAAAGGTTACAGACATATGCACGGATTTGGAAGCCACACCTATAGTTTTATCAATAAAGAAAATGTAAGACACTGGGTGAAATTCCATTTTGTTAGTCAACAGGGAATTGAAAACCTGTCTGACGAAGAAGCTGCAAAATTAGTAGGCGCAGATAGAGAATCTTCACAACGCGACCTTTTTGATGCAATTGAAAAAAATGATTTCCCTAAATGGAAAATGTTCATTCAGATCATGACCGAAGAGCAGGCCAAAACGTACCGTTTTCACCCATTCGATTTGACAAAAGTTTGGTCTAAAAAAGATTTCCCACTGATTCCTGTCGGTGAATTCGAATTGAACAGAAATCCTGAAAACTACTTCCAGGATGTGGAACAGTCTGCATTCAATCCGACCAATATTGTTCCCGGAATCGGCTTTTCACCAGACAAAATGTTACAGGGAAGATTGTTTTCTTACGGAGATGCACAACGTTACAGATTAGGTGTGAATCATTATCAGATTCCGGTAAACAAACCAACTTGTCCTTATCATGCATATCACCGTGATGGAGCTATGAGAGTGGACGGAAATTATGGAGCTACCAAACATTATGAGCCGAATAGTTATGGCGAATGGCAGGAACAACCTCAGTCGAAAGAACCACCTTTGGAGCTTGATGGAACTGCTTATGCACACAATTTCAGGGATGACGATGAAGATTACTTCACGCAACCGGGCGATTTATTCCGAATCATCAAAGCCGATGGTAAAGCCGATTTGTTATTTAACAATACTGCAGCTCAGGTTGGGGGTGCTGATAAATTCATTCAGATCAGACATATCAGGAATTGTTATAAAGCAGATCCGGAATATGGAGAAGGTGTTGCAAAAGCACTTGGTTTAACCATGGATGAAGTAAATAGCTTCGATATGACTCCTTTTGATAAATGGGCACCTAGACCTACCAACGGATAATTTTTTGTAGAAAATTTACAGGAATTCTCTAAAATCTCCCAAACAATTTTGGGAGATTTTTTTGATGATTGTATTGCCGAAAAGATGAACTTGTTGTTTTATTTGGTGGTTTTGGACAGAGACAGGAAATATACGGTATCTACCAATAATAAATGGGACTAATGTTCAATAGCAAACTTTGGTTTTATATCATTGGAATTATTTTGATAGGCAAAAAACATTATTATAGAAAAGAAGATAATTAAATACAAAAAATGGATTATGACAAAAAGAACAAATAAATACAAACTGACTTTAGAACAGATTTCTCTAATGAAAGAGGATGCAGTTTTCCGTGAACCTATAGAATTAGAATTTGAAAATCATGATGAAATTTTTAAGATCATTGATATATTGCGTGAGAAAAATCTATTTGACAATGAAAACCAGTCAGCAGAATTTGCAATTGGGCTAAAAATGTTCAGCGAGGTAATAATCAAGAATAAAAAGCATCCTCTGTTTGAAGAACTTTTCCCTGCTTTTATTGAGTTTATGAAAAAACTGAAAGGCTAAGTTATTATCTTGAAGAATAAAATCTTAGTAACGGCTGGTACCGGAAGCGTAGGTCTTGAAATAGTAAAAGTATTTACCACTATTGGATAATACCGTGTTGAATTTATTTCCCGATGCAGAATAAATCAATGCGTTCAGAGGGACAAATATGTGCCAAAAGTTGTGAAATCATACACTTTTAAAGGTAGAAATAGGCAGTTTTACACTTCCGTTTTCAATTCATAATGTGTGCTTCTTCCACCTGAATTTGCTTTAACTAAAACTCCTTTATTGACTAAATCGGTTATATCTCTTAAGGCTGTATCTTGTGATGATTTGGTTATTTTTGCCCATTTAGAAGTGGTTAAATTGCCTTCAAAATTATCCATTAGCTTGTTGAGCATTTTTTGCTGACGTTCATTATTAATCTTACCTGCGTTTCTTGCCCAAAACTGATGTTTATGTACAACTTTATCAATGATTGTGTTTGAAGAAATAATAGCTTTTTTCAAACATTCAAGAAACCAAACAATCCATTCCGTAATATCTAAATCATCTTTTTGCGTGTGCTCTAATATCTTGTAATAGGACTTTCTCTGATTTTTAATTTGTGCCGACATACTGTAAAACCGTTGATTTACTCCGTCAGCTTTAGAAAGTTGCATATCGGTAATAGCACGGGCAATACGACCATTTCCGTCATCAAATGGGTGTATGGTTACAAACCATAAGTGAGCAACGAAGGCTTTCAGTATCGGGTCTAAACTGGACTCTGTATTGAACCAATCTATAAATTGTTTCATTTCCTGTTCTAACAACTCTGCTTTTGGTGCTTCATAATGCACAATTTCTCTGCCCATGCCACCTGAAACAACCTGCATATCGCCTGAACGCCATTTAGCTACTTCAATTTTATACATTCCGTTTCTACCTGCCGAGAATAATGCAGCGTGCCAACCAAACAATCTTTCATCACTCAAAGTTTTATTACTGTTCTGAGTAGCGTCTAACATCATTTCTACAACTCCGTCAATATGTCTGTCCGAATGTTGTAAGCCTGAATCTTCTAAACCTAACCTTGTTGCAATTGACGAACGAACTTGTTCAGGGTTCAATATTTCTCCCTCTATCTCGGAAGACTGAACTACATCTTGTATCAATGTTTCTAAATTGGCTTCATCTTTTAGTTCAAAACCAAGCAATTCAACTTTACCCATTAACTTTCCTTGCAGGTTTCTAACCTCGCTTAACAGCGAAATAAAATCCTGCTCATTCCATTGAAGATTTGCCCAGTTTTTAAGCTGATGAATGTAAATTGCCATTGATTTTGAATTTATGCGGTAAATATATGAATTATTCTCCGCATAATTTGCGGTGATTAGAGTGTTTTTTCTCCGAAAAGTTTAATTGATAGTATCAAATGATATTATCAAAATTATTTTCCGATATTGAAATCGCCTGATTCAAAAGTAAAATTTATAACCTCATCTCTAATACTACTCTCTTCGGAATGTAAATCAATACTTTCAATCTTATAATTTACTGTTATTGGTGTTTTAGGGTCTGAATCTTTGTATTTTTCAGAATCAACATTATAAATAAATGCAGGATATAATTCGAGTGTTGGGGATTTTCCGTCTGATTGAGGATAGTCAAAAAAATCTGATAAAGGCAAGTATATTTGAGCTACAATATTAGCAAAATTTATAACCAAAGTTAATTCAGGATGAAAGCCATTGTCTGTAAAGATTTTATTTGCTTCATATAACTGTACAGAGGGCTTACCAAATTTTTTACGTGTTAATTTTGTAATAAACAATGTTGAAAAAAAAACAATTTCAGTATTTTCATCTTGTAACCAATCAAATAATAATTGATATTTCTGCACCTTACATTGAGGAAGAAAAGAAAGAGCTACTTTGAGTAATGCTTTATATACATATATCGGTTTTATTGCAGGATTTCTGAAACGTATAGACATAGTTTTATTTTCTACATCTACTTTATAATCATCTAAAGAATTTAGAAAAAGGTTGATTTTTCCATCATCTGCATATTTTAGAGATGTTCTTGTGTTTTCATCTTCATTATCTTTCCTTGATTGAAAATTAGGAATTTTCTTTTTACCTTTTACTCCTACAACTGATAAATATGGCAGGAAAAATTTAGATAAATGGCTTTCATACTTGCTGAATTTATCATTACACGAATCACATTCATCATAGATAACAAGATTATTTTGCCCTAACAATTCAGGGCAAGCATGAGCTATTTTTTTAAAATTAACCTCATTTTCATTGCTTCCACAAAACCTGCAAACTCTCACATTAGGTACATCATTAGACAAAGTTTCAGAAGAACCGATTAAAGTATAAATTTCATCGAAAGAGTTTTTAAATTGATGAGTATCATTATCCATATTACGAATGTCAATTTTTCTGATTTATTTTTATTCCATCATAAAAATATTCTAATATGTACTTGTCGAACTCGTCAAGTTCTACTTTTTCAAAAACTGTGGTAATACCTAATTCATTGAAAATTTCAATTGTCTTATGAATAGTAAGATTTGAATCATAAAAATCAATTAATTTAGCATTGTGAATTTTTTTGGAAATCATTCTTGGAAGTCCGTATTCTTCAAGCTGAAAAACAACAGAAGGCAAAAAAGCATGAGAAGTCCAAGCTACAAACCGAGAAATATCATAATTTTTCTGTTTTAATATTTCTCTTTGAAGTGTATTAACGTCTTTTACAAGTGAGGAGAACTTAAATGATACATTTCTCTCTAATTTGAAAAAATCGTCAATTCCTACATCATAAGGCTCTAACATTTTTAGAAGTTCAGGAATACTCTTAAACCAATTGTTACTAAGAACTTTTATGAAAGCAACAAATGTACTACTTTTAGTTTCCCAATGTCCGGGTTTTAAATTAATAATCTTGTAAATACTATTATCCCAATTATCTCTTTTTGCTGAATTGAGATAAGAAAGTCCGTTCCAATTATCGGGATTATTAGTCATATCAATAGCAATTGCTTTGACCAATTCGCTATCACTTGATTGAAAAACAGATTCTTCTTTTAATCTTTTGTAAACTTCAAGACCTAATAAGCCTGACATTTCTTCTTGATAGTATTGAATTTTAGCTACTTGTTCTTTAGTCAATATATCACTGTTTTTTACACTATCCAAATCTCCTAATATTTCTTCTGGAAAGGGTAACGCCAACAGAGTTTGTTCACTTGTAGGAGGTTTGTCCAATATGAATATTTTTCCAACAAAATGTTTAAACATTCTACCACCTCTGCCAATTATGTTGCGATATGTAAAGTCGTTTAATCCAGAACGTCCGTTTTTGTTCATCCAAAGGATTACATTTTCAGCGGAAGTATTAACCCCTTCAATTATTGATGAAGTAGAAATAATATTATTCAATCCGTTTTTTTCTTCAAACAGCTTAACCTGTATTTGGCTAAGCGAACGGTGTAAACGACCGTTATGAATACCTGTGCCTCTTTTTACAGAATTTGTTAATGACCAATTGTAACTATAGTTTTTTGCTAACCAACTTGCAAAATTGGCCAATAGTTCAATATTCTTTTCTTCAAAACGTGTATTTACAATATTGGATAAAGTATCAATATTTGAGTATGTTCCTGCATAAATTAAAGATTTTGTATCTTTAGATTTTAAAATATTGATTAGTAATTCTGTTTTCTTTTCTTCATCTTTTCCAATGTCTTGATACAATTCGTTTATCTCTAAGAATACTGTATTAAAATCAAGCTTAATAAATTCCATTTCTTTCGTGAATGGATTTTCTTCAAGTGAAGAAATGTTTGGAGCTAAAAAATATCTTTGACTTGATTTGTCTCCAAGCTTAATAATTGCTTTAATCAAACTTGGAGAACGTTCTTTATCAAAATTTTTGCTGGCTTTATAGAACTCATCAATTATCATAATATCGAAATGTTCAATTTTATTAAGATAATTAATAGCTCTTTCTTGCGGAAAAATAAAAATATTTTTGTCCGCAGGTTCTACTTCTGTGGTTGTGATTATTTTATATTCAGAAGCAAACTTTTTATATAATCTTCTTCTCGTTTCATCTGTTAGTGCAATTGTAGGTACAATAATCAAGACATTTTTTGGCTTTTTTATTTTTATAAAAGCATCAATTACAAAACTTTTCCCAAAACTTGTAGGTGCACTTACCGCAATATTTTTACCCTCCAATAGTTTTTTCAGTAAAAATGATTGTTCACGATGTAACGTTAATGGTAATTCTTCTCCTACATCAACTTTAAAAGTATCATAAACAAATCTCTCTTCCCAATTTGAAGTATTAGGGTCAAGATAAGGAAAAAGTCCTGTTTCACGAATCAAATGATTTACAAGAGGTGTATATTCAATTGCGTTTATTTCGTGAAAGTCAAGTAACTTAATAAGTTCCTGCCTCGCATCATTCTCTTTATTAGCAACAAGCAAATCATTTATTACTTGACAATCATCAAAAACTTTATTTTCCATACTAATCTCGATAAACTTTAGCTACTTGGATAAACTTATTGACTATTTTTTCTTTATCTGCAACAGGGAAAAGAATAATATGAAAATTAATTTTCTCGTATAAGTGAATACCTGAACACTTTGTGATTTGTTTTCTAAAATACTCAGTTGCCCTATCTTTATGATAATCTATAACACCTTGTTTGTATTCATCTGTTAACTGTGTACCCTTTTTTGTTTGTTCGCATTCATATAAAAGTAAAATAGGAATATTTAAAATGGGCTTAATTTTGTCAATAGATTCGTCTTGAGATAAACTGGCTTTTATTTTAGCTTTTAATTCGGGGGAAATTTCGTCAAAATCGTTAATATCACTAAGATTTGTAATAATACTATTCTCTTTTTTTATTTTATCTAAACTTATAGAATCATTAACTGATTCAACAATTGTGTCAAGCCTTGCGTTTTCAATACTGTTATAAAATTTTGATTCACCGAACCATAATGAAAATTTATCTTCAGACTCTACAACAATATGCACACTATCCGCACCCTTTGCTTCATCCTTTTTATTTTGCTTGTAAAAAATCTTTGGTACAATCGGAAGGGCTGAATAATGTTTTTTCATTATTCCATAAAGTACGATTTCTGCAATTTCACTGCCACGGCCAAAAGCTTTTTCTCCCTCAACAAGTCTTAAATTTTTTGCTGATTCAGAGATTACAGAGCCTTCGCCTTTGTCAATTAAAGCTATTCTCTCACTATGATTTAAAGCTGTTTCTTTAATATTGTCCCAAATGAAGTTTTGAAACTTTTCAAACCTCCAAGCACCATTCTCAAAATCATTAATAACACTCAATACCTTTTTGTTTTCAGTAGAGGTTATGGTACTATCGATGCAAATATTTGCAAAAGCATCATTTATAATAACATCAAAATTCATCAATATAATACAGTAAAATTATTTCATAGTCTTGTTTAGTAGCAAATTACCAAAAGTAGCAGTTTTTAACTATTAAATCAAGTATATATTAATGTATTAATCAAATGAATAAAAATACTCTAAAGTAGCCTAAAACTACAACGGGGCATATTTTTTTAAGTTCTTAAATCCCTGTTTAGTTCGTATATTAAAAAATAGTAAAAAAAGGCGACTTTCATAAGTCTGGATAAATTTGCTTTTCCTGAAAAGACGAGGTTTAAACTCGTTTTATCAATGGTTAACTGCTTTAGTAAATCCTTTTGCTTTATTCCAAATTCTTCCATTTTGTTTTTAACCCAGTCTAAATCAATATCGTTAACTTGCAGAGAAAATACATCAGGAATGATTTTCTTATCAGAAAACACTTCTTTTGCCCTATTATAGAGTTGTTTGTTGTTGAGGATATACCCGTTAATCAATTTTGTTTGTGTTATTTTGACGGTGTCGCTATCAATGAGTTCAATATTCAAACCCATACGCCTGTAATTGGCTTCGACACTTTTTGTTAAGTTGTTATTTCAAACCCGCTCACTTGTGTTTTTCAATCAATTTGATTTCTTCTCCCATCAGATTGTAAAGGTCGTAAATTATTTGATTGATTTAAAATTCAAATATTGTTTCAGTTTTTCATACTCTAAATTCCGCATATAGTTTTCCATATAAACATAATCGAGTTTGTCGTCAGAATTTACAGGAAGAAGAATTTTACTTTTTTTCATTCTCATGGGTCGCCATTTACGAGCATATTCAAAACAAACTCTTTGTTGTTCAATTGCTCTAATTAGGAATTTTGCAATATAAGGATTGAGTGTTTGATTTTTTAGATATAATGGGTTTACATCGTGGCTACAAGTAAATTCTGAAACTTGGTAATAAGCATATCCAACAGAACCGTTATTAGTTACAGCAATACAATTTCCTTTGAATAATTTTTGGTTTAATGGTTCGTTTTTTCCGTAACCAATTTTTGAGTTTTCTTCAATTTCAGACAAAGTATAATACCCAGTTACTCCATTATTGTTGGCTGTTGCACCCAGAAAAGGGATTTTTCCATTTCCTGACGAAATTGGCTTTTTGTTGTAAAACCCATTTTTAATTTCAAAAACTTCAGGAAATAGAAATGCTTTCCACTCAACGTTAGAGTTTAGTTGTTGCTTAATTTTGTTGATTTTTGATGAAATGTGTTTTTCATAATCTTTTAAAAGTTTTGTTTCCTTTTGCATTATATAGCTTTCCATAAAAGCATAGTCGGGTTTACCTTTGGAATTTATGGGTAGTAAAACTTTTTCTTTTTTAATTCTTTGGTCGTTTATTTCTCTATTGAAACTATATTTTTCATTAAGTCGTGAAACCATAGTAGCCAAAAAAAGGTAAATATATTTGTTGAAGTTTTCATTTTTGAGCTTCGTAACGTGATCGCTTGCCACTACGTTAAAAGGCTGATAAAAAGTAGAACCAACACTACCACTATTAGCCAATGTTAAACATTTTTCAAATACCCTAACTCTGATTTTGTTACCTACAAATCCATCAATGCCATTATTTGAAGCTGTTGAAGAAACATAAGGTATATTTCCTTCAATATGGTCGTCCTTTTTTAAACGTTTTCCTCTTTGAATTGCATTAAAAATTTCTGTTAGAGAAAACTCTTTCCATTCTTTGTTTGTCAATTCCATAGTTTAATTCCTTTCATTGTCAAACAAGTATTCACGTCCTTGCATAATCATCGAAAACTCGAACGTCAAAAAATCTCCGATAGTTTTCTCAAAATCCGCTTCCGTAGGAATTTCGTCATTGAAATAGTAAAACGAATGCAACCATTCGTCTTTGGGTTCGATGGTGGTTTTTACGCAAAATTTTGTTTCGGCTTCAATACGGTCAAACCAAACATCAAGCAAATGCTGTTTTTTGTCTTTGGCTTCGATAGTTTCGATAAGTCCACGGTGTTTTTGCACTTCAAAACCGTCTTTCTCAAAATTGATAAACTTTACTTCTTTGTCTTTGTAATGTGGAACTCCTGCTGTAAATATGGCAATACAAGGATTTGTCCCCACTCCGTAAAACGTGTTTTTGTTCAGCGTTATCACACCTTCCAAAGTGTGGTATTTTAGGATATTTTCTTTTATCGCCTGTTCTTCTTTGCTTTTGCCTGTCATTGAAGATTGTGGAACAATCACGATTACTTTTCCGTCTTGCGTAATGGAATTGAGCAAATGCTCGGTAAAATTGATTTCGTATAAACTCGTGTTGCTTTTGCTTCCCATTGAGTAAGGTGGGTTCATCATTCCGACCGTGCAGCCTTTTAACTGTAATTGTGCAGGATTTTGTTTTAAAAAATCCTCTTGTTCCAAATTGCTTTTTCCGTCTCCACGCAAAATCATATTGGTTGTGGCAATCGTAAACATATACGGTTGCAGTTCCAATCCGTGCAACTGGTTTTTTCTGATGTCCTGCTGTTGTTTCGGGTTGTCGGTTTTCTGCAACATATCGTGCATTGATGCAATCAGAAAACCTGCCGTTCCGCAACAAGGGTCAAAAACAACATCAGTTGTTTTTAATTCTGCCAAGTCACAAAACAGTTCTGTAATGTGTTTGGGTGTCAATACAATTCCCAAATTCTGACCGTCTCCACCTGAATACGACATAAATTCTCCGTAAAAACGTCCTAAATAATCTTCGGAAGAACTTATGTGTTTGATGTTTTTGTAAATGTTTTCGTAAAGAAATTCCGTGTAGTGTTTTAGCGGTGTTTTCTTTAAATATTCGTTGACTTCGTTAATGGCTTTGGTATCTTTGATAACCAAAAACTGGCTTAACAATTTGTCTTTTTTCACTTGTGGTGCGACATTGGCTCTTTTCAGGTTTTTCTCAATGGCTTCGTAAATTTTCTCTCCGTCCGTTGTGGTTTGGTCTCCAACAAGACTGTCAATGCTGAACCCTTTGTATTCCATTTCACGCAAAGCCAACAAAATTCCTGAAACGATAAGCGGTTTGTCTTTGTCTTGTATGCTTCCGTAATTGCGTAAATCTTCGTGAAGATTTTTAGCGTCTTTCAAGATTTCTTCCGTTGTCTTTTCTTTGGGTGTTTGCTCTTTGAGTATGTTTATGGTATAATATTCGTCAATGTTTTTTTCGTTGAAAAGTGTAAATGTTTCAACATCTTCCAACTCTTTGTAGCCACCTCGTTCGTCAATAAAAATAGGCGAAATTTTGTGTCGTTTCTCATTGCCCGAAACTCCAAAAGCAATGATTTTTTTGTAAGATGTTTTTTCGGCAATATGTTTTCCGTAGAATAAAGCTCCGTTTACAGCATAGTTTTTTACGCTTGTAACTCCGTTGCAAATTAAGTCTTTGTCGTTGCGATTGATATGTTGGGAAACGTCCGCTTTGTTTTCTATAACAAGAACAAAATCTTTGACAACTCCACAATATTCAGGAAAACCGACTTTCCCTGTTCCTGCTTTTGAAGCGGATTTTAATGCGTCATCAATTTCTTTTATGTTGCTTCCTTGCGGATGTAGATTTATGTTTGCCTCTTTGAGTAGTTCATACACCCAAAAGTCGGTAAGTACTTCTTTTTTTGACATACCTGTATTTATGTTGTCAAACAGGTACTTCATTGACAGGTTATAAAAAAAGAGCGTGTACCTCTGCATATTTAAGTTTTCTCTTCAAGAAAGGTACTTCGACGAACCTACACGGAATTGAAAAACAGCAGAGGACACGCCTTTTCAGGCACATCCCTAAAACTGTTTCTTTCCGTGTTTGATAAAAGTGTCGAAGTTTTATCTTGAAAGAAACAAAATAGCAACGCTATATGTTTATATTAAATTTTATCCTTTTTAATTCATTTGTCGTTTTTGTGTTTGTTACAAATATATAGATTATAGAATTTATTTTCCGATACAAAAACTATCCTAACGCAGATTTAGTGTAGTTTTTAAATAGTAGTAGCACATTTAGTAAAATCTAATGTGTAAATGTGCGTGTTTTTATAATTTTTTATAAAATAATATTCCACCCATTGTAATCAACATTTTTCATTTAAAATCAATTTTTTAGTAATTAGCTACAGCTCTTATTTTAGTATTATCCTTTGCATAAATATCAAAACTACTTATCAAACCTTTTGATTTCAATTTAGTTAATAATTCTCTATTAAAAGCATTATCATTGAATATCGGTTTGTGTTGCTTTACAAATAGTTCACTATAATAATATCCAATAATTTTCACTAATGAAATAATGTTTTCATTACTAAGTTCAGTAAAATATAAATTCACTAATTTGACTTTATTTTCATTAGAATCTAAACTTTTTACGATGCTTTCAATTGTATTAAATTCAAATTCAATTTTTGAAAATTTACTAATGATAATCTCTCCAACTTTTTTTGCGATAGCTTTATTATCAATAATTGTTTGCTCACTCAATTTAGTGATATACTTAAATCTGTTGTCAATAGTAATATTTTCGGATTGAAGTATCATTAAAATATCATCTACATCCGTTTCAAAATCACCTACTTTTTCAAAGAATTTATTAAAATCTTTTTCAATTAATGTTATATGATTATTTGGGAAATACTCTATTAATAAATCATAATTTGATTTTGTTGTAGTCAGTATTCTACCATCAATCAAATTAATAACCTTTTTTTCATTTAAATTTTTGAAATCTAATTCATTATGAACAAAAAAACAACTTTTAATTAGCTTTTCATATGCTTTATCTGAAATTTCGTTACAAATCAACATACTTTCCTCAAAAACTTTATTTTCTTCTTCTAAGGATTGTTCTGATAATTCTAAATAAACATTTTCAAAGTTTAAGAATGTAACTAACTCTTCATTTATCTCTTCCATATGTTCAAAGTAGTTTACTACATTTTCCCAAGTAGGAACTAATTTGTTGTTTATCAATAGCTGTTCACTAATATCTAATTCATCTATACTCCATATTTCATTAATTTTTGTTTCAACTTTTTGAATTATTTTGACTTTTGACTTACTGTTTAAATTCTCATTGTTTAACAGTTTGATTAAACTACTTTCTTCTTCAAATTTATTATCTTCTAACTTTAAATATACATCTTCAACATAAGTAGTAATGTTAGAATTAATGTAATCAATCAATGGTTTACACTCTGATTTTAATATTGTTGAGTAATTTGAGTTATTGAATTCATCTTCTATATTTTCGTTTCCAAATATTAAAAGCATTTGTAAAAGATTATTTTTATTTATTCTGTAATGATTATTGTTATACACATAGTCAAACAGTTTTTCCGTTTCTTCGGTTGGACTATCTAATTTTTCAAACTTAACATTAAGTTGTTTTATAAATGTTGAAATTTTATCAAAATAATTATGTTCTTCTGTGTTTTTTACAATTGATAGAAAATGAGGTTTTTGCATAATAGCAGTAACTAAAATATTACTATTCTGAGAGAACAAAACATCTTCAGTTTTAGCATATTTAACTATCATAGACAAATAGTAATCTTGTTTTTCTTTTGTATAATTACTTTTCAAATAGATATACTCCCATAAACCACTCCAACTTAATACCAATTTTTCAATAAATATTTCTATCGGTCGGCTTTCATCTTCAATATATCTATCTATAAACTCAATTGACCTTTGTTTTTCGTTTGATAATAATTTAATAATTGCATCATATTTGGCAGAATATCTTTCATAGTTGTTTCCTAAAAAATTTAATAAATCAAAGTTTAAAATAGCCTCTCTACCAAACCATTTTAACTCTAATTTTTCAATAAGATTTTCAATATGTGTAAGTTTATAACTAAACTCTTCATTAAAGCCACTTTTCACGCTTTTTTCAAACCTCTTATCTTCCCTCTTTAATGATACTTCGTGAAATAAAGAAATATAATCATTATAATTCTCATTTATGTACCCCTCTAATACTAAATTTCTCAATAAACCATTATTAGAAAAATTATTTAAATATTGGTTAATATCAATCTCTCGAAATATTTGTTTTAAATCCCAATTTTCAATTTCGGTTATTTGTTTTTTTAATTTTTCAATTTCTTTTTGTAGAATCTCAATTCTGTTGTTGTGTTTACTTTCGATTAGTTCAACTCTTTCGTAATATGTAAAATTTGGATTAACCTCATTTTCAATTTCTGAAAATTTAAAATTTAACGTATTGTCCCGTGGATTACTATAACTTTGATGAGACCATCTGTATGATATACTTTCGTTCTCAATCAAGTTTCCAAATTCTTCATCTTTTAGTAAATTATTTATCTTTATTTCATTTATATAAATTGGGGTGCTTGTTGGAAATTTAGTCAAAATTTGATGAATATATATTCGTCTTAATTCCTCTATATCAGTATTATTTTCACTTCTAATATTCTTTATTTCTGTATTTTTAGAAGTAATTTCGTCATTGATTTTTCCTATAAGTTTTTTAACATACAAATTCTTATTGTTGATTAATCCATATAGTTTTCCTTTTTTACTATTTAATTCATTGAAATCCTCAGGCTCAATATTTTTATAAGTAATTATTGCAAATAATTCAGCTTCATTACCTTTTAGGATATCAGGTTTTAGGATATTTCTATATATTACAAATTCGTGGAAAATATTAACCAATAACCTCATATCAATATCATCAATAAAAGTAGTAATATCCGAGATAAACCCTCTAGTAAATACATCTTCTTCCAATTCGGATTCTTTTATTAACGTTTTTAGTTGTTCTTCCGCATTTGAAGAATTTATAAACGGAATAACAGGAATAATATATTCAAAGAATTTTACTCTTTCTTTTTTATCATTAAACAAATCATCACCTACAGCATACAAAAATTTTATTCCAAATTTTCTGTATTCCTTTTTATTGTTCAGAGTTTCGGCATTGTTTAGTAAAATATTTAATTCTCTTAATTTGGTGAAAATATTAGTATTGTCAAATCTGTCTAAATCTTCAATAACCAAAACATTAAAAGGATTTTTCTCAAAGTAGTACAAAATTTCATCGTAATGTTCGTTGAGTATTGATTTATTTGAGTTATCCCCAATTTCAATTTCCCCTTTAAGATTTACTTTGTTTATTTTAGAATTACTAAACAACTCAACTACTAATTTTGAGAAATAACCAACTCCCAAAAAAGAAAATAAGAATATAATATTAGAACTCAAATCAAAGTCCTTTAATTTGAAAGTCCACGTATTAGGGTTTAATTTGTCTAAAAAATCGTATTTAAACAATAGTATCACACTTATAACCCACAATATGAAACAAATAGGAATTAAACCCCACAACTTCCAATTTGGAATATTGACTATTCGCTTAAAACGAGATTCAGGTAGATTCGAAGATTTTACTTTATAAACAATTTGCTGTAAAATACTGATTTCAAGTTGTCTTTCAAGTTCTTCATTACTTATTATAGTTTCCTTGAATTCATTAGCTATTTCTTTTTCTGCTTCGTTTGCAGTTTTACCGTTTTTAATCTTTAATTCATAAAGCTCCTTAAAGCTTTCTTTTGTGTTATTTTGATTGAAAGCAGCTAACGATATATTTAGAAAATTGTAATTATCTTTATTCCAATGTTGGAATGTTTTTATTATAGTACTTTTTCCCGAACCATACCCACCTGTTAGAGCAATGTTGTTTATTCCTTTAGTATTTAAAGTATCCTTTAATTTATCTAAATAGGGCTGCACTTTATCCAAATCTTCTTTCTTAGTAAGAATTTTAGGAGCAAGTGAACTAATAGAAGTATTTTCTTCAATATCTTTCTTTTTAGATATAAATGAGTTTAGTAGAGGTATTTTCATACTGTGAAATTTATGTTAAAACAACAAATATCCTGCCTTATGTTACTAAGTGTTTAAATGGCAGTTATATACAGAATTTCAATGTTTTACAATGTCATTATGTCATATTTGTGTAAAAACAAAAAAATCCTCATTTTCAGAGGATTTCATCAATTATACATAAATAGTGTGTTCTTTCGGCTTAATTCCAACAACCCAAATTTAATTTGGTGAGTTCTCCTTTATTATTTGTAGTTATCAATACAAATCCAAAAGGAGATACTGTTTTGATTCTATCTTTGTTATGAGATAAGTAATTTGATGTAGTTGATTCCATACACTGACTGTCTTTAATCAGTACATTAGGAATTACTTTATATGTTCTCAACTTCGGATTTTCATTGATAACTTTATAATCATCATCATCAGGATTTTCTGAATATTTAATCTGAACTACATCTACAACAATATATACTCCGTTTTCTGCATTGATTATATTTTTAATGATAGCAGATTCATTTTCATAAGAATCTTTACTCAAATCAAAGTTCTTTGTTTGATTTTCTATACTTTCGATTGCAATTTCTTCTTTATTTTGAGTTTTTACTTTTTTAAAAATAACTAAATCGCTCATTTTTAAATCACCATTTTTTTGAGCATAAAGAATTTTTGTTGTTCCGTCTTTTTCTTTGTATTCAATACGGTCAGGATACTGTTTACAACTAAGTTTAGAAGTTCCTGTTATTGAGTTATTTATCAAAATTTCATTTCCGCTGATTTTCCAAGTTACATCTATAAAAGAAATACCTCCCTCATAATGTCCGTCGTGGTAGTGATTTTCAGATTCACAGGATACCATTAAAAATGATATAATAATAAAAAGTAAAAGTTTAGTTTTCATAATTTCAATAGTTTAAAAAGTTAGTGGTATTGTAAAGAGTGTTCTTTTAGGTTTAAACTTATTTCCGATTATCACACCTCCAGAATTCCATTTAGGCATATTTTCAAAAGCACTTATAATTTCAGTTTGTAATTCAGTAGAATCTATTCCTGTAACTTTATCAACTGTAATATTTCCTTCTTCATCAACAACAAATTTAACAGTAGTACGAAATTGTTTTACTGATTTTTCTTTCTTATATTTTTTGATTAACTTTTTATCAATACTACTACTGATATATTCTATCATTTTTTCATTTCCTCCTACAAATTCAGCTTTTTTACTTATTCCATGAACAACAGTTGTTTTTTCTTTTTCTTCCTCAATTATTTTTTCCTCAACTACTTCTTTTGCTTCAACAGTATATTTTGAAACAACATAGTCTGTTAATATTTTTGCGTTTTTAGCTGTCATACCTATACCGTGAAACTCCAAAAATTTAAAATCATCACTTCCTCCTTTACTATTTACTAATTTAAAAAACTCTTCCTGTAACTGAATATTATTACACAAATCTTCAATTTGTATCTCTATTTCCTGAATACTGTTAGCTCCATTATTTCTCGCTGCAAAAATCATAACAGCTTTAAAAGTATCATTTCCATACCAATAGTGTAAAAGTGCATTTGTACAGAAATCGTTTCTAACAGATTTATTAATTTCTTGAGATAATAAAGAAGTCGTACTTAATAGTAACAAGAGTAATGAAGTAATAATTTTTGTTTTCATAGATTCTACATTTTACCTCAAATCGAAAACAAAAAAACAGGCTTGAAACGTTAGTCTCTACCTGTCCTTGAGGGAGTCGAAGCCCTATGATACAAAGTAAAGCAACGCTCAAGCCTTAACCTGAGCATTTTGCTAAACTTTTCCTGTATCATATTTGAATTTTTCGACTTTTCAAGGACAGAAATTAGTTTACGAAAATGCGGTATGTTGTTAATTTATATAGTTTTGTTTTATTCTTATATACTCCTGTTTTTATTTTTGTAAAAGTACAAAAATACCTTTATAATATTTAGAATCTTAAAACACCAAAGAAGATTCATTGATTGTAGAACAAATATTTAGCGGTTTTCTCCATTATTTTTTTGTTTGAGATGCGATTATTACTCAAAAGATAATTATCTAAATCTTCTACTTTGAAATAAATACATTTTCCATTTGGTTTATATGAGGGCAACTCTTTCTCTCTTGCTAATCTCCTTACATAGTGAACACTTAAACTTAAATAAATAGATGCTTCTAATGTATTTGCAAAACCTCTTAATTTGATGATGTTTATAGTTTCTTCTACTGAAATACTCTGTACGTTCATAATCGTTAAATTTTAAATTGATAACCATCGATTTCGATTCTTCTATTTTACGATTACATTCCATAATTCAATGAGTTATGAAGTAAGAACGATTAAACTATTTTACGATTTTTTATAAATCCAAAATTGGCATTTTAGCTACTGCATCTATCTTCTTCTTATCAATAACCTTTGCGTATATTTCGGTAGTTTTCAAATGACGATGTCCTAATAACTTACTAACTGTATAAATATCAGTATTCATCGTTAATTGTAAGGTAGCAAATGTATGCCTTGCACAGTGGAATGTGATGTATTTATCAATTCCTGCATCTTCAATCCATTTTCGCAATACTTTATTGTTGTAAGCACTATAAATCAGATTTTCAAAAACATTTTCATCATCTCCTTTTCTTTCTCCTAATATTTTTACTGCTTGTTCGCTTATCGGTAAATGTTCTGCTCCCTTTGTTTTTTGTTGTGTAAATTTCAGGATATATCCATTTTCACTATCATAAGAGATACTTTTCCATTTTAGAGATTTTATATCTGAAAATCTTAATCCGGTCAAAGCACTGAATAAAAATGCATCTCTCAATACAGGATAATAACATTGTGTTTTTGCTAATTTCTGTATTTCTTCCAATGTCAAATACTGTCTGTTCGTTTCTTTTTCCTTTATACCTTTAACTCTGTTAACAGGATTTTCAACTATCATCTTATTTTGGTAGGCTTCTTTCAATGCGGTTCTAACTTTGTTGAAGTACGATAACGCAGAGTTTTGAGATAGTTTCCCTCCACGTAAAGATATTTTGGAAGTCAGAAGATATATCTTAAAATTCTCCAAAAACAAATCATCTACTTTTGAAATTTGTATATCTTTTCCTTTACAAAAGTTTTGCAGATGTTTGTATGTACTAAACCAATTTCCCCAAGTACCGTTACTCTCACATTTTTTATCAACCATTTGTTTGAAGTATTCCAAAAAACCGATTTTCCCACTTACAACACTTATAAAACCGTGTTTTTTACTTTGAAAATCTAAAACTCTTTGAGCTCTGATTGCTTCTGCTAATAACTGTGTTTCTTTGTTATGTTCCTTTTCCAAAAAGTTTTTTGGTTTATCATATAAGTACAGTTTCAAGAATTCATAATGTCGTTTTCTAATATCTTCATCATAATAGGTAAGATATAAACTGTTCATTTGTGGTTTTCCGTTTTCTAAACTCTTTTTAGAAGTTTGACCTTTTCGTGTCATCAAATAGATTTTCATTGCTTCCTCTTTTTAGGTTACTAATTATGATGTAACATTCCCCATAATCAGTAACACAAAACAACAGGAAGCGTGATGAATAAACCTATTGTTACTTTCTTTCTTCAAAAATTACTTTCTGTAAAAAGAATATAATCCCACTAAATATACGCTTGTGAAGTCGAATATTTGTAAAAGTGTAATAACCTAAAATTTTATAAAAATAAATTCAATGGTAGTGATAGTATCAAATGATATTATCATTCTTTGATGTAATAGTAATTTATTTCTTCTTATCATCAATTGGTTCTCTATCGAATTTTTTAGTTACAACTCCTCTTTTCTTAAACTTATAACCTGAAAATATTTCATTTTTTACCAAAAACTGATTGTCATATAACAATGTAGTATAATTACTGATACTACTTTCACTAATTTTTAATCGCTCGCTGATGTATTTTCTACCTGCGGTACAGACTTTTTCTCCTTTGCTAAACGAATTATACTCTCCCCACAAGAGCTTTGCTCCACTCGGCAATTTACTATGAAATATTTCAAACGGTAATAAGATACTTCTCTCACCTGATGAGAATGACGCTTTTTGTACTTCTTCACTCAAAACATATCCTTTTGACTGTTTCTCTATAAAAGTTAGTTCCTGCAAACTCTTTAAAGTTGTAGAAATAGTATTCTCACTTAAACATAAATATTTAGCTATACGTTTATTACTCATTGTAGTAATTCCTGCTTTGTTGTCTAAACTACATATAAACCCCAAAACAATTTTTTCATTTGTAGTAATGTTTAATTCTAAAATCTCAGACGGAATCAGTATGTTAAATCGTTTTCCTTTTTCTGTATTTTCCCAATTTTCGTATTCATCCAATACGGTATTTCCATTCTGTTTTAAAAATTCATTGAATTTTTGTTTATTCCTTTTTTCCATTTTGCAGTACTATCTAAAATTTTATACAACCGCACAAATTTATAAAATCCAAAAAACTAAACTTCATTTATATAAAATATTAAATTTCAAAATCAAAAATAATAAATTTCAAAATATAGATTTCTAAATTTCATTATCCCAAAAACGGCACTTATAATTAAAGAGACTAATTAAATAATCATAGCTAAATAAGAGAATTAAATAAACTACTCCGTTCTTTTTTAGAAAAAAAGAACCAAAAAAAGTATTACCGAAACTGCGTTTCGAATTTATTTTTTTTAATCATTCAAAAAGTTGTTTTTCCTTTGAATAATTTTTCCAAGTATTTGTTTTACTATTTATCGTTTGAATTAAAATAAACTTTTGTTTTCTTCAAAAGATTTATCTTCTAACATCATTTATTTTTTGTTGTACAAACTTTCTTATTTCAATCAACAAAATATTCATCTTTGAATTAAATAATTTATACAACATCATAAAAATAGTTTGTTGTTTTTCTTTGAATAAAATCTAATTTAGTCTGTTTTTCAAAATCAAACCTAAAGTGAGATTGTTTTCCTATTGAAAATAATAGAAGATTCTTTGCTCAACATTATTTATTCTTTGTACAACAAAAAATATTTACTTCAATGATAACTTATTCATCTTTGAGCAAAATAATTTGTATAACATTGAAAAAATATAACGATTATACCTATCCAAACAAACAACTCTCTTCGTTCGTATTTCTTTGTATCACTATAATCGTTTGAAAAACAGATGATAAGAATTGTTCTTTTTAATATAGTAAAAATATTTGAAAAATCAAATATGCCGAGAAAGATTGTAAGTAGTGAACCCTAAAATAGTTTTTTGTCTGTACTACTTTTGTACCAGTTAAAACAATTAATAATTTTAAAATTTTAGAAAAATGAAAGAACATCTATTAAATTTAATTTATTTGCAATATGTACAAGAGAGAACATTAGCAATACTTAGTCATCAAGCAGAAGATAGTGATATAGAAATAGATGAAGCATACACTGATATATTAGGTGTTGTCTTAGATATTATCGGCTATCCAAAAAATACAGACGATAAAGAAAATATTCCTGAAGATGAATGTTACAGTAGAGATTGGTTCTATCAAGCATTGACAGACATTGCAATGGAAACAGGAAACTTAGCCGTAGCTAAAGAAAGAATTGAGTTTTTTTATAATTGGGTATGTGGTGAAACTCTTGAATTATATAAGAATAACAAATTAAAGAACAATAATTTTGTAGATAATATTATGATGACTATAAAACAATAGCTGTTAAATAACTCTTTTTAAATCAGATTTTAAAAACAAAAATCTGTTTTTAATACAAACAGAATTCAGTTTATTTTCTTTGATTTTTCGTCTTAATACAGTTTCCGAAATTTCAAAGAAAATAACGGATTCTTTTACAGATAAATAGTTTTTATGCTGTAAAGTTTCTTTGGTAATAATCGGTTTTTCCTTTGGAATAACAACAGTATTTGCTTTTATTTGTCTTCTCCAATTACGCTTATAACATTTTAGAGAGCAGTAGATTGTTGTAGTAGCCATTGTTTTAGCGATAAATTCTTCATTACACTCTACGCAGTTTCTTTTAAATCTCAAACGACTCATTTATATATTTTATTTTTGTTACTACTTTGAAAACGCTCTGTTTATCAGTAACACCACAAAAAAGAAAGTAACTTCCTTTTGTTTATGAGGTTTTCCTGATTAGAGTATCCTAAAATTCACAAAAAAGCTTCGTTTAGAAAACATAGTAACCAAATTAGTAACATAAAAATAGTAAATAAGGGTAAACAAAGCTATCTATGAATGCATAGTAAAACCTCTGTTAATCACACATTTTAAGTAGAAATATAGTGTTTTGAAACGGTTGATTATTTTCCGATACAGAACTGAGAAAATATATTCCCTAATAGCTCCTCGTTTCCGATAGCTTGCTGACCTGTAATGGAATTAAAATGTTCTATGGCAGAACGTATATCAATAGCCATCAAATCAACAGACAAACCGCTTTCCAAACCGAAACGCACTTTTTGGATTTCTTCGAGGGCTTTTAAAAGTGAATCATAATGCCTTGTATTGGTTACTATGGTTTCGTTATTTCGCAAAGCTCCTGTATTAACAAACGAAAGTAATTGTTTTTTTAAATCCTCGATTCCTTCATTATTTTTCGCGCTTATGAATTGAAGTTTAACGTTTAAGGTTTCAAGTTGGCTTTCAATCGTGTTAAGTTCATTTTCGGATAACAAATCAACTTTGTTGATAACAACAACCAATGGTTTTTGAGGGTATTTATTTTTTATTTTCTCGATTTCAACAATATACTCTGAACTTGCAACTTTAAACTTCAAACTTTCAAACAAATACATAACAACCTGTGCTTGTTCGATTTTCTCAAAAGTCTTTTGGATTCCGATGCTTTCTACCACATCTTTTGTATCTCTTATTCCGGCTGTATCAATAAAACGAAAATCGATTCCGTCAATAACCAATTCATCTTCAATGGTATCCCGAGTTGTTCCTGCAATGTCCGAAACAATCGCTCTTTCTTCGTTCAGAAGAGCATTCAGAAGTGTAGATTTTCCTACGTTGGGTTCTCCGACAATAGCAACAGGAATTCCGTTTTTAATCACGTTTCCAACTGCAAAAGAATCAATCAATCGTTTTAGAACGAATTCAATTCGGTTGAGTAATTCTTTGAATTGTGTTCGGTCGGCAAATTCTACATCTTCTTCTGAGAAATCAAGCTCCAGCTCAATAAGTGAAGCAAAATTCAGGAGCTCTTCCCGAAGTTTGGCTATTTCGTTAGAAAATCCGCCTCGCATTTGTTGCATTGCAATCTGGTGTGAAGCCTCATTATCGGAATTTATCAAATCTGCAACTGCTTCGGCTTGTGATAAATCCATTTTTCCGTTAAGGAAGGAACGAAGTGTGAATTCTCCTGCACTTGCCATTCTACAACCTTTACGAAGTAAAAGCTGGATAATCTGCTGTTGGATAAAAACCGAACCGTGACACGAAATCTCCACTACATCTTCTCCCGTATAAGAATTCGGATTTTTGAAAATAGAAACCAAAACCTGGTCTAAAGTTTTTTCTCCATCTACAATATGACCTAAATGAATGGTGTGGGTTTTTTGGTTAACCAAATTTTTTTCTGAAATCGATTTGAAAACCTTCGAAGCAATAGTTAGTGCATCTTTTCCGGATAGTCTGATAATGGCAATTGCACCAGCTCCCGATGGAGTTGCTAAAGCGACAATGGTTTCTTGATGGATCATAGTGGTAAGTTTTTTGCAAAAGTAAATAATAATCCCGATTTTAGTCATTGATTATTATTTGGTTTTTATTTTTTATTTAAGTTAAATAAATGTAAAATATTAATTATAATTAACTTATTAAAGTTATAAATATTAATTTTATATTCTTAATTGTAAATATTTTACAATATGAAAAAGATTTTATTCCCTACAGATTATTCGAAGCTATCCAATAATGCTTTCATTCATGCTCTTAAATTAGCCGAAGTACTTTCGGCTGAAATCATTACAATGCATGTTTATGAAGTTCCTGTTATAGATATGAGTTTTAACGAGGTTCCGTTTTATCAGGCTGGTATTTATGAAAACATAGAACTTACTAATTTTGAATTGTACAAAGAGCAAACGGCTTATTTTAGAAAAGTTGCTCATCAAAATAATTTGGATAACATCAAAATTACTAATGTTATGATGCAGGGCGATTTGATACATCATATTGTGAAATTTGCTCGGGAAGAAAATATAAAATATATTGTTATGGGAACCAGTGGAGCAACTGGACTCAAAGAGTTTTTCTTTGGATCTACTACTTCCAATGTGATGACCAATACCAATTCGTTTGTAATGGGAATTCCGGAAGGAGCTTTTTACAAACCCATAGAAAAAATTGGTTTTGCAACTCAGTTTTCTATAGAAGAATTAGACGTTTTGAGAAGATTGCTTAAAGTAGCCCGATTGTTAAAAGCCAAAGTGGAATGTGTTTTTGTACAAACACCCAATAATGGTGTGAGTGAAATAATTATTAATGACTGGAGTCAGATATTTAAAGACGAGAATATTGAGTTTCATATTATTCTGAGTGATAAGATAGAAGAAACCATCAATGAGTTTATTAATTCCGTCAATATAGATCTATTTGCAATGCTTAATCACAAGAGAGGTTTTTGGGAAAGTTTTTTTCATAATTCGTTAAGTGAAAAGTTAGTTCATCATCTCCACATTCCGGTATTGGCTTTACATAATAAATAGTCTCTCAACTTTATCTTATATTTGTCATTCATAGATCAAAAAATGAAAATATATCAAGATAAAATTGAAGATTTATTACTTCAGGAAAAAAAGCAAAAATTCTTATATAATATTTTAAGCGTATTGAGATTTGTGGTAATTATTACCGGAATTTTCAGTTTATATTTCTACTTAGATACTCAACAAAAGATATTGCTGTACACTGTTTTTTTTGCAGTTTTTCTTTTCCTGATATTAGTCAGAATTCATCAGAACATAGCAATTAAGCGCCAATTTATTCAAGCTTTAACTCAAATTAATCAAACAGAACTAGACTATCTTTCTAATGGAAAGTTAAACTTTTCTAATGGTTCCAATTACATTAATACACAACATCCGTATACACACGATTTGGATATTTTTGGGGAGAAATCCCTTTTTCATAATATCAACAGGACATATACGATTATTGGTGAAAAAAAACTGGCAGATCAGCTTTCTGCTATTTTGCATAAGGACGAAATTGTACAAAATCAATCTGCAGTAAAAGAATTGTCCCATAGAATAGATTGGCGCCAACGGTTTTCAGCTTACGCAAAATTAACACAGGATTCAGAAAAATTATTTAATATCGTCAGGGATTGGAATGATAAACCTCATGATAAAGTTTCAATAATAATTAAGGTCATTGCATACTTTTCTCCTGTATTATTTCTCGGATTGGCTATAGCTTATTTCTATACCTCAGATTTATTGTACGCCAAATATTTGTCTTATATATTTATTTTTAATCAGATTATCTTTGGAATGAATTTTAAAAAAATCACAAAGGAGATCAATAATTCTGATGAGATTGACGGGATGATCAGGCATTATTCAAATATTCTGGAATGTATTGAAAATGAAAATTTTGAAGATAAAAAACTAGTGAATCTCCAAAATCAATTAAAATTTTCGGGTTCTAGATCTTCAATAAATTTAAAAAAATTATCTGAACTTTTTTCCCGAATGGATACGGTAGGTAACCTTGTAGTTGCGATATTGTTTAATGGGGTGTTTTTATTTCATATACATGTATTGGATAGTTTATTCAACTGGAAGAAAAAACATCAAAAAGATCTTAATGATTGGTTTAAAGTAATAGGAGCGTTTGAAATGCTCAATACTTTGGCAAACCTCAGTTATAATAATCAGGAATTCGTTTTTCCTGAGATTAATGAAAACTACCGGATTGATTTTGAAAATCTGGGTCATCCACTCCTTAAATCCAGTATAAGAGTAAATAATGATGTAAGTTTTAATGAGCAACAATTCATGATTCTTACCGGATCGAATATGTCTGGAAAAAGTACATTTTTGCGAAGTATGGGAATTAATATGGTTTTGGCAGGAATAGGTTCGGCAGTGTGTGCTTCAAAAGCTAATGTGCATCCGCTTAATATCTTTGTTTCGATGCGATTATCCGATTCTTTGTCTGACAGCGAATCATATTTTTTTGCAGAAATTAAACGTCTTAAACAAATTATGGATGCTATAAATCAGGATCGAATATTTGTTTTATTAGACGAGATTCTCAGAGGAACCAATTCAGAAGATAAACAAAACGGTACAATTGGCGTAATCCAAAAAATGGTTGCCAAAAAAGTGATCGGAGCGATTGCCACTCATGATATTGAAGTTTGTGCTTTGAAAAATATTTATCCAAATGATATTTCCAATTATTGTTTTGAAGTTTCAATTATTGATGATATGCTGCATTTTGACTATAAACTCATAGAAGGGATATGTAGAAACAAAAGTGCTACATTTTTAATGAAAAAAATGGAGATTATTTAAGTAAATGATCTTTACAAAAAAGAGTTAATACAAATAAAAAAACCACAATCCTTTTGGGATTGTGGCATTTCATAAAATGGTTTTGGTTAGTCAATATTTAGATATTTCTCAGAGAGAAATAAAAATATTATTAATTGTTAAGCATTACCGGCATTACCAACATAGTTACCGTTTCTCCTTCATCTAATCCATCTACCGGAGTAAGGATTCCTGCACGGTTTGGTAAGGACATTTCCAGCATGATTTCATCAGATTGAAGATTGGTTAACATCTCAGTAAGAAATCTGGAGTTGAAACCGATTTGCATGTCGTCTCCCTGAAAATCACAGGTTAGTCTTTCTTCTGCTTTGTTTGAGTAATCGATGTCTTCAGCAGAAATATTCAGTTCTGCTCCGGCAATTTTTAATCTGATCTGATGTGTTGTTTTGTTTGAAAAAATAGCAACACGTTTTACAGAACTCAAAAATTGAGATCGGTCAATCATTAGTTTATTTGGGTTTTCTTTTGGGATCACCGCTTCATAATTAGGATATTTTCCATCGATTAATCTACACATTAAGTTGTAGTTGTCAAAAGAGAAAGTCGCATTAGAATCGTTGTATTCTATAGTAACTTCTGCATTAGAAACTGCCAGAATGTTTTTAAGAATATTCAATGGTTTTTTGGGCATAATAAATTCTGCAACTTGAGAAGATTTTACATCTGTTCTTGCATATTTTACTAATTTGTGTGCGTCTGTTGCAACAAAGATCAAACCTTCTGTAGAGAACTGAAAAAATACTCCCGACATTACCGGACGTAAATCGTCGTTTCCTGCAGCAAAAATAGTTTTACTTATAGCTGTAGCCAATGTTTCTGCCGGAACTAAAGTTGTCATTGGGTCTTCCAGGCTTACAGATTTTGGAAATTCTTCTCCCGGAGCGTATGCTAATGCATACTTACCGGAATTTGAACTAATTTCTATAGTGTTATTGTCTTCTACAGTAAAAGTAAGTGGTTGTTCGGGAAATGTTTTTAAAATTTCCAACAGTAATTTTGCCGGTACAGCCACGCTTCCCTGACTTGTAGAATCGATTTCTAAAGTAGCAGACATGGTAGTTTCCAGATCTGATGCAGATACTGTTAGCAATTGATTGTCTAATTCGAATAGAAAATTATCCAATATTGGTAATGTATTGTTGCTATTGATTACACTTCCTAATACTTGAAGTTGTTTTAGTAAATAAGAACTTGATACTATAAATTTCATCATATGAATTTTTTATGACACCACCTTATCCAGATGATTGTTATATTCCACAAATATATCTTAAAGAATTATATTTTTAAAAGTTTTTTATTAACATCATTTTTCTAATATTTTTTGATGTAAAATCCTTAAAAACAGAGTGGTTGAGAGCTTTTATTTAAATTTATTATAATGTTTTTACTCAATTTGTGAGTAACTCTTTTTATCTGGCATATTTTTTCTTCCTGAAATAATAAAATCCTAATCCGAATATCAACAATAAAATCAGCGGAAATCCAATTGTTTTTATTTGAGTAGAAGTATATTCTTTGGTTACTTTTTTAGAATTTAATAATGGTAACTCAATTTGTTTTCCTCTTATTTTTACTATTCCATTGTCGTCCAAAAGATAATTGATACAATTAAGTAAGAAAGTTTTATTGCCATAAACTTGTTGAGTCCATTGATCATAACCGTTTATTAACGGTTTTTTGTTGGCGTAATTATAATTTATAATATCCCCGTCTGCAATTACAATCATTTTATTGGGAGCTCCATCGTCTATAGGTTTTGGCAGATCGAATGGTTTTACTCGGTTTTTATAGACCGAAGTGAAGTTTCCTTCAAGCAAAGTACCGATTATTTGGTCTCCGTTGGTAAATTCGTCTTCAGAAAATTCCCGCATAAACTGTTCTAGTCCTACCAATACGGGTGTTCCAACTGTTTTTGAAACGGGAGAACTTTTAAGTAGTACGGTCTTTTTAATATTATTTTTTAGGGTATCGATCTGATTGGCAAATTCTAGTTTAATAAGATTTACATTTTTATTGATCAAATGATTCTCTTCTGATTTTACGGTTGGAGAATATAACCAGTCTATCGGTAAATCAGATCCATCTTCTGCTTTTGCTGTAATAGGGGTAGAGAACAAGTCTTGTATTAATCTGGAATTAATTCTTATGCCGTATTTAAAAAACAAATCGTCAAGGTTTAGATCCATAGGAGATGCAAGTGCCATTTGTTGTTCATTGTTCAAATGATCAAGGTCTATATTTACTTTATCGATCAGCCATAAAGTCTTTTTTCCGCTCATTATATATTGATCGAGTATATATTTCTCTTCATCAGAAAAAGCCTCCGTTGGTTTGGCAATAATTGCTGCATCGAATCTTTTGAGATTTTCTAAGGTTTTCGGTGAATCATTTTTAAGAGAATCCATATGAAATTCTCCCAAAGCGTAGTAATCTCTTAAAGTGATCAGGTAATCCGCCAGATATTTGTCGTTTATCTGACCATTTCCTTTGAGGATAGCGATAGATTGTTTATGAGTTGAAGTTAGTTTTTCTATTGCATCTGTAAAAGCATATTCCAGTAATTGTACGGACTGATTGATGTTTTCTTCCGGTTTATTTCCAAAATTATTCAATAGGAGAGGAACTCTTACCGATTTGTCCTTATAATTGGCAATTGCCCATGGAAATATCTGAATTTGTTCTTTTTTTCCCTGAGTATTAATCTGAATATTTGTTGGTGTAAATCCAAAGGATATTAATTCTTGTACATATTGTTCGGATAGTTCTTCATCTTTTAAAGGGTTATTAAATTTGATGATTACATTAGAATTCAACGCCTGGTATTCTTCTAAAATTTGTTTGGTTTCTGCTTGCAGCCTTTTGAAGTTGGAAGGCAGATTTCCAGCCAAAAATATATCAATATACAATGGGTCTTTTATTTTAGAAATACTGTTTAAACTTATTTCAGAAAGCGTATATCTTTTATCTGAAGTTAAATCAAATCGTTTAAAAATATAATTACTCAAAATGTTGATTACCAGAATTACCGCAACAACATTTAAAATATTTTTTAATCTCTTTTTCCGGTTCACTTTCATTATGATTTTAAGGTATTTAATTTATAAATCGTCATTGAAGAAAATAAAACAGAAACACTTAAAAAATAAATAATATCTCTGGTGTCGATTACACCCCGGCTCATACTTTTGAAATGTTTGTCCATTCCGAAAGAAGCGATAAAATTTTCAAAATCACCAAAATAATGAGCAATTCCGTCAAATCCAAAATATAACAAAAAGCATAAAAATACAGCAAGGATAAAGGCTACAATTTGATTTTCGGAGAGTGTAGAAGTAAAAATTCCGATAGAAGTATAAGATGAAATCAGGAATAATAATCCAAAATAAGAGCCCATCGTACTTCCCATATCTACATTTCCTTCCGGTAATCCCAGTCCTTGTAAAATCCAAACGTAGATAAAGGTGGGCAGAATTGCCAGAACAATCAATAAAAATGAACCTAAAAATTTTCCTGTTACAATTTCTCTGATACTTATAGGTTTGGTTAATAAGAGCTCTAAGGTTCCTTGCTTTCTTTCGTCAGAAAAACTTCTCATCGTAACTGCGGGAATAAGGAAAATCAGTATCCACGGTGCCAGTGTAAAAAAAGGACTCATGTCTGCAAATCCGCTGTTCATTATATTAAAATCTCCATCAAAAACCCAAAGAAAAAGTCCGTTGAGTAATAAGAAAATGGCAATCACCATATATCCAATCGGTGACCCGAAGAATGATTTTATTTCTCTAAATAATATTGCTTTCATTTATAATTATCAATTTTTTAAGGTAAAGAAGCAATTTTGTCGACACTCCAAGCTTCAGGTTTATCATTAAATAATTTTTTTGTAAAATTCCATATATCATAAAACAACTCAGATTGTCTGTAATTTTCCAGGTCTGTTTCATCTTCCCAAAAACTATAAGTAAAAAATATTCCCGGATTATTTTTGTCCTGATATAATTCTAGAAAACGGTTTCCCGGAGCATTTCGTATTTTTTCTTTCATTAATTCAAAATTTGCCAGAAATGCTTCAATATTTTTTTCGTGGAAACTTAATTTTACAATTCGAATAAACATGGTTTTAATATTTTTTTAATCATTAAAGTAAATAGTAATATCATCCCGGTAATTCAAACCTAATAAACTGGAAGCACTTCCCATTTTAGCAGGATTACTTCTAAAAATTGCAATTTCTAAGAAATCTGCTTCATTAAAAATAGCCAATCTTTCGCCTTCATAATTTTTTAATGAATATTTGTTGTTGATCCCGATATCAGAATATTTAGCAAGTATAGTTTTAATTTTTTGTGAATTAATTTTGGTATCATTTTTAAGCTCAATTCTATAAGGTCTTCCTTTGGCAATATCCATAAATATTTTCTTAGAAATATTGGTTACTGCATTCCCAAAATGATCAATATAAATTACATAGCCTTTTATAGAATTAGTGTCGATCACAGGGTTAAGTTCGGTAAAAGTTTTGATGTTTTTTATTTCTTTTCCGATCACGTTAAGCAAACCTCCTTTGGATAAATGACAGGCTACGGTTACAAAAACATCGAGATCTGTCGCCTGATTAGGCAATCTGTCGTGAATATTGATTTCTACCATTTTCTGCGGTAAAATTTTTTGTGTCAACATTCCCAAAATTCCGTTATCTGCACTTATAAAGAACTGATCATTCCATTGTATAGCAATATGCTGATTTTCCAGATTTTTTTCGGCATCTACTCCAATAATATGCACCGTTCCTTTAGGAAAACTCATATATGCAGAACCAATAATATAGCTTGCTTCTGCATGATTAAAAGGATCTATATTATGAGAAATATCCACAATTTTAGCATCGGTATACTCAGACAATATTTTTCCCTTTAAAGAACCTACAAAGTGATCCTTCAATCCGTAATCTGTCGTAAGAGTAATTATTGACATAAAATTGTTTATAAATAAAAAATAATTGATCTCAAAAATTCATTAAATTTGAGAAACGCAAAACTAAAGCATTTTAGACTTTTATTGAATACAAATTACCTAAATTATAATTGTAAACCTAAAAAAACAATCCATTTGAACGAAAGAATTATAGAACTTGTAGATATTGCTCCTAAAGATTTTTGGGGAGCTCAGGATGTACATTTGGAAACCATCAAAAAATACTATCCAAAATTAAAAATAGTCGCACGAGGCACAACTATCAAAGCGTATGGAGAAAAAGAAGTACTTGATGAATTTGAAAATCGTTTTCAACGCTTGATATTGCATTTTTCCAGATATAATAATATAGATAACAATGTTATCGAACGTGTAATAGAAGGAGATATCCAGCAGGTAGAAAAAATGGGTGATCATGATAAAATTCTCGTTCATGGAGTAGGAGGAAAGATTATCAAGGCTATGACACCCAATCAGCAACTATTGGTAGAAAGTATCTATAAGAACGACATGGTTTTTGCGGTTGGTCCTGCAGGAACAGGAAAAACTTATACCGGAGTTGCCATGGCTGTAAAAGCGCTCAAAGAGAAACAGGTAAAACGTATTATACTTACTCGTCCGGCTGTAGAAGCAGGAGAAAATCTCGGATTTTTACCCGGAGACATGAAAGAAAAACTCGACCCATATATGCAGCCGCTGTATGATGCTTTACGTGACATGATTCCAAACGAAAGACTCGAAGATTATATCTTAAAAGGTATTATACAGATAGCTCCATTGGCATTTATGCGGGGAAGGACTTTGGACAATGCTTTTGTAATTCTTGATGAAGCTCAGAATACAACACATTCTCAAATGAAAATGTTCCTTACCAGAATGGGTAAAAATGCAAAATTTATGATTACAGGAGATCCGGGACAGGTAGATTTGCCAAGACGTACGATTTCGGGACTAAAAGAAGCATTGTTGGTACTTAAAGACATTGACGGAATCGGAATCCTGTATCTTGATGATAAAGATATTGTGAGACACAGATTGGTTAAAAAGGTTATTGATGCATACAAAAAAATAGAGAATACAGATTAAGTTGGATTAGTTTGGATTTTGTTTTTGAGAGAAAAGTAGATTAAAAAACTATAACAATTATACTTTAAATGCAACAAATTGTTATATTTTGTTTATTTTTTATATTTTTTTGCATTAGTCTGGTTACTCGTATTAAATTTGCCCAAAAGAAAAATTATGACCAGCAATGAATTACTTAAAATAGCAGGAGAACATCAATGCCCTTTGTTTGTATATGACGCAGAAAAAATAAAATCACAATATAACCGATTAATAAAATCTTTTAGCGGAATTGAAGATTTAAAAATAAATTATGCCGCCAAAGCATTAACTAATATTTCTATACTAAAATATATTTGTGACCTGGGAGCAGGATTAGATACAGTTTCAATAGAAGAAGTTCAGTTGGGTCTGTATGCAGGGTTTAGCCCCGAAAAAATAATATTTACTCCTAATGGGGTTTCTCTTGAAGAGTTAGAGCAAGCAGCAATGTTGGGTATTCAGATCAATATTGATAATTTATCTATTCTGGAACAATTTGGAACCAAAAACCCGGATATTCCTATTTGTATCCGCATTAATCCGCATGTTATGGCTGGAGGAAATGCTAATATTTCTGTTGGGCATATCGATAGCAAATTTGGAATTTCGATTCATCAATTACCGCATATTTTGAGAATTGTTGAAAATACAGGAATGCATATCAACGGAATTCATATGCATACAGGTTCGGATATTCTGGATGTCGAAGTATTCTTATATGCATCCGAGATTTTGTTTGAAACAGCAAAACAATTTCCAAATTTGTCTTTTATAGATTTTGGAAGTGGTTTTAAAGTACCATATAAAAAAGACGATTTACAGACTAATGTTGAAGAATTAGGCAAAAAACTTACCAAAAAATTCAACCAGTTTGTAAAAGAATATGGAAAACCCTTGCAACTGGCTTTTGAACCCGGAAAGTTTCTGGTAAGTGAAGCCGGCTATTTTTTAGCAAAAGTAAATGTGATTAAACAAACTACTTCTACTGTTTTTGCAGGGATAGACAGCGGATTCAATCACATGATCAGACCAATGCTGTATGGCTCTTACCATCATATTGAAAATATTTCTAATATAAAAGGGAAAGAAAGATTTTATACTGTTGTTGGCTACATCTGCGAGACAGATACTTTTGCTTCCAACAGACGAATTACAGAAATTACAGAAGGGGATATTTTATGTTTTAGAAATGCAGGTGCTTATTGCTTTTCTATGTCATCCAATTATAATTCTCGGGTAAAACCGGCAGAAGTTCTCTGGATAGAAAATGAAGCCCACCTTATTAGACAACGTGAGACTTTTGATGATCTGCTGAGAAATCAAATCATGATTGAAAGTAAAGTTATTACTGAAGTCTGATTCTCTTTAAAGAAACTTTTTCCCTGCTGTTTGTAAATACATTTTATTTTAAACAGCAGGATATAGTAATTTCTATACCTGAAATTTTCGCTACTCAAAAAGAATATAAAGAATTTTCTCGAAATTAATCTCATAAATTATCGAGTTGCGTATCTTTGAATATTATTCTTTATAACTATGGATAGAAGAAAATTCTTTAGAAATGGTTCTCTTTTTACACTGGGAGCGGCCATTTTCAATCCTTTCGAAAGGTCAAATAACTCAGTTGATTTTGAAGTTTCCAAAAATAAAACAGCCAAAAATATTATTATTTTGGTAAGCGATGGGATGAGTACAGGAACACTCAACATGGCAAATGTTTTGATGAACAGAAAATGGGGAAGAAATAGTAATTGGTTACAATTATATGCAGATAACCGTGTTTCGAGATCTTTGATGGATACAGCTTCTGCAAGTTCTATTGTTACAGACTCTGCAGCTGCTAGTTCGTCTTGGGGTGGTGGA
>CAZSOC010000007.1:38603-43666 GCA_964608415.1 uncultured Flavobacterium sp.
GTGGATTTAGGGTAAATAATGGTTCGCTTAACGTGAGTCCGACCGGAGAAAGTCATCTCCCTATTTGGCAAAAATTTAAAAAAGCGGGTAAAATGGCGGGATGTGTAACGACTGTTCCGATTACTCATGCAACTCCAGCCGGTTTTTGTGTAAGTACCAAATCCAGAAATAGTCAGGAAGCAATCGCAGATTTATATCTGGATTTACAGTTTGATGTAATGATGGGTGGTGGTGATAAATATTTTTCTAAAAGTACACGAAAAGATAAAAAGGACATGTATAATGCTTTTGTCCAAAAAGGTTATCAGGTTGTGAAAAACAGAACAGAAATGCTGCAAACGCAAAACAACAAACCTATTTTGGGTGTTTTTGCAGATGACGCACTTCCTTATTCTATCGAAAGAAATAACGATATTGAGCTTCAAAATACTATTCCTACATTAGCTGAAATGACTCAAAAAGCAATTGATAGAATGAAATCTCATGACAAAGGTTTTGTTCTGCAGGTAGAAGGAGGAAAAGTAGATTGGGCTGCTCATGCCAATGACATTGGAGGTTTGTTATACGATCAAACTGCTTTTGATGATGCTGTAAAAACTGCAGTTGATTTTGCAGAAAAAGATGGAAACACATTAGTTATTATAACCACTGATCACGGAAACGCTAACCCTGGAACTGTTTATGGTAAATATGCCGATAAAAATTTTGACACTATCCAACATTATAAACATAATAATGAATGGGTTCTAAATGAAATTCATTCAGGTAGTACTATTGCTCAGGTACAGGAAATTGTAAAACTTGCCAATGGTTTTGATCTCGAAATAGACGATGCCAAAGAGATTTTAACTTATTATGACGGATTGCATAAGCAGGAAGACGGGTTGTATAATTATAAAAAACTACCGTATAGAGCTTTTTCTCAAATTCAATATAAGTACAATTCGGTAAATTGGATCAGTATGGATCATTCGGGAGATTATGTAGAACTGGCAATGTTTGGAGCCGGAAGTCATTTATTAAAACCTTTTATCAAAAACACAGATTTACATTACTTAATGCTGGAAGCAGCGGGAGTAGAAAATAAATTCTGATGTTGATATTTTAAAAATAAACTCAATCTTACTCAAAATGACTATATCTGAAGTATTTAAAAATAATAAAAAATGGATCACTAATAAACTGGAAATAGATCCTGATTATTTTTCAAAATTATCTCAAGGACAAAATCCGGATATTCTTTATATCGGTTGTTCGGATAGTAGAGTTTCTGCAGAAGAATTGATGGGAGTAAATCCGGGAGAAGTTTTTGTTCATCGCAATATTGCCAATATGGTGATCAGTATAGATCTCAATGTGATGTCTGTGCTTAATTATGCTATAAACAATTTAAAAGTAGATCACGTTGTGGTATGTGGCCATTATTTTTGCGGAGGCGTAAAAGCTGCGATGCAGGCAGAAGATTTAGGAATATTGAATCCCTGGTTGAGAAATATCAGAGATGTGTACCGTATTCATAAAAAAGAATTGAATAATATTGGAGATGAAACTCAAAAATATAATCGTTTGGTAGAATTAAATGTCCAGGAACAATGTATTAATGTAATTAAAACCGCAGAATTTCAAAAAGCACATAGAGAGCGGAATTTAAAAATACATGGTTGGGTTTTTGATATTCAGTCGGGAAAACTCATCGATCTTAAAATCAATATCGATCAGATTCTAAATGATATTATGGAAATATATAATTTAGGCGAAGATTAAATACCTAAAAACCATTTGAATAATTCAAGTGGTTTTTAGGTATTATATTTATAAGGTTTATTATTGAGCTGCAAGAAATCTTTCTGCGTCAAGTGCTGCCATACATCCCGTACCAGCTGCTGTAATTGCTTGTCTGTATACATGATCGGCTGCATCGCCTGCAACAAAAACACCTTCTATATTGGTTTTTGAAGTGCCCGGTGTGTTGATAATATAACCTGTTTCGTCAAGATTTAGATAATCTGCAAAAATATCTGTATTGGGTTTATGACCGATTGCTACAAAAAATCCGGTTGCGGGAATAATCTTTTCTGATTGGGTAGTTTTGTCCAAAACTTTTATTTCGCTAACAACTTGCCCGTCTCCTATAACTTCCAAGGTTTCTGTATTAAGCAGTATTTCGATGTTTTCTGTATTGCGAACACGGTCTTCCATAATTTTTGAAGCTCTAAAGTTTTCACTTCTTACCAACATGGTTACTTTTTTGCAAAGATGAGATAAGTAGTGTGCTTCTTCACAAGCAGAATCGCCCGCACCTACAATTACTACTTCCTGATTTCTATAGAAAAAACCATCGCAAACCGCACAAGCAGAAACACCTCCACCCATTTTCAAATAATGTTGTTCGGATGGTAAACCTAAATATTTTGCAGAAGCACCGGTAGAAATAATTACAGTTTCACAATGAATTTCTTTTGTTTCATTTACCCATATTTTGTGCGGTCTGGCAGAAAAATCTACTTTAGTTATCCAGCCATCACGTACATCTGTACCAAATCTTTTGGCTTGATTTTGTAATTGTATCATCATTTCCGGTCCCGTAATGCCATCAGGATAGCCGGGAAAATTTTCTACTTCGTTGGTAGTAGTTAATTGTCCGCCAGGTTGCTCTCCTTGATATAAAACCGGGAACATATTAGCTCTGGCAGCATAAATTGCAGCAGTATAACCTGCCGGACCAGAACCTATAATCAAACATTTTACTTTTTCTATTGTTTCAGTCATTATTATATTTTTTATTTTCCTTCATGTTTTTAATGATTACAAATGTAGCTTATTCATTAAAAAAATACCCAGAATTAGATATGTTTTCATTATGCTAAAATAAAAAATTACTATTATAATAATTTTGATTGTGATTTTTAAAAAAAAGTTTATATTTGCAACCGTTTTCGGGGTGTAGCGTAGCCCGGTTATCGCGCCTGCTTTGGGAGCAGGAGGTCGCAGGTTCGAATCCTGCCACCCCGACTAAAACACAAAAGAGGCTGTATAAATTTTTATACAGCCTCTTTACATTTAAAAATAATCGGTGGTTAGTTAGAGTTTAAACCCATATGCCAATCTTACGGCTAATTGACCTACGCCTTTGTTTCCATTAATATCTTTGAAATTTCCGTAATATTCGTATCTCAAGCTCAAATCTATATATTTTGTGGCATAACCAATACTTGGAGACAATATCAAAGTAGTATCATCGTAATTGTTGGTTACTGCAAAACCTGCACCTGCTTCTCCCATGATATAGAACGAATCTTTCCATACAAAACCTTTGAATCCTAGTTTTGCAGGGATAAACCCTAAATCTTTCATATTATCTCCAACAAACATATTGGTAAATCCAGTAGTAAAAGTAAATGATGTGGCTTTAGAAATATCATATTGTAATCTGGCATCTACCCCTAATGTAAAGTTGTATGGATCTTCAAAAACCGGTCCTGCACTAATCCCTATCCCTAATCGGAATCCCTGATCGTAGTTTTCTAAAGATTCTGGCAAGGTTGTAGATTGTGCTGACGCAGCCGATGTAAGGATTAATGTTAAAACAGATAGAATAAAATTGTTCAGAAATTTCATATTATTATTTTTAAGTTATAAATCTATATTTTGTTTTTATGAACAATACAAAGTTAGATGCGTGCATATTAAATCTTTTATGGAATTTGAGTTGATTCTTATAAATTTTACGACAAAAATTAATGACTTAATTTTAATTCAGTTGTATTTACTTCCAGTATCTTTGCTCCCTAAATTTTATTTTAAGTGAATTTACAACAGTATTTTAAAGAGTTCTCATATAATATTAAACTGGCTTATCCGATTATATTAGGAATGTTAGGTCATACTCTGGTAGGAATTGTAGATAATATAATGGTAGGAAAATTAGGACCTACAGAACTGGCGGCTGTTTCTTTGGGTAATAGTTTTGTATTTATTGCAATGTCGGTTGGAATAGGTTTTTCAACAGCGATTACTCCGCTTATTGCAGAAGCAGATGGAGAAAAAGATCAAATTAAAGGTAGGAGTATTTTTCATCACGGACTGTTGCTGTGTATTATATTAGGAATTACTCTTTTTGGGATTATACTACTGGCTAAACCAATAATTGGATTAATGGGGCAACCTCAAGAAGTAGTAGATCTGGCTATTCCATTTCTTGATATTGTGGCATTTTCGTTAATACCATTAGTTATTTTTCAGGGATACAAACAATTTGCTGATGGAAAATCTGAAACCAAATATGCAATGTGGGCTAACATATTGTGTAATATTATTCATATAATTATTAATTATTTTCTGATATATGGTATTTGGATTTTTCCTAAAATGGGAATTGTCGGAGCTGCTGTAGGAACTCTGACTTCTCGAATATTTATGGTGGTTTATATGCATTATATTTTAAAAAGCAGACCCAAATTCCAACCTTATTTTGAGCAATTTAATTTTAAGGAGATAAAAAAATCTGTATTGCAAAAAATTATTAATTTGGGATTACCATCTTCCTTACAAATGTTTTTTGAAGTAGCTTTATTTACAGGAGCAATCTGGCTTTCTGGAGCTTTGGGAACAACCAGCCAAGCAGCTAACCAGATTGCATTGAGCTTAGCATCAATGACTTTTATGTTTGCAATGGGATTGAGTGTTGCAGCAATGGTTCGTGTGGGAAATCAAAAAGGGTTACAAGATTTTAAAAAACTGCAGATTGTGGCACGATCTATTTTCTTATTGTCGATAATTATAGAGATCGTTTTCGCCGTTTTATTTATCGTTTTCCACCAGTATTTACCAACTATATTTGTAAATGTAAAAGATGTAACCTTATTACATGATACCAAAGAAGTAATGGTTATTGCCTCTCAATTACTGATTGTTGCTGCAATTTTTCAAATTTCAGATGGAATACAGGTTGTGGTTTTAGGAGCTTTAAGAGGGCTACAAGATGTGAAAATCCCGATGTATATTACATTTATTGCTTATTGGATAGTAGGGTTTCCGATCTCTATCTATCTGGGATTGTATAC
>CAZSOC010000007.1:43676-76046 GCA_964608415.1 uncultured Flavobacterium sp.
CCCTGTTGTTGTTATTTGCTGCTATATTCCAGATATCAGACAGTACTCAGGCAATTGGTGCCGGGCTGTTGCGGGGCATTAAAGATGTAAAAACACCAACCATTCTTATTGCTATTGCTTATTGGATAGTAGGGTTTCCGATCTCTATCTATCTGGGATTGTATACAGATTTAAAAGCGGTAGGAATTTGGATAGGATTATTGGCAGGACTTACGGTAGCCGCAATATTTTTGTATCTTCGCTTTGAATATCTGACTAAAAAAATGATTGCTCAACAAGCAATAGCAAATAATTAATATATGGAATTACCCAAATTTTTACTCGGTGACAATACCGATTTTCCGGATGACATTTTTATAATACATTTGGATTACCCAAGATTTATTATTAATCTTAAAGATGATGAAGTAGAATTTCTTGAAGAAGCAGAAGATCTTGACGAAACAGAACTTAATGCAGAAATGGAATCTCTTATAGAACAAGCCAACGATTTTTACGATAGGGAAATCGCCCGGTATAACGAATAAAGTTCTTATTGTTTAAAATAGCTTTTCAGCAAAATTTGAGCAGCTGCAAAAGGTGAAATTTCATCATTTTGCACTGCTTTTTTATTTGTTTCTAATAGTTTCTGAATGGCTTCATCCTGAAAGAAACGATTCTTTAAATGCTCGTTGATGGTTTCAAGCAACCAATATTGATTTTGATTTTTTCTATGATCTTCAAAGTATCCATTACTTTTGGTCAATTCGAGATAGTTTAATATAATTTTCCACACCTCATCTATACCTTCTTTGGATACAGAACTACAAGTCTGAACCGTTGGAGTCCAACCGGAAGTTTTAGCCGGAAACAAATGCAAAGCTCTTTTAAATTCAACTTTTGCCATATTAGCTCTTTTGATATTGTCTCCATCTGCTTTATTGATAATTATTGCATCTGCCATTTCCATAATCCCTCTTTTTATGCCTTGTAATTCATCTCCGGCACCAGAAATTTTCAATAATAAAAAGAAATCTACCATACTATGTACCGCAGTTTCGTTCTGACCAACTCCAACTGTTTCTACCAAAATCACATTAAATCCTGCTGCTTCGCATAAAGTGATTGTTTCTCTGGTTTTTCTGGCAACACCTCCCAAATTATCTCCGGATGCAGAAGGCCGGATATAAGCATTTTTATCTTTAACCAACTCTTCCATTCTGGTTTTATCTCCAAGAATACTACCTTGAGAAATTGTACTGCTAGGATCTACAGCAAGTACTGCTACTTTTTTTCCATGATCTGTAAGGTATTTCCCGAAAGCTTCTATAAAAGTACTTTTCCCTACACCGGGAACCCCTGTAATTCCTATTCTGATAGATTTATTAGAATAAGGTAAGCTACTGTTAATTAAAGAATTGGATTTTTCTAATTGTGAAGGATTGGTACTTTCTATTAGAGTAATTCCTCTGCTCAAATCGGTAATATTTCCAGACAGAATGCCTTTGAGCAACTCGTCGATTGTAGGTTGTATCTTTCTAAATTTCCTGATTGTAGAAATAGAAGCATCACTTACAATTTTAGGTTGAGTTACCCCTTGTTTTTCGTTTATGGCAGATAGGTTGGGATTTTTATTTTTCATGACTCTTCAATTGAAAAGTAAAAGTAAACAAACCTCAAATAGTTTCAAAAGAATTAATTAGTCTAATGTCGAATATATTAAAGCCTGAGGTGGGGATTTAGCAAACTAGAAGCTCATTTTAAATAAAAGTTAATTTCTGTTTTTTACCCATATATATAGTAATTTTGCAATGCATTACTCAATTATGGAAATTACCAATACCAATACTTCAACCCCAAAAACTGATTTAGCACAGCAAACAGTTTACCCTATCTTATTCGCCATTGCATTTGCACATCTGCTCAATGATTTGATACAAGCCGTAATTCCTTCGGTATATCCCGTTCTTAAAGATAATTATCAGTTGTCGTTTACACAAATCGGATTAATTACTTTTTCTTATCAAATGGCAGCATCGATTTTACAACCTCTGGTAGGATTATATACAGATAAAAATCCTAAACCTTTTTCTCAGATTTACGGAATGCTCTTTTCTCTTTCAGGTATTGTACTTTTGGCATTTGCCAATCAATTTTATCTTATCATACTTTCGGTAATTTTAGTAGGAATTGGTTCGTCTGTTTTTCATCCTGAAGCATCCCGTATTTCGTTTCTTGCATCCGGAGGAAAAAGAGGATTGGCACAATCTATTTTTCAGTTAGGCGGAAACGCAGGAACTGCTATCGGTCCATTATTAGTCGCTTATGTGGTAGTACCACATTCTCAATATTATATTGTTTGGTTTACTTTGGTTGCGGTTATTGCTTTATTTGTTTTGCGAAAAATTGCACTCTGGTATAAAAAGCACCTGTTATTCAGATCAAAAAAAAATACACCAATCGTATTACCGGATTTATCTCCTTCCAAAATCGTAGTTTCGGTAATGATCTTATTGGTCATTATATTTTCTAAGTTTTTCTATACCGCAGGAATTTCGAGTTATTTTACATTCTATTTGATGGAAAAGTTTGGGTTATCTATACAAAATGCCCAATTACACCTCTTTCTTTATCTTGCAGCTTGTGCAATAGGAACGTTAATTGGAGGACCATTAGGGGATAAATTTGGCAGAAAATATGTTATTTGGTTTTCTATTTTAGGAGTAGCACCTTTTTCGCTTATTTTGCCGTATGCAGATTTGTTCTGGACAGGAATTTTATCGGTAATAATCGGAGTAATAATCTCATCTGCATTTCCTGCAATATTAGTTTATGCACAAGAATTGCTTCCTAAAAAACTCGGAATGGTTTCGGGACTCTTCTACGGATTTGCTTTCGGAATGGGAGGTTTGGGGTCTGCTTTACTCGGAAACCTTGCAGATCATACTAGTATTGAACATGTTTATCAAATTTGTGCGTATCTCCCGCTTATAGGTATAATAGCTTTATTTTTACCGAATCTTAAAAAGAAAAATTAGAGAGTCTTTTGTCTTTTCCTTACTAACGAAATGGGAAAAAGATATTGTTTGCTATCAGGATTAGATATTTATTATAGAAATATGTTGTGCGAAAAATAATAATTTGTATTTCGATAGAAAATAATTTCAAATAAAGAGTAAATTTGGTTAATAACGATTTAAACTTTTTTGTTCACTCGAATGAAGATTTGGGATGAAGAGGAAATAGTTTGTAATCGATCTGAAAAAAATATTTAATTATAAGAACACTAACACACGTCCTAAATGCTAAGTTCAATTTCAGAATCAATAATTATTCAATTAAAACAAATTGTAGGAGACAATAATGTATTTACAGATCAAGTAACAAGAATACAATATGGTCATGATGAAACAGAAGATTATTCATTTCCACCGGCTGTAGTTATAAAACCATCCACACCGGAGCAAATTTCAGAAATACTCAAATTAGCGAATATTCATTCGATCCCGGTTACTCCTATTGGTGGGCAAACAGGATTAAGCGGCGGTGCTTTGAGTATTTATCAAGGAATAGGACTTTCCATGGAAAAGTTTAACAAAATTCTTCATATTGACGAAAATAATTTACAAGTTACAGTAGAACCAGCTGTAATTACTCAGGTTCTGAGAGAAACAGTTGAAGCAAAAGGGTTGTTTTACCCTCCTGATCCAAGTAGTCAGGGAAGCTGTTGGATCGGAGGGAATGTTGCTGAAAATGCAGGCGGAGCCAGAGCTGTAAAATATGGGGTTACCAAGGATTATGTACTCAATTTGCAAGTAGTATTGCCAAATGGGGAAATCATATGGACGGGAGCTAATACACTTAAAAACGCTACAGGATATAATCTTACACAACTTATAGTGGGCAGTGAAGGGACTTTGGGGATTATTACTAAAATTATAATGAAACTTATTCCAAAAGTAACACATAATATCTTAATGCTAGTTCCGTTTTACAAATCTGATGAAGCTTGTGAAGCAGTAGCAAAGATCTTTCAGGCAGGAATTGTACCGAGTGCACTGGAATTTATGGAACGAGATGCTATTGATTGGACGATTCGATATCTGGATGGAATAAATTTTGCTATTAAAGATAGGGTACAAGCTCATTTACTAATAGAAGTAGATGGAAATTATCCCGATGTACTTTTTGCTGAAGCAGAAAAAATAAGCATGGTTTTAGGTCAATTTGAAATTGATGAAATCTTATTTGCTGATACAGAAGATCAAAAAAATGCGCTCTGGAAAATGCGTCGGGCTGTGGGGGAAGCTGTAAAATCAAATTCTGTTTACAAAGAAGAAGACACAGTAGTACCAAGATATGAATTACCTAAATTACTTAAAGGCATTAAAGAAATAGGGGATCAGTACGGATTCAAATCGGTATGTTACGGACATGCAGGCGATGGTAATTTGCACGTAAATATTATAAAAGACGAAATGAGTGATTTTGCGTGGGAAAATGAAGTACCTAAAGGTATCAGAGCTATTTTTGAACTAACCGTTTCGCTCGGAGGAACATTATCTGGAGAACACGGAATAGGATATGTACAAAAAAATTACATGGATATTGCTTTTAACAATGACCAGCTTAACTTAATGAAAGGAATTAAAAATATCTTTGATCCCAATGGAATTCTCAATCCGGGGAAAGTTTTTCCTTAAATAGTATGAATTGCATATTCTGATTAAAGAAAAAAAAATCAACTCAAGATAAAAATATTGGACAAAATTAAGCTTATGAATTACCAAACGTTTGAACCAAACAACGACTTAAATATATGCATCAAATGTTATTGGACGTTGGAAAGTCCAAAAGAAGAAACACCACAAAAACAGACTATTGTTCCTGACGGTTGTATGGAGATGATTTTTCATTATGGTGATTTATACAAGCAATACATGGAAAACGGAAGAAACATTATCCAACCAAGATGTTTTGTTATCGGGCAGCTTACCCGACCGCTTGAAATAGAACCGACAGGAGCAACAGGTATATTTTCGGTTCGTTTTCATCCCGAAGGTTTTTTGCCATTTGCTACCATTCCGATAAAAGAAATGGAAAACACAGCCGTTTCATTGGAAAAATTATTTGGAAAAGACGGACAGGAAATCGAGCAAAAAGTTCTAAATGCCAATTCTATTTCTGAGAGAATAAATTATATTGAAGCATTCTTATTAAAGCGGTTGGCTGATACCGAAACGATTGACCGCATTGTGAAATCAACGGTTGAAACGATTTTAACAGCAAACGGACAACTTTCCGTTGTAGAACTTTCCAAACAAACGAATATCAACCGCAGACAATTAGAACGAAAATTTTCATCAGCAATTGGTTTAAGCCCAAAACAATTGTCCAAAATGATAAGACTACAAGCTACACTCAAAATGTTACTGAACAAAAAATTTACAAGTCTTACCACTTTGGCTTACGAAAATGAATATTACGATCAGGCTCATTTTATCAAAGACTTCAAAGAACTCACAGGATTTACACCCAAAGAATTTTACGGAAACGACTTAAAAATGTCTTCTTTGTTTTATGGAACGGATTAGTCTGGTAATAGTGAAAAGCACTAGATAAAGTAGGAATGCAAACTTACTTATAAGTTGTCCGTTACAAACTGATTGCAATAGTCTTTAATTTGTTGTCTTACCTGCCTGAACTGTTCTTTAATTTCTTCATCTGTTCCTATTGCTTTTGCGGGGTCGGGAAAGTTTTGATGAAACTTTTTTGCTTTTGTCGGAAAGAGTGGACAGCGTTCTTTTGCGTTGTCGCAAACTGTAATTACAAAATCAAAATCAATTTCGTAATATTCGTCTATGTTGTTTGACGTATGATTTGAAATATCAATTCCGTCTTCTTTCATTGTTGCAATTGCTTTCGGATTTACACCGTGAGTTTCCACACCTGCACTAAAAACTTCGGCTTTTTCTTTTGCAAAATGTCTTAAATAGCCTTCTGCAATCTGGCTTCTGCAACTGTTTCCTGTGCAAAGCACTAATATTTTTTTTGTCATAATTTTAAACGAATAACCAAATGATATTGATGATGCAAAATTTTGGGTCGAACCCGAAAATAAGTTGCAACACAATAACAGATGTTGTGATGATAATCGGTTTCTTGTACTTTATCAATTTTTCTTTCATCTTAACAGCAGCCTGAATTTGGTGTACAAACTGATTGATTTATGGATAATTCAGCTAAATTTTTCTTTTGTTTTTCTGATGGAATTCCGCAAGTATCCTGAGCCAAACAAGCTGTTGTCTTGTTCTTCAATACAAATGTTTTCCCGTTAAACTCTAAATCATATTTTCCGATAGTGTCGCTTTGATATTCTACTTCAATTTCAAAATCCTCGATACCTAATTTTTCTTCGGAAAGTTTGATGATGTTAAGTAATTTTTCAGACTTCAAGCGATGTTCAAAATCGTCCGCGTTCCACAATTGAAAGTTCACAACTTTTTCTGTACGGATTACACCACCACAATCGATAAAATTTTTGGTTATCATTCCCACTTCTGTAACGTGAAAATGTTCGGGAACAAAAGTGCCGTTTTCTAATTGAAATTCAACATTTTCTAATGTTGGTAATATTTCTTTGATGTTTGATAGTTTCATTGTTTTTGTATTATTGTTATATAGTAATATTACGATTGTTGTAAGCAAATTTTTTAGCAACATTTAAGTTGCAACTTATTAAAATAGAAATTGAATTTCGGGAAGTAAACCAATATATGTAACAGGCTTATAAGCACTGCTCCGGGTAACAGGTTTATTGCTATGGTTCTGAATGTATGAAAACTCTCTACCTGCTGAAAGTTGTTGGCTAATGTAATTTCATTACTGTCAAGGTTTATTTTAATCACTAAGAATACTGCTATACTTGCGAAATGAAAACCGTTTACCAACAGGTGTATAATGTACTCCCAACGCGGCAAACCGCCCATAAATTTACGGCTGTCTTTCTCTACATAAGCATCAATAATAAGTGTAATAATATCGGCTACTACCAACGCTGCACCAAATAAAAACAGTCGGTTATCTTCTATCTTGATGAATAAAAAAATGAGAATGCCTGTAAACAGAATAGCCCTGATAGTATGCGTAATATGTTCAAATTTACTTTCTTTATGTTCATACAAACGGTATTTATACAAGTGAAGAAATACACCGTCAAACAATGCAAGCAAAGAATATGCTATAAGCAATATTATTGAAATGATAAATGCGACTTCCATACGATTAGCAACATTTTTGATTGGTTACGGTAAAGATGATTTTTGAAAAATATTCTTTCAGTATGTCAAAGGTTTTTTCATTGATACAGTAGCAAATAGAATTACCCTCAATGTTTCCTTTTATCAATCCTGCGTTTTTCAACTCTTTTAAATGCTGTGAAACGGTTGGTTGTGCCAATGGCAGTTCGTCCACTATATCACTGCATATACAGGCATTTACTTTTAAAAGGTATTCTATAATTGCAACTCTTGCAGGATGTCCCAACGCTTTTGCAATTGTTGCAATTTGGTTTTGCCTGTCTGTAAAATGTTCCGTTTTAGTCGCTCCCATAATTTTATTAAATTTAATATTGCAATATTACGATATGTATTGTAAAACCCAAACACTTTTTTATTTTTTTATTAGTTAGTCGATTTGTCAATCCGGAAGTTTAAGAATTAGCGATTATCTTATGCTTTTCGGTATTGTCGCATTTTTACAATTTTAGGTTTAAAACCTTTTGCACTTTTGCTACCTAACGTAAAATATTTTGACAATGGAAAATTTAATCAATTGGTTTGAAATTCCTGCAGTGGATTTCAGCAGAGCAGTATCTTTTTACAAAACCATTCTTGGTTTGGAAATTAAAGAAACCGAAATGTTCGGAACAAAAATGGGGTTCTTTCCTACCGACGGAACAAACGTGTCGGGAGCTATCGTTCAGGGAGAGGATTATAAACCTTCAATGGATGGAGTAGTCGCCTATCTGAACGGTGGAAAGGATTTGCAAACTGTATTAGATAAAGTCGAAGACAACAACGGAAAAGTAATTGTTCCGAAAACGCAAATCAGCCCTGAAATGGGATATTTCGGAATGTTTATTGATACCGAAGGAAACAAAATGGCAGTTCATTCAATCGGTTAAAGTATATTGGTATTGGTTATTTAGAAATTAAATATAAATTTATAAAACCAAAAAAAGCGGTTTAAATTATACGAAATAATAGTAAATTTGTGGACTTAAAAAATAAGTTACACATAACTACAATGAACAACACCATCACAACAACCAACTTTAATTTTCCGAATCAAAAATCAGTTTATAGGGGAAAAGTAAGAGAAGTTTACAATATCAATGATGAATATTTGGTAATGATTGCAACCGACAGACTTTCAGCTTTTGATGTTGTCATGCCAAAAGGAATTCCATACAAAGGGCAAATCTTAAACCAGATTGCTACTCAGTTTATGCACTTAACTCAGGATATAGTTCCTAATTGGTTAATTGCAATTCCGGATCCGAATGTTGCAATAGGACATCTCTGTGAGCCGTTTAAAGTAGAAATGGTAATAAGAGGTTATTTGTCCGGTCATGCAGCAAGAGAATATAGTGCAGGAAAGAGAACCATTTGCGGAGTCGAAATGCCCGAAGGATTAAAAGAGAATGATCATTTTCCGGAACCGATAATTACTCCTACAACCAAAGCAGATAATGGGGAACATGATGAAGATATATCAAAAGAAGCTATTTTGACGAAAGGAATTGTATCTCCCGAAGATTATGCTGTTTTAGAAAAATATACCAGAGCATTATATCAAAAAGGAGTAGAGATTGCATCAACACGAGGGCTTATTTTGGTTGATACCAAATATGAATTTGGTAAAACTAAAGATGGAAAGATTGTTTTAATAGACGAAATCCATACACCCGATTCTTCCAGATATTTTTATAAAAAAGGATATCAGGAAAGGCAAGACAATAACGAATCTCAAAAACAATTGTCAAAAGAGTTTGTGAGACAATGGTTGATTGCTAATGGATTTCAGGGGAAAGAAGGGCAGCAGATTCCCGAAATGACAGACGAATACATCCAAACGGTTTCAGAAAGATATATAGAATTATATGAAAATATTATAGGAGAAAAATTTGTAAAAGCAGATATCTCACAAATTCATACCCGAATTGAACAGAATGTTTTGAATTTTTTTAAATAAAATTATACATCTTTAATGTTGCTAAAAACCGCTATTTCAGCGGTTTTTTGTATTATTCAGGGTATTACTATATAAAATGAGAGGTTAAAAATATGTTAAAAAATATTTTTTTTGTAACGATTTAAGGTCTTGTTCGTCTATTCTATAAAATCATCAATCTAAAATCATCAATCATGAAAAAATTAATTTTTACCCTTACAGCAGTATTATTGACAGGTGCTAATGTAGTTTTAGCAAAAGAATCAGTAAGTCATAATACAATCCAATCTGCAACATCTGTATCGAAAGTGAAACAATCAAAATTTGTTAGAGCCACTTCGGAATTATCTTTGAGTATTTCTGTGGATGAACTAAAATCCAAAGCTTCAATTGATGAAACGATCATCAGCAATATACAAATTATTGATGCAAAAGAAATTAAAGATATCAGAGATAATGAATTAGATTTTTAATCAGAAGAATCCTAATTTCATTTTATAAACAAAAACAAATCAATCAATTTTTCAATCAAATTCAATCATCATGAAAAAATCAGCAATTTATTTAGCGATAGCTTGTCTATCTATGGTTTCTGTAACAAACGCAAAAACAACAACCTCGTTTTCTACAGAACCAAAATCAACAGTAATATATAACATTACACCACTTTCTAATGCAGTAGTAAAAGGAGATATTGATACCGTAAAAAAACTATTGGAGTATGGTGCAAATGTAAACGAAGTGTCAAACAACGGAATGACTCCTCTGATGTTGGCTGCCCGTTATAACAAATGTGAAATGATTTCTATTCTTATAGAAAAAGGAGCAAAAATTAATACGAAAGACAACAAAGGTTTTACAGCGTATAAACATGCAAAAATTTCCGGAGCAAAAGAAGCTATGGAATTATTAGATCAAATCAAAAAGAATAAATAAGTCCTTACTTTACTTTATAGGATCATTTCTTTAGATGATATAAAAGTTTAGAAATTTTTTATAAATGAGCCCGATATTGTATCGGGCTTTTGTTTTATTAAGGTTTTTCTTGTTTTTTGAATTTCCAGTCAAATTCGTCTTTGGAATTGATAATAGCCCCGATTTCACATTTTACGATTTCTCCATATTCGGTTTGAAGAATCAGCCAATTGTCTTCATTGAAATAATTAAGGTAAGTATCAAATGATTCTTCTGTAAAGAGACTGATGTTTTTTTCTGTAAGTGAAGATATTATATCATCAAATTTTTTTCCGATGATTTGGACTCCCAATAAATTTAAGTCTTTATGAGAACCAATAATAAAACCTAATTTATCGTTTTCTTCTTCATAAAAGGTAAGTCTCCATTTTTGTTCAAAATAAAGGTAAATGGTGTTTCCGTCTTCGTCTGTATATTTTTTATCAGGCTGTCCGTAGATGCTTTCTACATCTTTTGGCAACATACCAAACTGTAATTGTTCTATTCCTTCTGTAAGTTTAATTTGCATAGTCGGGTTTTGTTTTTTAGTCTTGATTACAGTAAAAATTATTGATATTCAAATGTACCGTGTGGGCTGTTGATAGTTAATTTTTTATTTTCTGATATTTCTACACGTCCTACGATTTGTGCAGCTACTCCAAAAGATTCTGAAATATCAATGATGTCCTGTGCAATGTCTGGGGTAACATATAGTTCCATTCTGTGACCGCAATTGAATACTTGATACATTTCTTTCCAATCGGTATTGGATTGTTGCTGAATAAGCTGGAATAAAGGCGGGATTTCAAACAGATTATCTTTGATGATATGAAGGTTTTCTACAAAATGTAAAATTTTGGTTTGTGCTCCACCGCTGCAATGTACCATTCCGTGAATTTGATTTTGGTCAAATTGAGTAAGTATTTTTTTTATAATAGGTGCGTATGTCCGGGTAGGAGAGAGAACCAGTTTTCCTGCATCTATGGGTGAGTTTTCTATTTTGTCGGTAAGTTTTACCTTCCCGGAGTAAATCAGTTCATCAGGCAGATTAGTATCGAAGCTTTCAGGATATTTTTCCGAGAGATATTTAGCAAAAACATCATGACGTGCTGAGGTCAGACCGTTGCTTCCCATTCCTCCGTTGTAGGAATTTTCATATTTTGCCTGACCGAAAGAAGCCAGACCTACAATTACATCTCCGGGTTTGATATTGGCATTGTCTATTACTTTAGAACGTTTTATTCTTGCCGTTACGGTAGAATCTACAATGATTGTTCTTACCAGATCTCCTACATCTGCAGTTTCTCCACCTGTAGAATGTATGGTTATCCCAAATTTTGCCAAATCTTCGATAAGTTCCTCTGTACCATTAATTATTGCAGAAATTACTTCTGAAGGAATGAGGTTTTTGTTTCTGCCAATTGTAGAAGACAACATGATATTATCTGTTGCCCCGACACAGAGTAAATCATCGATGTTCATGATCAATGCATCTTGGGCAATTCCTTTCCAAACAGATAAGTCTCCGGTTTCTTTCCAATATATGTAAGCCAGTGAAGATTTGGTTCCTGCACCATCTGCATGCATAATGAGACAGTGATCTTCGTCTTGTGTCAGGTAATCGGGGACAATTTTGCAAAATGCTTTTGGAAATAATCCTTTGTCGATATTTTTTATAGCATTGTGAACATCTTCTTTTGATGCGGAAACACCTCGCATGGCGTATCGTTTGCTGGTATCAGAACTCATATTTACAGGTTGTGTTGTTGTAGGGCAAATGTAGTTATAAAATAAAAGTTCAACAAAATAAATTGAGTGGCTACAATATCATTTCTGATTTGAATTGAAATTTTAAGAGTTTTCCCTCCCGTAAAACTGTAATTGAAAATTTTTTCGGTTCATTTTGTTTTAATAGATCATTGATTTTTTGGAGAGAAGAATGATCTGTTTTTCTTCCATTTATTATCTTAAGCAGATCTCCTTTTTTTAAACCCGCAATTTCTGCAGGAGAATTTTTCCTGATGTGTAAAATTTCAAAGACCGGTTTCAATTTAAATCGAATTGATATTTGTGCTTCTCTTGATATTTTGTATGAAGACTGATTGCCGGAGTTTACAGATTCAAAAAACGGAACTTCTTCAATGGTCCATTGTAAACCAGCGTGTTGTGCAGTGATTCCGCAATTATTATATTTGAATGGTCTATTGAAATATTTATTTTTCCTGAGATAAATATTTTCATTTTTATAATCGAATATGATATTGAAACGAGAAAGAATTTCGTTGCCAATTGATCCTTTTCGGTTTTTTATAACGACCATGTTTTGTAGAGAAGTTGAGTCTGGAATAGAACATATGGGATTTTCAAGCAGGAAGCGTCCTAAACTTAGGGTATTTATTTTGGTTTTTTTTCCTTCGATTTCACCATTAAATCCTGTACCCAGATAATCAGTAATATATTTTGAATTTGAAAGTAATTGTTGGGTCATGGCAGATTCAAAAAGCCAAACGGCATCACTATTTCCTAAATCCAGTAACAATTGTTGTGAATGGATTGAGGTAAAGTTTGTTAAAACAAGATTGGTCGTAATATATGGTTTGTTATTGATTACAGAAATCGGTATTTGCTCATACTGGAGTTTCTTTTTTTCAAAATCTCTTTCTGGGTTAGTGTATATGATTATTTTATTAGTACTATAATTAATTTCAATTGGAAAATTTTGAAATAAAGAATATCCAATGATTCCGTTTACTTCAATTCCAAGTGTCGACGAAAGATTTATTTTTTCATCTATTAAGATAATTGTTTCGTGATTATTGTCTGTTAAGGTATTGATTTTTAGTTTATTTCTAAAAGTTTTAATGCCGTCTATTGGTTTTTCAGTACCTAATCCACTAATTTTAATTTTTTGAAAATCAGCAAAATTATCTGTTTCGTTTTTAGAAAAACCAAAAAGAATTGTTTGATCGACACCAGTATCTAAGATAAATTGCAGTGATTTATCATTAAGGGTTACCGGGATAATAATTAGATTATTAATGCTTTTAAATTTAATTTCGACTTTATCTTTAGAAGAAGTATTATAAAAGGAGTTTTGTGCCGATAAAAATAGCACCTGAAAAAGAAATAGAGAAACGGTAATGTATTTATACATTTGTAAAGTGTTGTGATTGATGATGTTATCAAATTTAATAAAAAATACAATCTGAATTATAAAATGAGATTATAACCAATTAAAAAAAGTTTGAATAACTTAATTGTCTTACAAAGAAAAATGTTGCAATTTTGCGAGAGAAAATTATCAGTAAAATATTATGCCAAAAATATCAAATAAAGGACATCAGATGCCGGAATCTCCAATACGTAAGTTGGTTCCTTATTCTGAAATTGCAAAAAAGAAAGGACATAAAGTTTATCATTTAAACATAGGTCAACCAGATATCAAGACTCCTGAAGTTGCGATGAATTCTATAAAAAATTTAGATATCAAAGTTTTAGAATATAGTCATTCGGCTGGTTTTGAAAGTTACAGGAAAAAATTAGCAGCTTTTTATACAACTCATGGGCTGCCTGTAAATACAGAAGATATAATCATTACAACAGGAGGATCTGAGGCATTGATGTTTGCCTTAGGAAGCACTCTGGATCAAGGAGATGAAATTATTATTCCGGAACCTTTTTATGCAAATTATAATGGATTTTCGGTTGCTTCCGGAGTAAATGTAGTTCCGGTTATTTCTTCAATAGATACTGGTTTTGCGTTACCACCAATTGCTGATTTTGAAAAATTGATTACTTCTAAAACAAAAGCTATTTTAATTTGTAATCCGGGAAACCCGACAGGTTATTTATATTCTAAGGAAGAAATGCAACAATTGGCAGAACTGGTTAAAAAGTATGATCTGTTTTTGATTGCAGACGAAGTCTATAGAGAATTTACTTATGATGGAGATGTACATTATTCTGTTTTGAATATCCCCGGAATAGAAGATAATGCTATTATGATCGATTCGGTTTCCAAAAGATATAGTATGTGTGGAGCCAGAATTGGTTGTGTGGTTTCAAAAAACAAAGAATTTATGGCTACTGCTATGAAATTTGCACAAGCAAGATTAAGTCCGCCCACTTTTGCTCAAATAGCAAGTGAAGCAGCATTAGATACTCCTGTGTCGTATTTTGATGAAGTAATTTCAGAATATAAAGATAGAAGAGACACATTAATTACAGAATTAAATAAAATTGACGGAGTAAAAGTCGCTACCCCAAAAGGAGCTTTTTATTGTATAGCCGAATTACCTATTGATAATGCAGATGATTTTGCTCAATGGATGCTGGAGTCCTTTGATTATAATAAAGAAACAGTAATGGTTGCTCCGGCTGCAGGGTTTTATTCTACTCCGGGAGTAGGGTTAAACCAAGTAAGAATTGCTTATGTGCTTAAAAAAGAAGATCTCATTAAGAGTGTTTTTATTTTGAACCAAGCGATCAAAGCTTATAATGCCAGATAATTGCACTGGGATTTAAAAATAAAAAAGGCTGTCGATCGACAGCCTTTTTATTTTAATTAAGAATCTTATTTAGATTTTAAACCTTTTTCTATCAGTTTCAGATAAGTAAATTTTTCTTAAACGTAAAGATTTAGGAGTAACTTCAACATATTCATCTTTTTGGATGTATTCTAGTGCTTCTTCAAGAGAGAATTTTACAGCAGGGATAATCCTTGCTTTATCATCTGCTCCGGAAGAACGAACATTAGAAAGCTTTTTAGTTTTGGTTACGTTTACGGTCATATCATCACTACGGGTGTTTTCACCTATTACCTGACCTTCATAAATATCTTCATTTGGGTCAACAAAAAACTTACCTCTGTCTTGTAGTTTATCGATAGAGTAAGGGATTGCTTTTCCGTTTTCCATAGAAATTAATGATCCATTGTTTCTTCCGGGAATTTCTCCTTTGTAAGGTTCGTATCCGATAAAACGGTGTGCCATAATTGCTTCTCCGGCTGTTGCTGTGAGTAATTGGTTTCTTAATCCAATGATACCACGAGACGGAATATTAAATTTTACGATCATACGATCTCCTTTTCCTTCCATGCTCAACATTTCACCTTTTCTTATAGAAACAAATTCTACAGCACGTCCGGAGAGGTTTTCTGGTAAATCGATCGTTAACTCTTCAATTGGTTCACATTTTACACCATCAATTTCTTTGATGATTACTTGTGGTTGCCCGATTTGTAATTCATAACCTTCTCTTCTCATGGTTTCGATCAAAACAGATAAGTGTAATACACCACGTCCGAAAACCATAAATTTATCGGCAGAATCGGTTTCTTCTACTTTAAGAGCCAAGTTTTTTTCTAATTCTTTAGACAATCTGTCTTTGATGTGTCTTGAAGTTACAAATTTTCCTTCTTTACCAAAGAAAGGCGAATCATTAATGGTAAATAACATACTCATTGTCGGTTCGTCAATTGCAATAGTCTTTAATGCTTCAGGGTTTTCAAAATCTGCGATTGTATCTCCAATTTCAAAACCTTCAACACCAACTATGGCACAGATATCTCCTGCAATAACTTCTGTTACTTTTTTTCTTCCTAAACCTTCAAAAGTATGCAGCTCTTTAATTCTTGATTTGATGATTTTTCCATCTCTTTTTACCAAAGAAATAGGCATTCCTTCTTTTAATATACCTCTTTCTAATCTACCAATTGCGATTCTTCCTGTAAAAGAAGAAAAATCTAAAGATGTGATCAGCATTTGTGGAGTTCCTTCAGAAACTTTTGGAGCAGGTACATTTGCAATTACCATATCCAATAATGGTTCGATGTTGGTGGTTTGGTTTTTCCAGTCATCGCTCATCCAGTTATTTTTTGCAGAGCCATAAACAGTAGGGAAGTCTAATTGTTCTTCTGTTGCTCCAAGTTCAAACATTAAGTCGAAAACTTTTTCGTGAACTTCTTCAGGAGTACAGTTTTCTTTATCAACTTTATTGATAACAACACAAGGTTTTAATCCTAAATCAATTGCTTTTTGTAAAACAAACCGGGTTTGCGGCATTGGTCCTTCAAAAGCATCAACTAATAAACAAACTCCATCGGCCATATTCAATACACGTTCTACTTCGCCACCAAAATCGGCGTGACCTGGAGTATCGATAATGTTGATTTTTGTACCTTTATAAGTTACAGAAACGTTTTTTGAAGTAATGGTAATACCTCTTTCACGCTCCAAATCATTATTATCCAATATCAAGTCTCCGGTATTTTCAGTTTCCCGAAATAGTTGACAGTGGAACATAATTTTGTCAACCAATGTGGTTTTACCGTGGTCAACGTGCGCAATAATTGCAATATTTCTTATAGAATCCATTTATAATTTTTTGAGGGTGCAAATGTACAATTATTTTTCTGAAATATTTATCATATTTCTCGACTAATTATCGATAATCAATTTACTCACAGTTCACTACATTTATAACTTTATGTGAACAATTTTTTTTTATTTAGTTGTTAAAATTTATTTATATTTGATGTAATGAAAAACAATGCAAATAAAATAACTTACCTCTTTATTTTTATATCCCTTGTTTTTGCGGTTATCAGTTTGATAGCTTATAGATTATCTCAAAAAACAGAAAACTATTTTGTATTCTATTTCATTATAAATATTATTTTTATAATAATTATCGCACTTCTGTTCAGAACTTTAATAGTAAAGAATAATAAAGTAAATATCCAGGTTGTTCAACAACAAAAAAAGGTTAATCAAGAAATAAGACAAGCCAAAGAAAGATATGATATTGTAGCAAAAGCTACAAGTGATACTGTTTGGGATTGGAAATTTAAAGATAATATTTTTACATGGAATAAAGGTATTCAAACTATGTTTGGGTATAAAAAAGCAGATGTTCAAAATACATCAAAATGGTGGTTTGAGAGAATTCATCCGGAAGACAGTATAAGAATGTCGGTAAAACTGTATTCATTTATAGAGCAAAAAACTCAAAAATGGCAGGATGAATATAGGTTCAAATGTAAAGATGGTACGTATAAATATGTTTTGGACAGAGGTTTTTTGGTAATAAATGATAATGGCACTCCAACAAGAATGATTGGAGCTATGCAGGATATTACCAATAAAAAAATAGAAGAAGAAAGGCTTAAGTTGCTTGAAACCGTTGTAATTAATACAGTAGATGCCGTATTGATTATGAGTTCGGAACTCAAAGAAAATAATACTCCCGAAATAATTTTTGCCAATCAGGCATTTTGCAAAATGTCGGGTTATAGTATTGAACAAACTATAGGGAATCCTTTGGAAAAATTCTTAGATTGGAGTTATAGCGAGGCTAATAATGAAACTATATTACGAAAAATAAAGCATAAGCAAGAATTTGAGATAGAAACTATAGGAATTACTCAAGACAATCAGAAATATTGGTTAAAGTTTTCTATGGTTCCTGTATTGAATTCTGAAAAAGAAATTACCCACTGGATTTCGATACAAAGAGATATATCACAACAAAAAAATCAAGAAAAAGAAAAAGAACAACTTATTGTAGAGTTGACTCAAAACAATAAAGATTTAAGGCAATTTTCTTATATCACATCCCATAACCTCAGAGCACCGTTGTCTAATCTTATAGGTTTGTTACAAATTATAAAGAACAAAAATATAGAAGACGAAGAGCTTAAAGCAATAATAGAAGGATTCTCAAAATCTACCCTGATGCTCAATGAAACTATAGTAGATCTAGGCAAAGTAGTAATAATAAGGGATAATCCATCTATTATAAAAGAAAACCTTTCGTTATCAAAAATTCTGGACAGTGTAAAAGATCAAATAGAGTATTTTGTCAATAAAGAAGATGTAAAAATCGAAGTAAATTTTCAAAACACAGATAATATTTTTGCAAATAAAGCATATTTAGAAAGTATTATGTTAAATTTGTTGTCGAACTCATTGAAGTATAAAAAAGCTTCCGAAGTCGTAAATATCAATATCGCATTAAAGGATCATGATAATTATACCGAATTAATTTTTGAAGATAACGGCATCGGAATAGATTTAAATAAGTTTAAAGATAAAATTTTTGGACTCTATCAAAGATTTCACGATTACCCCGACAGCAAAGGTTTAGGTTTGTATCTGGTAAAATCTCAGATAGAAAGTATGGGAGGAACAATTGCTGTAAAAAGTGAAGTCAATCAAGGAACCAGGTTTACTATAAAATTTAAGAAAAATAAGTAATGTTGCACAAAGTAATTTGCGTGGATGATGATCCAATTGCTTTATTACTCTCAAAATTAGTGATTACTAAAGCTCAATTTGCTCAACAAATCATTACTGCTGCCAACGGTTATGAAGCAATAAAATATTTAGATAATCCAGAAAATTTGATTGCAAATAAGCAAAATATAGAGCAACCGTTATTGGTAATGCTCGACCTTAATATGCCGGTAATGGACGGTTGGGAGTTTCTGGACGAATTCACAAAAAAGCACACAGAAAATTATAAAAATGTAAAAATAATTTTATTATCCTCATCTATAGATCCCAATGATATACAAAAAGCAAAAGAATACCCTATAGTTTTGGAGTTTTATCCCAAACCGCTTAGTAAAGAAATAATAGAAGACATCAAGAATAGAATTTTTCCGAAATAAACATCTGTTTCAAAATTATCTGATTTCCCAACTTTACACTATGATTTTTGCTGGAAAAAATGTATCAAAAAGATTTTTACAGCCTGGAAACCATACGAAAACTACGGGTGTTTTTTATACACTTCATATTTTGATATTAAAGGCTTACTTTTGCAGAAAAATAAGTTATTGTGAATTATCTATCAGTCGAAAACATATCCAAATCATTTGGAGAACGAACCTTATTCAAGGGCATTTCGTTCGGAATTAATAAAGACCAAAAAATAGCATTTATTGCCAAAAACGGAACCGGAAAAACTTCTCTGATGAAAATCATCAATGGTGAGGATGAAGCAGATTCTGGACAAGTCGTAATCCGAAAAGAGATCAAAATGGCATTTCTCTCGCAAAATCATAACCTGCAAGATGAGCTTACCATAGAAGAAAGTATTTTTGCTTCAGACAACGAAACACTCAAAGTAATTCACCAATACGAAAAAGCACTCGAAAATCCCGAAGACGAAGAATCTTACCAGAAAGCTTTCGACAGAATGGATCAATACAATGCGTGGGATTTCGAAACACAGTTCAAGCAAATACTCTTTAAACTCAAACTGGAAGATTTCAAACTCAAAGTAAAAAACCTTTCAGGAGGGCAAAAAAAACGACTTTCATTAGCAATTATCCTAATTAACCGACCGGATTTACTGATACTTGACGAACCAACCAATCACCTGGATCTGGAAATGATAGAATGGCTGGAGAGTTATTTTGCCAAAGAAAATATTACTCTGTTCATGGTAACTCACGATCGTTTTTTCTTAGAACGTGTTTGTAACGAGATCATAGAATTAGATAACGGAAAATTATACCAATATAAAGGTAATTATTCTTATTATTTAGAAAAAAAAGAAGAACGTCTCGCATCAGAAAACTCAAGTATAGACAAAGCACAAAATCTTTTCAAAAAAGAATTAGACTGGATGCGTCGCCAACCCAAAGCAAGAACAACTAAATCCAAATCCCGTCAGGACGATTTTTATATTATTAAAGAAAAAGCCGAAAGCCGACGTAAAGAAAATCAGGTTGAACTGGAGATCAATATGGAACGTATGGGCAGTAAAATTATTGAGCTGCACAAAATTTCCAAACGATTTGGAGATAAAATCATTCTGGATAATTTCAGTTTTGACTTTCAGAGAGGAGAAAGAATAGGAATAATAGGAAAAAACGGAACAGGAAAATCCTCGTTTCTCAATGTTCTCACAGGCACGATCTCACCAGATTCAGGAAAAGTAGTGGTTGGAGAAACAATCAAAATAGGTTATTATACCCAAAGCGGGATCAACCCGAAGCCAGGACAGCGTGTTATTGAAGTAATCAAAGAATTTGGAGAATATATTCCGCTTACAAAAGGAAAAATTATTTCTGCATCGCAATTACTGGAACGATTTCTTTTTGATAGTAAAAAGCAATATGACTACGTAGAAAAGTTAAGCGGAGGAGAACTCAAAAGATTATATTTATGTACTGTTTTAATCCAGAATCCTAATTTCTTGATTCTGGACGAACCTACCAACGATCTCGATATTGTTACCCTCAACGTGCTCGAAAGTTTCTTGTTGGATTATCCGGGTTGTTTGATCGTAGTTTCTCATGATCGTTATTTTATGGATAAAATCGTTGATCATTTGTTTGTTTTTAGAGGAAATGGAGAAATAGAAAATTTTCCGGGAAATTACTCCGATTTCAGAGCATATGAAGACAGTGCAGATGTGCAACAAAAAGAAGAAAATAAAATAGAAAAAAAAGCATGGAAACAGAATAATTCTGTAGGGAATCTTACATTCAACGAACAAAAGGAATACCAAAAGATAGAAAGAGAGATTAAAGACCTGGAATTGGAAAAAGGACGAATCGAACAATTGTTTTCCGACGGAAAAGTAGCAGATACAGATATTGAAAAACAGGCAAATGAACTGCAACAAATTATCAGGAAAATCGAAACTAAAGAAGAACGTTGGTTTGAATTATCTGCCAAAATTGAAGCTTAAATGTGGCATGCGATAAAAGCATATTTCATTTTTTTATGGCATTCAAAAAATGCTCATGGTGTTCATTCGCCATTTGTTTACAATCTGGTTACCAAATGTTTTTACAACAATCAAAAACAGCCGGATTATAAAATTCTTTCAGATTTCAGGAACAATCATTTATTGAATACCGATTATATCGAAGTAAAGGATTTCGGAGCCGGTTCAAGAGTCTTTAGATCCAATAAAAGACAGATCAGGCAAATTGCAGAAAATGCAGGGATCAGCCGGTCTTATGCACAACTATTGTATAGGATTACCGGGTATTTTAAACCGGACAAAATTTTAGAAATAGGAACCTCTTTGGGTTTGGCAACAGTTTCTTTACAAAAAGGAAATCCGGATGCACAACTCATAACATTAGAAGGATGTCCGGAAACAGCAAGAATTGCCCGGCAAAGTTTTGTTCAATTTAATCTTTCCGCAGAAAGTAAAATTACCTCGTTCGAAAAATATTTCGACTCGATTTCATCTCAAGATCAATTTGACCTTGTTTATTTTGACGGCAATCATTCTGAAGAAGCAACGATTACTTATTTTAAAAAGTTATTACCAACTGTAACTAACACTTCCTGTTGGATTTTTGATGATATTCATTGGTCTGAAGGAATGGAAAATGCATGGAAATTTATTCAAAACCATCCTAAAGTTACAGTTACTATAGATACATTTCAATGGGGAATTGTATTTTTCAGAACAGAACAAATCAAAGAAAACTTCATTATCCGAGTTCATAAAAATGGGTTTTATGATATAATCTTAGGAGTTAAAAACCTTTGGGGATTAATTCATTAATATAAATATTGAAGTTTAAATAGGAGAGTAGTATCTTTAACTTTTCAAAAAAATCTTATAATGAAAGTATATACAAAAACAGGAGATAAAGGAACAACGGCTCTTTTTGGAGGAGATCGGGTTCCAAAATATCATTTAAGGATCGAAAGCTATGGAACTGTAGACGAGCTTAATTCTTATATCGGCCTTATTCGGGATCAGGAAATCAATGTGTTGTATAAAAATATTCTGATCAATATTCAGAATCATTTGTTTACAGTTGGTGCTATTTTGGCAACTCCTTCAGAAAAAGAGATCCTTAAAAACGGCAAGCAACGGCTTAATATTAATAAAATTAATGAGCAAGATATTATGATGCTGGAAAATGAGATCGACACGATGGAAATGTCTTTACCTCAGATGACACATTTTGTATTACCCGGAGGACATACAACTGTGTCATATTGTCATATTGCCCGATGTGTTTGTCGTAGAGCAGAACGTTTGGCAGTACATTTAAGTGACAATGAGCAGATAGATCCTAATGTTATAAAATATTTAAACAGACTTTCTGACTACCTTTTTGTATTGGCACGAAAGTTGACTTTCGACTTGAAGGCAGAAGAGGTAAAATGGATACCCGAAAAATTATAATATTTTTAAAAACAGGAATATTTTATAATTTTTAAGATAAATTTTCAGCCAGAATATTACACGTTCTTAACTTTTTGAAAATAAATTTAAAATTACTTGACTATTACAGTAAAAAAATTATTTTTGCATAAATATTAAAATCGATATCAGATGTATTGGACATTAGAACTGGCATCTTATTTAAGTGATGCACCATGGCCTGCTACCAAAGATGAGCTTATTGATTATGCCATTAGAGCTGGAGCTCCACTTGAAGTGGTAGAAAACCTGCAATCTATAGAAGATGAAGGCGAAATCTATGAATCAATGGAAGAAATATGGCCGGATTATCCAACTGACGAAGATTATCTTTGGAATGAGGATGAATATTAGAAAATAAAACCAACTAGGAAGTCTCTTATGAGGCTTTTTTTTTGTTTAAATTTGCACTTAAATTATTAAATATTAACAACATATATATGAGTTTCATAAACAGCATACTTAAAGCTTTTGTAGGAGATAAATCTGTCAAAGATGTTAAAGCTTTACACCCGTATCTTAAAAAAATAAAAGAATACGAAAATATTTTGATGAATTTGTCTAATGATGAGTTGCGATCAAAGACAATTGAGTTCAAAGAAAAAATTAAAACTTCCAGAAAAGGAAAAGACGAAAAGATTACATCTCTTAAACTTGAAGTTGAAAAAATTCAGGATATTGATGCAAAAGAAGACATATATGCCTCTATCGATAACTTAGAGAAAGAAGCATACGATATTTCTGAAAAAACCTTGATGGAAATTCTTCCCGAAGCTTTTGCTGTGGTCAAAGAAACTGCAAGAAGATTTAAAGAAAACTCCACAATAGAAGTAAAAGCCACTTCAAAAGATATTGAACTTTCTTCACAAAAATCATATATTACGATAGAAGGAGATAATGCTATTTGGTCCAACACATGGAATGCTGCCGGTAAACAGATTACTTGGGACATGATTCACTATGATGTTCAGCTTATAGGAGGTATGGTTCTGCATCAGGGTAAAGTTGCAGAAATGCAAACAGGAGAAGGAAAAACATTGGTAGCAACACTTCCGCTTTATCTTAATGCATTAACAGGTAATGGTGTTCACTTAGTAACGGTAAACGATTATCTGGCAAAACGTGATAGTACATGGAAAGCACCTCTTTTTGAATTTCATGGTCTTACAGTAGACTGTATAGATAATCATCAACCTAATTCTGATGCAAGACGCAAAGCTTACGAAGCCGATATCACCTATGGTACAAATAATGAATTTGGATTTGATTATCTAAGAGATAATATGGCACATTCGCCGGTAGATTTAGTTCAGAGAAAACACAATTTTGCTATTGTAGATGAGGTAGACTCAGTATTGATTGATGATGCCAGAACCCCATTGATTATTTCAGGACCTGTTCCTCAGGGTGATCGTCATGAATTTAATGAATTAAAACCAAAAGTAGAAAATCTGGTTAATCACCAAAGACAATTGGCAAACGGATTTTTAACAGAAGCTAAAAGATTAATTAAAGAAGGAAATACAAAAGATGGAGGATTAGCTTTATTAAGAGCTTATCGTTCTTTACCAAAAAACAAAGCATTAATTAAATTTTTAAGCGAAGAAGGAATTAAACAATTGCTTCAAAAAACAGAAAGTCAGTATATGCAGGATAACAATAGAGAGATGCCAAAAGTCGATGCAGCTCTTTATTTTGTTATTGAAGAAAAAAACAATCAGGTTGAACTTACAGATAATGGTATCAAATACCTTTCTGGAGATACTGATGATAACTTTTTTATCCTTCCGGATATCGGAACAGAAATTGCACGGATTGAAAAATTAAATTTGGATAAAGATGCAGAAGCTGAAGAAAAAGAAAAATTGTTTCAGGATTTCAGTATAAAAAGTGAACGGATCCATACATTAACACAATTGCTTAAAGCATATACCGTTTTTGAAAAAGACGTAGAATATGTAGTGATGGACAATAAAATCATGATTGTCGATGAGCAAACAGGTCGTATTATGGATGGACGTCGTTATTCAGACGGATTACATCAAGCAATTGAAGCAAAAGAAAATGTAAAAATAGAAGCTGCAACCCAAACATTTGCAACAGTTACTTTACAAAATTACTTCAGAATGTACAAAAAATTAGCCGGTATGACAGGTACCGCTGTGACTGAAGCAGGCGAGTTATGGGAAATTTACAAATTAGATGTTGTTGAAATTCCGACAAACAGACCAATTTCAAGAAAAGACAAAGAAGATTTAATTTATAGAAGTACAAGAGAAAAATTCAACGCAGTTATTGAAGATGTTACAGAATTATCCAAGTCTGGAAGACCGGTTTTAATTGGTACAACTTCTGTAGATATTTCTGAACTTTTAAGCAGAATGTTGAAAATGCGCGGAATTCCTCACAATGTGTTGAATGCTAAAATGCACAAACAGGAAGCACAAATTGTAGAAGAAGCCGGAAAACCAGGAGTGGTAACAATAGCAACCAATATGGCGGGTCGTGGTACAGACATTAAGCTAACCGAAGAAGTAAAAGCTGCGGGAGGTTTAGCAATTGTAGGAACAGAGCGTCATGATTCCCGTCGTGTAGACAGACAGTTAAGAGGTCGTGCAGGTCGTCAGGGAGATGTGGGAAGTTCTCAATTTTATGTTTCTCTTGAAGACAATCTTATGCGTCTTTTCGGATCTGAAAGGGTTGCAAAAGTGATGGACAGAATGGGTCTTAAAGAAGGCGAAGTGATTCAGCATTCTATGATGACCAAGTCTATAGAAAGAGCTCAGAAAAAAGTAGAAGAAAACAATTTTGGAGTTCGTAAACGTTTGCTCGAATACGATGATGTAATGAATGCACAGCGAGAAGTAGTTTACAAACGTCGTCGTCATGCTTTGCATGGAGAAAGATTGAAGGTAGATATCGCCAACATGATCTATGATACTTGCGAATTGATCGTAACAAATAATAAAGAGACAGGTGATTTTAAAAATTTTGAATTTGAATTGATTCGCTATTTTTCTATTACAGCTCCCGTTAATGAATCAGAATTTCAAAAACTGAATGCTATAGAAATCACCGGAAAAGTATATAAAGCAGCTTTAGCATATTATACAGAAAAAACAGAGAGAAGCGCTCGTGAGGCATTTCCGGTTATTAAAAATGTATATGAGAACGAATCGAATCAATTTGAAAGAATTGTAGTGCCGTTTTCTGATGGAATTAAGACGTTGAACGTAGTTACCAATCTTAAAAAAGCTTATGAGTCCAACGGAATCCAATTGATTGCAGATTTTGAAAAAAATATCACTTTGGCAATTGTAGATGAAGCCTGGAAAAAGCATTTAAGAAAGATGGACGAGTTGAAACAGTCAGTTCAATTGGCTGTTCATGAGCAAAAAGATCCGTTACTTATTTATAAATTTGAAGCATTCAAATTATTTAGCAATATGCTGAATGGTGTAAACAAGGAGGTAGTTTCATTTTTGTTTAAAGGAGATTTGCCAATGCAGCAAACCACAAATATCACGGAAGCACAGGAAGTTCGTCAAAAAGAAAATTATAAAACTTCAAAAGCAGATATTTCAAATTCTGATACTGCTGCTGCTCAAAACAGAGAGGTTAGTCAGACCCAGAAATCACAAATTACGGAAACGATTACCAGAGAGATGCCAAAAATCAATCGGAACGATAACGTTACTATAAAAAATGTGATGTCTGGTAAAACAGAAACTATGAAATATAAAAAAGCAGAAAATTTGCTTGCTAATGGAGAATGGGTTATTGTAAATTAATAAAAAACTTAAATCTAAACCATAAAAAAATCCTTACTTTTTTAAGTAAGGATTTTTTTGTCAAAAAATGACTTATTCCTGCATAGTATGATATACATTTTGCACATCATCATCTTCTTCAATTTTCTCTAATAATTTTTCTACATCGGAAATTTGATCTTCTGTAAGTTCTTTTGTTACTTGAGGAATTCTTTCAAACCCTGAAGATAAAATTTCGATGTTTCTGGTTTCTAATTCTTTTTGGATGGCTCCAAAACTTTCAAAAGGAGCATAGATCAGAATATCTTCTTCGTCTGCAAAAATTTCTTCTGCACCAAAATCGATAAATTCCAGTTCCATTTCTTCTATGTCGATACCGGTTCCCGGAATTCTAAAATTACAGGTATGATCAAACATAAACTCTACAGATCCCTGCGTTCCTAATGTTCCGTTACATTTATTAAAATAACTTCTAATATTGGCAACAGTTCTATTGTTATTATCGGTAGCGGTTTCTATAAGAATTGCGATTCCGTGTGGGGCATAACCTTCAAAAAGGACTTCTTTGTAATTTGCCGTATCTTTTTCGGTAGCTTTTTTAATAGCTCTTTCAACATTCTCTTTCGGCATATTTGCCGCTTTTGCATTTTGAATTACAGCTCTCAGTCTCGAATTGGAATCAGGATTAGGTCCTCCTTCTTTTACCGCCATAACGATATCTTTTCCAATTCTTGTAAATGCTTTGGCCATTGCAGACCAGCGTTTCATTTTTCTGCCTTTTCTAAATTCAAATGCTCTTCCCATTTCAAATATTATTTTGTGTGTGCAAAAATATAATTTATCCTACTTTCTGTCAAGAAATTGTTCAGGAAACTGTTTAAATTTCTTTAAAAGAACTTTAATTATTTTGAAATTTTATATCAGTTAAAATTTGAATACTTTCTTTGACATAAGGATTAGACTTTATTGATTTGATTCTATGTGTGTTTACTTCGGTCTGAAATTCATCAAATTTTACTTTGGTAAGGTTATAATTGTTGTTTTCAACAGAAGAAAAATATTCCTTTTCTGTAATGTCTTTTACTTCGTCCCAAAGATCATCTACCTGATGAACACTTGCGAAAACATCTGTCAATTCTACAATAACAGGTTTTTTTACATTATTAAATAAACGGGTAAGTTTATTATTAAGAGCTTTGATTTCGATAAAGTCTGAGTTGTTCTGTATTCTATTCATACTTTTTTGAATAGCCTCATTATAATTGAAATTCTCGTAAATTTTATAATTTAGGTTGGCAATAATTTTATTATTAGTCAGGAAATTAGGTAAATCTTGTTCGCTTTTACTAATACTGTCAAATAATTGCGGAACAGGAATATCCGGAATTACACCCACTGCCTGATGGCTTTCGCCTGTAATTCGATAAAATTTTTCTACAGTAAGTTTTACAAATTCTGTATTTTTTTTTGTATCGTAAATAGGAATTATAGTTTGCATAGAAGCTTTTCCTAAAGTTTTACTTCCTAATACAATCCCTCTTTTGTAATCCTGAATTGCAGAGATAAAAAATTCGCTGGCAGAAGCAGAATTTTGATTGGCTAATAAAATAATCGGACCTTCGTACACCTGACCTCGATGGGTATCCTTTAAAATATTTTGTTCTCCAAAACTATTCTGCAAAATAGAAATAGGACCAAAATTGATAAACATACTAGCCAGTTTTATGGCTTCAGACATAGAACCTCCGCCATTATCCTGTAAGTCTATAATTAATCCCTGAATGTTGTCTTTTCGGAGTTTTATTAATTCTTTTGAAACATCATCAGAACAGCCTTTATTAGATCTTCCGTCGAAGTCGGTATAAAAACTTGGGATTTTGATATAACCGAACTTATTTTCGTCACCAACAACATAACTGTAAACTTGGGTAGATTTGGGTTTCATTTTTTTCTTTTTAATAAGAACCGTTGCTGTATTACCGTTTTTTTTGCGAACAGTAAGATTGATTTGTTTATTGATGTCAGAAAAAATAAGTTCACCGATCGTATTTAGTGAAGAACAACTTACTTCATATTCTTGATTTTTATTGTTCGAAACTTTTGTGATAATATCACCTTTTTCCAAAACCTCATGTAAAGCAGCCGGGCCTCCGGGAATAATATCCTCTATAATTATCTCATCATTTTCCGAAAGTTTAACATCAATTCCCAAAGAGAGTCTTTCGGGTGATAAAGATGAGATGAATGAAGATTTCGCATCATCGGAAAAATAATTTGAATGCGGATCAAAATAGTTACAGAATGAGTTGAGCAAGGCATTTTTGATAATATCGAAAATTTCATTTTTATCCAGAATTGAATTTATTTTACAGATATTTTTATCAAAAATTTTACTTCTTGAAGCAATTTCCATAGAAGTAAAATTTTGCTTTATAGAGTCTAAGTTCTTGGTAGACCTAGACATGTCTTCTAATATTTCGTATCGGATACGCTTATTCCAGAGTTTTTCGAGCCTGGATTCCTGTACATCAAAGAAGAGTTTTTCTTTTACAAAAAACACAGTATCGGTTCCTGTATAATTAAATTTTTCTTTTTGAAGTTTCTCTAAAATATTCAATTTTCTGATTAAAGCAGTTTGATATATGGATTCAAAATCAAATAAAAAAGAACAGTTTCTGTCTAACAGATAATCATCGATTTTATATTTATGAATAAGCAGTATGTCGAATTCTTCTTTTGTTATAAGGGTTTTATTATTATCCAGTTCTTCCAGAATTTTATCAAAAACAAAAGCCGATAAACTATCATTGATAGCTTTCGGCTTAAAGTGATATGCTTGAACTATTTGATTTAATCTATCAAATGTCTGACATGTTTGCTCGTAAGACTGTTCTTGTCCTGAAACAGCATTTGAAAACAGAAAAAACAGGAGTATTTTTTTTAGCATTTATCTTAATAATTTACAGCTTTCTATGGAAAAATGTTTTATGCTTGTAAGTTATTAATTAAAATGATATGTTTTAAAAATACTAATTTTTATTTTTTATAAAATGGTGTTTTGACCACTTTTGCCAAAACATCATTTTTTCTGATTCTGATGTATATTTCAGAATCAACTTTAGAATGTTCTGTTGTAACATATCCTAATCCTATACCAATATTGAGAGATGGAGACATAGTTCCTGAGGTTACATTTCCGATTACGTTTCCGTCTTTATCTACAATCTCATAACCTTGTCTAGGAACGCCTCTTTCGATTAATTCAAAACCAATTAACTTTCTTGAAACCCCGTTTTCTTTTTGAAGCTTTAAGGTTTCAGAATTTATAAATTCTTTATTGAATTTGGTTATCCAGCCCAATCCGGACTCTATTGGGGAAGTTGTATCATCAATATCATTTCCGTATAGACAATATCCCATTTCTAATCGTAAAGTGTCTCGGGCGGCAAGACCAATTGGTTTGATGCCAAAAGAAGCTCCGGCTTCAAATATTTTATTCCAAAGTTGTTCTACTTCTTCATTTTTGCAATAAATTTCGAATCCGCCTGAACCTGTATATCCGGTTGCAGAAATAATTACGTGTTCGATTCCTGCAAATGGACCTACTACAAATCCGTAAAAAGGAATTTCACTTAAATTCACAGAAGTAAGGCTTTGCATAGCTTCAATAGATTTTGGACCTTGTATCGCTAGTAATGAATAATCGTCGGAGAGATTTTTCATATCTACTCCCAAATTGTTGTGAGAAGAGATCCAATTCCAGTCTTTTTCTATATTTGAAGCATTAACAACCAAAAGATATTGTTCGTCTTTTATTTTATAAATGATCAAATCATCAACAATACCGCCTTTATCATTAGGTAAACAGGAATATTGTGCTTTTCCTGTTTCTAAAACAGAAGCATCGTTTGTAGTAACTTTTTGAATTAATGTTAAGGCATCTGGACCTGTTAGTAAAAATTCACCCATGTGAGAAACGTCGAAAACTCCAACACCGTTCCTAACGGTTTCGTGTTCTGCATTTACTCCTTCGTATGTAATGGGCATATTGAAACCTGCGTATGGGAGTATTTTTGCACCTAAATTTTGGTGTATGTGTTTTAAAGTAATGTCTTTCATTGTATGTGTTTAGTATTTTAAATGGCTAAATTATCCCTTTTTTTGGAATTAATGAATTATATAATATAGAAATTAGTCGATTGTTTTGTCGAATAATCTTCTTTTAAAATTTTTCTCTATTGCAATAATCATTGCTCCTGCAATATCTTTGTTTGTAGCACTTTCGATACCTTCTAACCCTGGGGAAGAGTTTACTTCAAGTAATAAAGGACCTTTTGAAGAGCGAATAATATCTACACCTGCTACCTTTAGATCCATTGCTTTGGCTGCTTTTATCGCAATTTTTCTTTCTTCGGATGTAATTTTAATAACAGAAGCAGTACCTCCCAGATGAATATTTGCTCTAAATTCACCAGGTAAAGCCTCTCGCTGAATGGCAGCAACAACTTTTCCATCTACTACAAAGCACCGGATATCTTTTCCGTTGGCTTCTTTGATAAATTCTTGAACTAAAATGTTGGCATTTAGGCTTTTAAAGGCGTTAATTACACTTTCCGCAGCTTTTTTGGTTTCTGCAATCACGACCCCTTTACCTTGAGTTCCTTCTAGTAACTTTACGATTAATGGTGGTCCGCCAACCATTCCGATCAGATCGGTGGTATCTAGTGGTGAATTAGCAAATCCTGTTGTAGGAATATCGATTCCGTGGTTAACTAATAATTGTAACGAAAATAATTTGTCCCGGGATTGTGTAATTGCCGAAGCAGAATTCAAGCAAAAAACTTTAAGAGATTCGAATTGTCGGGTAAGTGCACATCCGTAAAAAGTAATACTCGGTCTGATCCTGGGAATAATGGCATCGAAATTATCCAGGATTTTTCCTCCACGATAATGGATTTCCGGTTTGGTAGCATCGAGTTTCATATAACATTCCTTGATATTTAGAAAGCGCATATCGTGACCTCTCATTTCTCCTGCTTCGATAATTCTTTTATTACTGTATAACTCAGGATTTGAAGCTAAAATTCCTATACGAAGCCCTGTTTTGTTTCCGTCTGATGATTTGTATAATTCTTTTAGATTGTCATTTGTAGGCTCTCCCAGAAGAAAACTTTGTGAGGGATCTACCAAAACTCTACCGCTCATTGCTTCTCTTCCCAAAAGCATTCTGAAACCCATAGAATCCCGGTTGGTCAATGTGATTTCTATGATCCAGATCTGACCACCTATTTCTAATTCTGAAGCAATTACAAAACGCTGTTCACGATTACCGCTAGAGCTTTTTACAATGCGCTTGTCTATAAGTTTGGCTTCGCAATGTATTATTGTGCGAACATTATTTTGAATGGGATTGATGTCAAACTTTACCCAACTTTCGCCATCTTTTGCAAATGGGACAATGTTAATTGCATGTAATGCCGATGTTTTTGCTCCGGAATCTACTCTGGCTTTGATTGTTGGGATTCCTAAAGTTGGAAAAGAACACCATTCTTCACTTCCAACAATTACTTTTTCTAGCTGCATAAATGGGATAGTTAATATTTTTTTTCAAATGTATGGAAATAGTAATAATTGATAGAATTTTAGATAAAAAAAAGACCTGTAATTTATACAGGTCTTTGGTATGATGATTTTATTTAAAAATTAATTTGTTGGTTCTTCTGCTTTTTGAACCTTTACGTTCAATTCATCATTTCCGTCCTCGATATCCATAAAGATTTCATCTCCAGAATTAATTTTTGAAGTAATGATTTCTTCAGCCAGAACATCTTCAACATATTTTTGAATTGCTCTTTTTAGTGGTCTTGCGCCAAATTGCTTATCGAATCCTTTTTCTGCGATATAGGCGATTGCTTTGTCGGAGAGTTTTAAATTATAGCCTAAACCTTTAATCCGGTTAAATAATTTTTGTAATTCTATTTTAATAATTTGATCAATATGTTCTTTTTCGAGAGCATTAAATACGATTACATCGTCAATTCTATTTAAAAATTCCGGTGCAAATGCTTTTTTTAGTGCATTTTCTATGATGCTTTTTGAATTTTCATCTGCCTGAGAAACTTTTGCAGCTGTTCCAAAACCTACACCTTGACCAAAATCTTTAAGTTGTCTTGCTCCGATATTTGAGGTCATGATGATAATTGTATTTTTACTATAGCACTACTACAAACAGTTTCTAGTCTAT
>CAZSOC010000008.1:0-46032 GCA_964608415.1 uncultured Flavobacterium sp.
GCGGGGCTGAACGGCTTCGATTGGACATTTGTGCAAGGTTCAACGTTCGTTCTTCGATTAAACTTTTGTGCTAAAAAACCCCGCCTTCGGCAATACCCAAAACGGATTGTGATAAAGTACGACAAGATACAATTGCAGAAGCTAAGAGTAGAGATATGAGTGATGAAGATGCTAATACTGCAGGCTATATGATGTGGTTTTGGTGTAAAGGAGAAAATGCAAAAAATATGACGTTAAATTTGAAACAAATCAATTAAATTTACCAGAATAAGCATGTCAAAACGGACATGCTTATTAAATATACTTTATATGAGGATAGTATTATTTCTATTGTTGACAAGCTTTTGTTTTGCACAAAATAACAATATTACAGTAACTTACGGTTTGGTTTTTCAGGAAGATGAATTATTTAAAAGTTCGGATATTTTTAAAGTACATCACGATTATGCTATTGCCAATCCTAATAAATTTTTATTTGATTTAAAAATCGATTCCCGGGGATCTATATTCGAATTAAAAAACAAATTAAGCGACGAAGACAATACATTAAGCGATAATCTGTCACTTGTTTTTGCAAAATATTCAGGCATTATATTTTACTTTAAAGATTCGATTTTAAAACAATCGTCACTTTTGGGAGATAAAATATTTGTAAAAAAAGAACCGATCAATAATTGGACATTGGTAAATGAAACTAAGCTTATAGATGGTCACTTATGCTATAAAGCTACCAATACAAATAGGGTAGAGAACAGCTTGAAAGCATTTAATCATCCTGTTGTAGCATGGTATTGTCCAAAGATTCCTTTTTCATACGGACCAATAGGTTATGGCAATTTACCGGGTTTAATTTTAGAATTACAAGTAAGAAACGTTGTTTATGGTGTAAGAAAAATAAATTTCGAATCAAAAGAAGCTTTAAATTTTGGGATATTAGAAAAGTCGAAAATCATTTCAGAAAAAGAAGAAAGTAAAAGATTGTCCTCATTAAATGATTAAAAGATAAAAACAGAAACTAATCCAAATTGTGATGCTGTAAAATTCTTTGCAATGGTTAGTGCTCAAAGTCAAGGTGCTACTTCAGATGAAATAAAGGCATATGGATATTCAGCCTATTTTTTTTGTATGGCTTCTAAAATTTCAAATACGAAACTTTTCTAATTTAAGAAATAAAACCTTTTGAAGTAGTATTACTTTGGAAGGTTTTTTATCAGAACAATGAAAAAATACATTTTAATTCAAGGTTGGATTTTGACGCAAAATTTCTGAAAACCGTTAAAATAATCAGCGAAGAAGAGTTGTATGAAAAATTAGAAGAGGAATTTGATGAATTGAAAAAGCAGTTTCAGGAGTAAAGTTTTATCGTTTCTTAAAACTTAAGGTATTCTTTGGCACGTGATGAAGGAGCCAGTCACAAAACAGTCGATGCGTATGCTGACATCTGCTATACAAATTGTGTAAATTCACCAAAATTGCAAAACTCTATAAAAAAACAGTAGATGTCAAAAACAGTAATAGGTTTTTAAAATCAATAAGACGTTTCGATTAATATTGGAACGTCTTTAAAAATAAAAAAATGAAAAAATATATATTGTTATTTTTAGTATTAAATTTTTATTACAGCAATTCACAAATTAAAAGCGGTGTGGTTACTTATGGAGTTGTTGTAACCGAAAATAAGGAAAGTAATTTGGAGAAGATGATGCTTTCAATGAATGCAAATTACTATTCGATAACAAAAGAATTTGATTTCCAACTGAAATTCAACAAAGAAAAAGCACTATTTGTAAAAGTAGAAAAACTGTATTCAGATGACCAGGCTGCCAAAATAGGAAGTGTGAAAATTGGTTTTACAGGTAATTATTTAATAAAAAAAGATACTGTCTTTAAAGAAGGCACTTCTTTTGGGATTGGAGATTATATTGTAAAGAAGCCAATGATTAAGAATTGGACACTATTAAATGAAACCAAATTAATTGATAAATATGTTTGCTATAAAGCAACAACTGAAAATGTAGTAAGTAATTCGAATAACACATTCAGACATCCCATAATTGCATGGTATTGTCCTGAAATCCCATTTTCGTTTGGACCCATAGGATATGGAGGTTTACCGGGATTAATACTGGAATTGCAAACGAAAGATGCTGTTTTTGGAGTAAAAGAAATGCAAATGAGCACTAATAATTGTGAAATAAAAGAATTAAAAAAATATAGAATATTTGAAGAAGAAGAACTAAATGTTTTAATTGAAAAAAAGAATAGTAACGATTAATTTTGAAAATGAAGAAGATAATTTTTATTACTATTTTCATTTAGTACTTTTTTATATGAAAAAATATTTATTCCATTTTGTGTTTTTGGTTTTTCTAAATTCTGTTAACAGCCAGATTTTAAACGGAAAAATCGAATATTCTTTGCATCTTGCCGAAGACGAGAGTTTTAGTAAAGGCGAGTTATCCGGTTATTTTAATCAGGCAAAAGAAGCGGCAGTTTACGTTAGCTATACTTTAGAGTTCAACAAAAACGAAATGAATTTTTACTCAACAACACCTAAAATAGATGGTATCAATACCTCTTTTAGTTTGGCATTTTCGGGAATTACCGGAATATATTATAGAAAAATTAAAGAAAATATTGTTCTAAATTCAATTGATGACCCCGTTTTGGGCAAAATAATTGTAAGAAACAATTATGAAACCGATTGGGAATTAAGCCAAGAGAGCAAAATGATAGAAGGGTTTTTATGCTATAAAGCAACTGCAACTGTCCAATACAATAATGGAGTTAAAGATTTTGAAAAACAATTAATAGTTTGGTATTGTCCAGAGATTCCATATTCGTATGGACCTAAAGGATATGGCAATTTACCGGGAATGATATTACAGTTTCAGGACAGGAATATTGTGATAGGTGTAAAAAAAATAACCTTTAATACCGAAAAAAATGAAATTGCCGAACCTAAAGGAAAAATTATTACACAAGAAGAATATAGCGAATTGCTTACAAAATATTTTGAAAATGAAGAAGATTAGTTTCACGGTATTATTTCTATTGTTGTCAAATACGATTTCAAATGCTCAAACACAGGGAGACACAGATAATCTATGTGTGAAATATAGCGTTTTTTTGACAAATGAAAATGAAACCGAAATGTACACTCCTCTCATTGCAGATATAAAAACAAAGTTAAAAGAAGTTACATTTGGCTTGAAAATTAATAATACAGAAAGTACTTTTGAACTCAATGAAACCAATTCCTTGTCAAAAGATAATGTAAGATCAATACTAGACATGGCAGATATGCTAGGTAATAAATGTTATTATACCCAAAACTTAAACGCTTCTTTAATAGAAACTTCTGATTTTTTGATTGAATATCCCACAAAAACAAACTGGATTATAACTTCCGAAACAAAATATATTAAAGGACACCAATGTTATAAAGCAATATGTACATTAGAAAAACTCGATCCGGATGATACATATTACGACGCATATACTTTAACAGCCTGGTTTACCAACGATATTCCATTTTCTTTTGGGCCTAATTGCCATGGAAATCTGCCAGGTTTAATATTAAGACTTGAACAAAGCATTCTTACATTTGAAATGATAAATATTGAAAAATGTAATTATGATTTGTCTTCAAAGACTTCTAAAAAAACCATAAACCTAAAGGAATATTATGATATTATTTCTGATTAAATTTTAAAAACAGCTTTGAATATTACTTATGATCCTAACATACTGAAAGAAGCCAAAAAAGAGGTTTAGTATAGTTTTTCTATACCAAGTGGTATAGAAAAACTGTAAAAATTGTTAAAACTGTAAATTAAATTTTGTCAGACGCTTCAAATTAAACAATTTAGCATCGTCATGACAAAACAAAATTTTTAATTTAAAACATTCACAAAATGAAAAGACAATTTTTACCGCTATTGCATTGATAGCATTTGTAGGGACAAGTATGGCAAATTATATTGACATAGAGAAAAAAGAGATTCTTTTAGTTATTCAGGATTGTGAGGAGTATGCTATTAATGCTGCGGTTGAGGAATCTATCGCTATAGGTCATGAATTTACAGAAGCAGAATTTGAAGGCTCATACGCTGATTGGTATAGTCTATGCGATGAGGTTAGTGGAGAAGGAGGATATTTATTACCTCCAATATTTATAAGAGGATAATTTTCTCCAATATTTTATATAAAAGCTGGAGGTCTTAATTCCAGCTTTTTAATTATTAAAATAACATGGTATGTTAAAAAAAATATTTTTACTTCTGATTTTTTATAATCAAGGAGTTTCTTGTCAGGAAAATAACTCCATTGAAGTTGTTTATAAAATTATAGTTGAAGATTTTTCTGAAAATGAGATTGCTAATATGAAAAATGAAAAAATAAAAAATATAGTACTTGAAAAAATGAATAATACAAAAAACAAAGAGTTTTTGCTTATTGGAAATTATAAAAATGCCTATTTCAAGAAGATAAATACTCTAAGGTCAGATTTAATTTCACGAGATTCAGATTATTCAGGAAATGAAGAGTATTATTATGATATAGAATCTAAAAAAATATTTGTGCTAACAGAATTGGGAGGAAAAAAACACTTGGTTTATTACCCATTTGATTATTATAATTGGGTTATTACAAATGAAACAAAAAATATTGATGGTTATATTTGTTATAAAGCTTTAGGAGTTCAAAAAATTGATGATTTTAGAGGAAAGAGAGAATACGAATTAGAAGCTTGGTTTTGTCCTTCTTTGCCATATAATTATGGACCCTCAATTTATTACGGGCTACCAGGTTTAGTTTTTGAAGCTTTCACTCATAAAGGAAAAATAAAGTATGTAATCAAATCATTAAAATTTAGTAATAATAATCAGGAGATACTAAAACCAAAATATGAAGAAATAAGCAATAAAGAGTTTACAGAAATTTTTAATTTAAGAATGAAAAATATGACAAATAGAAATTAAGACCTAGATGCCAAAATTACTGTTTTTCCTCTTTCTCACTTTTTCAGCCTATTCCCAAAAAACAATTACGGGAGAGAAGATTGGTAATGCAGCTAAAGTCAATGATATTTCTCAAAACAAAGCCGCAAAAATTAAACAATCAACGGTTGCCACTTGTGAAGCAGAAAAAAAAGAAAAATGTTTCTGTCCAACGGTCTATCGAATTACAACAATAATTAAAAATTTTGAGTTATATAGTTAGTGAGATAAACAAAAAGCAGTTGGTGTTTTGGATTAAATAATTTAGAATAATTCAACACAGGTTTTAATTAATTGAAAACGAGAATCTAATCTAACTATGTAACTCAATTAAAATATTAGAAAATTCATAAAATGAAAAAAACACTAATTCTATTGTTGTTTCCATGTATGCTTTTTTGTCAGGCAAAGTCCGGAAGTATAAAATATACGGTTGCTTTGGGAGAAAATGAAGAAATTCAAAAAAGCGATATTGGTACTCTGTTCAATTCTGCAAAAGAAATTAAAAATATAACGTTTTCTCTGGATTTTAATCCAAATGAAATGGTTTTTTATTTAAACAAAACAATGTTGATGGAAAATCAGGACTTAGAACTGTTTTTAGCCTTTTCCAATGTTGATGAATTATATTATAAATCAAAATCCGAGAATGAAATTCTGTATCAGGTTGAAGATGAAAGTTTGGGGAATTTAATTATTAAATCCAATCTAAATATTGAGTGGAATACTTCGAACGAGAGTAAAAAAATAGATAACTTCGTATGTTATAAAGCAACAACCAGCATTACTGTTGACAATGGTGATTTCGGCATTTTTACATATCCGGTAATTGCATGGTATTGCCCCGCATTACCGTATTCTTTTGGTCCAAAAGGATATGGAGGATTACCGGGGTTAATTTTAGAATTACAGGAAAGGAATGTTGTGTTTGGAGCAACTGAAATCAATTTGAAATATAAAGAAGATATTGTAATAAAAAAACCGGGTAAAGGTAAAATACTTAGTGAAGCAGAATATTATAAACTTTTGGAAGAAACCAATAAATAGTCTGAAAATTTGTAATCATAATAGAATGCCAAAATTACTGTTTTTCCTCTTTCTCACTTTCTCAGCCTATTCCCAAAAAACAATCACGGGAGTAGTTAGCGATTCGCTCAACACACCGCTCGAATCTGCCAATATAATTGCCAAACCTCTACAGGAAAAAGCAGGTATCAGGTTTGCCATGGCAGACAATAAAGGTCGCTATAAGCTCGAAATAGAAAGCGATGTAAAATATGAAATTACAGTTTCTTACATTGGCTTTATAGAAGAAGTATTAATTGTAGATCCCAATTCTAATATTACATCTCATAACTTCAAGCTGGTTCCTGCCAGCGAAAATCTTCAGGAAATCATTATCAGGCACGAGTTTAAACCTATTGAGATCAAAAAAGACACAATGACCTTTGATGTGGGGAGTTTTGCCAACGGCAACGAACGAAAGATGAAGGAAATTCTCGAAAAACTTCCCGGAGTAGAGGTCGATAAAAATGGAGGAGTTACCGTTCAGGGGAAAAAAGTAACCAAAATGCTTGTAGAAGGTAAATCGTTTTTTGGCGGCGGAACTAAATTAGCGGTCGAAAATATTCCGGCAGATGCTTTAGATAAAATAGAAGTAATCGATCATTTTAATGAAGTAGGTTTTATGAAACAGGTTTCAGATTCCGAAGATCTGGCGATGAACGTAAAACTCAAAGAAGACAAAAAGAAGTTTGTTTTTGGCGACTTAGAAGCAGGAATAGAAGCAGGAAACGATGATAATGGTTTTTATCTTGGTCATGCCGCTTTGTTTTATTACAGTCCGAAAACCAATATAAGTTTTATAGGAGACAGCAACAATATCGGGAAAAGTACTTTTACTTTTCAGGATCTTATGCGGTTTGATGGTGGAGTGAGCAGTTTTCTTTCGGGCAGGAAATCATTAACCAATTTATACTCGTTTACCAACGACAATACAGATGTAGTACAGAACAAATCACAATTCGGAGCCATTAATTTCAGTTATGACGCATCATCGAAACTGGCGGTTTCCGGTTTTGGTATTTTCTCTAAAGTTTTTATGGCTCACCAATCAGAAAGCAACATAGAATATTTACAAAATAATACAGTTGCTTTTGAAAACCGTATGCAAAACAGCAATAATCGTTCTCTTCTCGGGATAGGAAATATCAAATTAGATTATTCGCCTACTTCAAAAGAAAAATGGTATTATAATGCACAATACCAATCCAGTACAAACGATTTATTAAGTGTTCTGAACTCTGTTGCCAACTTAAATTCTGACACTTTCGAAACCATTAAGAATGCCGATAATAGTTCGGTAAAACAATATATAGAATGGCATAAGAGTTACAATAATAAGCACACTACTACTTTTGTCGTAAATCATGCTTACGAAAAAAACACTCCGCAAAACCAATGGTTTACCGATCGCCCTTTTCTGGCAGGATTAATTCCGCTTGAGGACGATAGTAATTATTCCATCAGTCAAATAAAAAAAATAAAAAACAATAGTATCGATGCATTGTTCAAACACTATTGGATTATCAATAATTTCAATCATCTTTATACCAGTATCGGTAACAATTCCGGAACTTCAGATTTTCAAACGTCCGAAAAACAAATATTATCCAACGGGACAATCAATGATTTTGCTTCGGCAGGGTTTGGCAACGATATAGATTATCGGTTAAATGATGCTTACATAGGCTTAGAATATAAATTCAAAATAGGACGCTGGACCAATAAGCCCGGATTGTATTTGCATTGGTATAATTTGATAACCAATCAATTAAATGATAATGACGTGATTTCTAAAACACTTTTTCAACCACAATGGAATAGTGAATTTGAATTTAACAAATCTGAAAATCTACATTTTACATACAAACTTGCAAATAGTTTTCCTAATGCAGAACAATTTGCAAATCAATTTACTTTACAAACCTATAATACGGTTTTTAGAGGAAATGCGTTGTTAAGAAATGAGCGTTTTCATACTGCCAATTTACGGTATTCAAAAATGAATATGTACCGGGGGATTAATTGGAACGCCAGTGCGGTTTTTAATCAAAAAACCAAAACGGTGAGAAATGAAATAGAAATAGACGGAATTAACCAGTACAACACTCCGGTAATTACAGATAATCCTGAAACAAACTGGTATTTTTACGGATCGTTTACTAAAAAGATCTCCCGTTTTAGAATCGGGATCAATTCTACTCTCAACTGGTTTGATTATATACAAACGCTCAACGGAATTACTACAAAAAACGACAGAAACAGTCAAAATATTGGAATAACCCTGAAAACGGCATACAAAAAATGGCCCGATTTTGAAGTGGGATATAAAAAAGGATTCAGCCGGTTTAATGGTATTACAACAGTAAATTATAAAACAGATGCTTTTAACGGATCTGCGTCTGTATCATTTTTTAGAAATGTTATTTTTAAGTTTAATTATGAAAATCTAAAAAATACAAATGATAATAATCAAAGTAATTTTTATGAGATCGCCTCTTCTTCTATCAGATATCAAAAAAAGAATAATCCTTTTGGGTTTGAATTATCAGTCAACAATCTGTTTGATAATAGTATAAAAAACGATTACTCTTTTTCTGATTATATGATTAGTGAAACCAAGACCTATGTGTTGCCAAGAGCAATTCTGTTTTCTGTTAGTTATAAACTGTAACTAAAAAAACTCAGGAACGGATTAAAATTAATTTGAAACTCAAAAAGAATTTTCTACAAATTACGAGTCGTTCCTCACAACTCTTTTTTGTTCCATCAGGACAATGCGTTTGTAAATCATGAGAAAAAAACGCAATGTTAAATAATGATAATGATTTGGCATTTTAAGAAAGCGGCTTGTCTTTTAAATAATTAAAAATTTGCATACTGTTTTATAATAAGGTTAAAAGTGAAAAATATTATCTTTTTTAGATGTTTTTTATTATTTTTATTCAAAAAAAAATGAATATATGAAATTACAATCTGCTTACAAAAAACTTAATACAGTTTTTTTGTTTCTTTTTAGCATTATTTTTATTAGTTCCTGTTCTACTGATGAACCTGTAACAGAAGACGCACACCATGGTCACCGCGAAGTTTTTAAGATTATTTCTTTTGAGGAGTTTAGAAAAGACAGTAAGGCTTTCGAACAATACAAAGAAGCAACAACAAAAAAATCTGTTCCCGGTATGAATTCTAGGATGGTTGCTCTGGATGATTTTTATATTGATAACGAAGAGATTTATTATATTGATTTTGGGTTTTACAAATCTTATACGTTTTCGGTTTACAGAGATCATGAAAATCCCGGAGTAATAGAAAATATGGTTATAGCCGTATTCAGAGAACAGGCAAACGTGGTTTTACTGGAATATTATTTCAGTGAGGAAGATAAAGTACTCTGGAACCGGAATATAGCGGTTGATTTAAAAGGGAAGATAGGTTTTAAAGGAACAAACTTTTATGTTGACCTGCCTGGTCAAAACCAAAAAAACAAGCTGGATGACTGCCTCGAAGCAGCATACGTTGGAGGAGATCAATGTCCTTCCTGTAGTCATAATGTTTTACAAATGCTGAACGGGCAATGTTCGTACGTAAATAGTGGAGAATATGTTCCCAATACCCAGTTGACACTCAATATAAAGATATTACTGGATTGTTTGTCAGTAGAAGGAGGAGGAGGGATACCTCCGAGCGGCATTAATTTTGATTATATCATAGGTCCCGGAATGCCCGGAAATGGGAATGGCGGCGGAGGCGGAGGCGGCGGGCATGGCAATCCCGGAGACGGACATAGCAATCCCGGAAATATGATAGACGGAAAATTTGATCCTGAGAAGATACAAAATCCGGGAGAGGTGGGATTTATTACAACACCTAAGCTAACGGTAAAAGTAAACGTGGATCCTTGCAATCAAATGAAACAATTTGGCGAAAAAGAATCAGACGGAGGTATGGATATGAAACCGGTTTTGGACAATTTGATAGACTTTGTAACAAGTGGTCAGAATAATCATGAGAGAGGGTATGATGTACAAAGACGGATCAACGAAGACGAAACGCACAGATACGATAAAAATTATGTGATATCTTCTCTAAATGCTGAAATTGAGTTTATAGTTACGAGCCTTCATATAGGTACGATTCATACCCATCCGGATAACGGATATAGTATGTTTTCATACGGTGATTTAAAATCATTGCTTGTTTGTTATGATATAGCCCGTGATTCGCCGTACACAAGCAGGAAAGAATATGTTTTTTCCACTGTGGTTTGTAAGGGTCCCGACAATACCGCAATGGTATATACATTAAAGGTCAGTGATGTAGAAAAGCTCAGAAAAAAAGTAAACGATATTTGGGATCTCTATTCTAATATACTGGATGAAAATGACAGGCTTATAAAAATTAATGAAGATGAAGCAGAAGAATTTAAGAAAAATAAAAATGATCTGGAAAAGTTTTTCCTGCAGAGTAATTCCAACTCCGGCATCCGTTTGTTTAAAGCAAGAGACAACAGCTTTAAGAACTGGGATGAGCTGAAGCTAAGTAATACTGCTCCGTTAAGAGTAGAAAAAATACCATGTAACTAAAAAAATAATTTATTATGAAATATATATATATCACATTATCAGTACTGTTATGCAGTATAACTGTTCAAGCACAATCTACTATATTAGATTTAAGTGATAGAGGGTTAAGTCAACCTTCAGGAATATATTATAAGGATCTTCATAACATGCTTGATCCTTTTATAGGAGTATATGTTTATGAACAGGAAGGTATTTATTTTAAAATAGACCTGAGGAAGAAAATAAAGAATTATAACGGAAGAGATTATGAAGACCTTATATACGGAGATTACCTGTATAAGGTAAACGGGGTAGAGAAGGTAAATACTTTTCCTCCCGGTAATAGCCATGGGCTGGAGCTTCCGGATTATGATGTATCTAAAGTCCATGAAATATATGGTAATTTTATCTTAACAGGTAACGATTTGGGTTGTGACGAATGTGATGAGGACTCTGTAAGATTACGGGTGGGGTTTGATGAGCCGGGAATAAGGCTAATAGGCAGACTTGAGCTTCGTAAAATAGAGGTTAACGGTCAGTCGGCAGTAAAAGCAAACTTATGGTGGGGAGTGGTTAACCAGATAAGAAAAGAAGGAGATCCGCCTACATTACCAGCTACTATCCCGGGAGGTACTTATATTATGTATAAACAGTAATGTTTTAAGGGTTCTATTTTGGTCTAATGTTATTTTATGAAGAAAACATATATCACATTATCAGTACTGTTATGCACTATAACCCAGGCACAATCTACTATATTAGACATGACCACAGAAAGTAGTTGGGACAGACCTTTAGGAGCCTATTACAAAGATTTTAACAATGTATTGGATCCTTTTATAGGAGTATATGTTTATGAACAGGAAGGTATTTATTTTAAAATAGACCTGAGGAAGAAAATAAAGAATTATAACGGAAGAGATTATGAAGACCTTATATACGGAGATTACCTGTATAAGGTAAACGGGGTAGAGAAGGTAAATACTTTTCCTCCCGGTAATAGCCATGGGCTGGAGCTTCCGGATTATGATGTATCTAAAGTCCATGAAATATATGGTAATTTTATCTTAACAGGTAACGATTTGGGTTGTGACGAATGTGATGAGGACTCTGTAAGATTACGGGTGGGGTTTGATGAGCCGGGAATAAGGCTAATAGGCAGACTTGAGCTTCGTAAAATAGAGGTTAACGGTCAGTCGGCAGTAAAAGCAAACTTATGGTGGGGAGTGGTTAACCAGATAAAAAAAGAAGGAGATCCGCCTACATTACCAGCTACTGTCCCGGGAGGTACTTATATTATGTATAAACAGTAATGTTTTAAGAGCTCTCTTTTTTTGTTCCTCAGGATAATGTGTTTGTAGAAAAATGAAAATACAAAAAGTAAACAATGGCTAAATGTAAATAGTTTCTAAGTTTTTTGGAAATCGTCGGTTTGTATTATTGTTCTGAATGTTAGGTTTAATCTGGGCTTTGTGATGAGTTTGGTTGGAGGCAGACGATGCAGCCAATGGGTTTGCGTGGTATCTTTCATTATCAACAGGCTTCCGTGTTCCAAGATCAGCGCTATTTTTTCTTTGGTTTGTTTGTGTTTGAATGCAAATTTCCTTTCTGCTCCAAAACTTAATGACCCGATCGCTCCATTCTTTTTCAGGTCTGCTTCTCCGTCACTATGCCAGGCCATTCCTTCGTTTCCGCTGTGATACAGATTGAGCAAACAGGAGTTAAATGTTTCGTTTGTTTCTTTTTCTATTAAAGCTTTTAATTGCAATAATTCTTTTGTCCATGGTAAAGCATGCTTGGTGGTGTTGGAGTAAGTATAGGCAAAAGGTTTTTCTCCATACCAGGCTACTTTTCGTTTGGTAATGATTTTCTTCCCAAAAATAACCGCTTCGTCATTTTTCCATTCGATATTATTTAGCAGTTTTTCGAGATAAAAGTCTGATTCTGTCGTTGTAAACAATTTACCATAATAATTTACCGTTCCGTCTTTAGGAAGCAGGTTTTTGCTTTTGTCGATTATATTACCAAATAAATCCATGTTTTTGTTTCTTGATGATGTAAAAAATCAGATCCTAAATTTGAACTGATAGGAGATCACTTTCAAAATTTTATCAGAACAAATTATTTTTCCTTTTCGGAAATCATCTTTTGCAAAACCGGGAAGTTCTAAATTTTTTTCACGGGCTTTTGCTTCGTAATATATTTTTCTTTCGGGATGCTCGGGATATACTATATTATAAATCCCTTCTATTTCCGGGTTTTCTATGAGTTTGCGGATGATTTCTATAAGGTCGTTTCTGTGAATTAGGTTTACAACGGCTTCCGGCTTTTGGAGGTTTGTTTTCCCGGACAGATTTTTTACAGGATGCCTGTCTTCTGAGATTAATCCGCCTAATCTTAAAACAGTGGTTTTAAAATGGGGATTGTTTAATAATAATTCTTCGGCTTTCAGTATTTGTTTTCCTGAAAAAGTGAGCGGATCCGGGATTGTGTTTTCGGTTATAACTTTATTATCATCTTTGTAAACACTAATCGAACTGGTATAAATGATTTGCTGTAAATAGGATCTCTCTAATAATGGAATGATATTTTCGATTGTATTACTATGATGAAAATTTTCATTTTCGCCGGTTTTTGGAGGAATATTTATAATTAATGTTTCGCTTCCATCAATAAACCTGAGGAATTCGTCAGGCGTAAATTTTGCCGTAAGCGAAATTAAAAAAGGGTTAATGTGTGCATTTTTAAGGACTTCCAGTTTTTCCGGACTTGTTGTAGATCCGTTGATTTTGTAACCGTTTCGAATGAGTTCTTTGGACAATGGAAACCCCAGCCACCCACAACCTAAAATACTAATTTGTTTCATCCCCCACATTAAAAGTTTCATCGTTTTTTTCTGTTGTCATGATTGGATCAATTTTCTTTTTGATGACAATAGCATCATTAAGTACAAATGGTTTTGCAATCATGTAATCGGGCCTTTTCGGGATACTAAATTGCGGATTATCGAGCAGATCGAATGAGGATTCGAGCAATCTCAGATCCAATTGAGCACTTTTTGAAACGGTAAAACTCAGTATTAACGGAATTTGATCCACAACATAATAGCTTAAAAGTTTTTCGCCTTTACGGTTGTATTTATTCCCTTTTTGATTAATGTGTTTTGCCCCGTTACATTTCAGGTGGTAAAAATCGATCGCTGGATTAGCAAAAATATCGTATCGGTTGACATTTCTCTCGGGAGAGATCCGTATAGTGAGATGTCTCCAGTCTGCAATTGTTGTATCTCTTTCGAAAGTTATGAGCGGCGATTTGATTTCTTTATAAGGAGCCGTAGATTGGTAATTTAGTCTGGAATTATATTTACTAAACAGGGGGAAATTTTCAAGCGGATTTTGTCGCAACGGGTTTTCTCCCAAATAGTTTTTGGTCCATTCATCAATTGTGTTGTCATAAGTACTCCAAACAGCAATATTTTCATCTGCATCCACAATGTATAAAAGACTGTTGGGTTTACCTTTTCCTTTTTCAAAACCTGAATTGATGTGTGCATCTACAAAAAAACCAATCGAAAACAACAACATTACTAACGACCAGAATCTTTTTTTTGTAAATAATCCAAAAACAGGAATGAGCAACCCAAAGGTTAATGCAACCAAAATCATACTTCCAAAAAGCATTTTAAGTCCTAATCCTATTGGAAAAGTACTGATGAACGGCACAAAAATCACTATTGCCGGAATTGTCATAATCAAAGAAAAATAACGACTGCTTTTTTGGGTGATAATAAAATATCCAAAAGATAAAATTAAGGCAACAACAGGTAAAATAAAAAAACCTCCTCCCGGTAAATATACGGCAACGGTAAAATTGATGAGCAGCCAGACAAAAATCGGGGCAACAGCATAATTCATGGTATCGGATTCGTTCCGGATATTTTTATAAGAAATAAAACAAACTGCCAAAGCTAAAAATACAAATGCAAAAATATATGAATGACCATTGTAGGTAAATCCGTGAAGCATTTCGGTATATTCCGGATAAATATTTTTAAGGAGTTCCCATCCTAAAAAACCGATTCCACCGGAAATGAATATACTAAATAAAAAGGGTAAAAAACCTTTGAGAATTATAATCGGGTCTAATGTTTTTTTGCCGATTCCTATAAAAATAAAAGCTAAAAACAAAACAGAAAAAATGATTGCCATAGGAAAATTCCATGCAAAAGGATAGGTAATAAAGTTAACAGGAGTGTTAAAATATACCTGATCTTCTTCTGAATTTAACCGGTCGAGATCGGTGTTACAAAAATAATTAAGCATTGAGCCAAGGTACGTTCCCTGATGTTGTAAAGTATTGAGCTTTACGGTTTCGATCGCATCCTGTGAAGTATGATAATTGAAATGATTATCTATAAAAGCAAAATTAAAACCCTGAATAGCTCCAAATTCTCTAAAAACAGTAAGATCGGTATCGTTAGGTAAGAGTTTGTAAATACTATACATTAATGAGTTGGATACCGGAAATTCAGGATGGGCCTGAGAGAAGTTCTTAATTACTTCGGCATTTCCATTATTTACCTCCATGAGCATATAAGAAGGACCCGAAGAACCTCTTGCTTCAAAGTTAAGAACCAGTCCGACATCTTTTGCCCAGTCGTGTTCTTTTACAAAAAGAGCTGCACCGTTCAGCCCGAGTTCTTCGGCATCAGAAAAAAGAATAATAATATCATTTTTATGTTGCTTTTGATTATGCAGAAAAGCTCTTATACCTTCCATTATAGTTACAACTCCCACTCCATCATCATTGGCTCCTAAAGATTTGGTGTGAGGAGCACTGTCATAATGAGACAAAAGCATTAGGGCTTTACCGTTTTCTGAACCTTTTATCCGGGCTAAAATATTTCTGGATTTGGTAAGATTTCCCCATTCGGTAAGAGTAAATCCTTCCTGAACATGAGTTTCCAAACCTAATTTTTCGAGCTCTGTAATCAGATATTCTGCAACCAATTTGTGGTTTTCCGAACCGGTATAATGTGGTTCTTTTGCAATGAATGCCAGTTTCTCCATTGCTCTTTTTGTAGAAAACTCACTTAATGGTAATTCTTTTTCAGAAATTTTCTGAGGCATTGCCGCATAGTAAACCCAGAAAGTTAATAATACAATAGTTAAAGCGGCAAGTGTAGGAAAATAACTTTTCTTCATAATCTTTTGGGACTTTATGTTCGGGCGGGAACCGAAGGACAAAAGCTCAATTTATTATTAATATTTGATAGAATTTCAAAAGCTGAATTTTGAACGTCGGCCCGTCTGACTCAAAATTCGTATTAGATTGTATATTTTTTCTATATATAATATTTCATCTTTTAATAATTTTCTAAAATGACACACAAGATTGACTATAATATAAAAATTAACTCTTTCCTGTCAGGTTTTTATATTTTTTAGAATTTAAGAACCAACTGAAAATCCCTTCGTAGATCATTCCTCCAACAATATACAGTAATAGCGTTAAGAAAAAATTATAACCCGCAAACATTTTTGTAAGACTATTGTCAAAATAAGAAAATACAAATATTATTAAGAAAATAATTGTTCCGAAAATTATTCCGTGTACCATGGTGTAATACAGTCTTCCCCGGTTTATTACACCTTCCCAATAGCTAATGAATTTTTTGTCTTTGTCTGTCATATCAATATTCTTTTTTTACCAAAATATAGTATTCGTTGTCTAATTCCATATAACCCTGATCGTATAAAAAATAGTATGTATTACCGGTTTTAGTCTGCAAAATATTTGTGAAATATTCAAAATCAAATCCTTTGCTTGTCATTTTTAATTTGGTCGTTTTGGATTTTCCACCAATATTCAACTCGCAAAGAATCCTGTAATTCTTACGTAACTTATTATTGATGTTCCTCATGTAATTGGTAGAGTCCTTATTGATTTTATTGTTGTAGGAGTTTCTGCATCCATCACTACAAAATTTTTTATCCTCACGGCCAATTATCTTTTCATCACATTCTAAACATTTTTTTTCCATAGCAATTCTTTTAAAAAATTAAATGTTCATTGATCACAATTATAATTTCAATTGATTATAAATGCAGGATAAATATACTCTATTTTATAAATTTTAACAAACTGATTTTCAGTATGATCAATTTTTTGGATATGCCTGAATAAAGCCATAGGGGAAATTGTATCCGTTTACAAACGACATCAAACACTTACAACCGAAAGTAAATATTTTTCAACCGGGTAAAATTTTTTAGAAACTGCACCTTTGCTTCGTTGAAAGTCAACAAAAAATAATTTAAAATTTATACGCCATGAATGCATTAAGAAACAGAGTACAATTAATAGGACATGTAGGTCAGGATCCGGAAATCAAAAATTTTGAAGGAGGAAAAAAATTAGCCGGTTTTACACTTGCAACAAATGAAAGTTATAAAAACGACAAAGGAGAAAAAGTTGAGCAAACCGAATGGCATAGATTATCTGCCTGGGGAAAAACAGCAGAATTAGTAGAAAAATACGTGACCAAAGGGAGAGAATTAATAATAGAAGGCAAATTATCGCATCGTAGTTATGAGGATAAAAATGGAGAAAAAAGATATATTACTGAAGTGGTAATTACAGATATTGTGTTCTTGAGTAAATAGATCTTAGCTTTTATAGTACCCGAAAGAATTAGGTAAACATGAAATCCTGTGTTTAGGCTCAAATAAAACGAGGTTAAACACAGGATTTCTTTTATTTTATACAATTTAAAACTTCAGAAATAATATTAATTTGTTTAAAATTAGGGTGTACGACCTTATGGTCAATTTTTTCGTGTTCCCAAGTTGTGTGAAACGGAACATGAATGGCATAACCACCAATATTTAAAACGGGTAAAACATCAGATTTTAACGAGTTCCCGATCATTAAGAATTCGGAAGGCTGAATTTCCAATCTTTTTAATAAATCATTATAGTCTGCTTCTTTCTTATCGGACATCACTTCAATATGATGAAAAAAATGTCCTAACCCGGAGTTATGCAGTTTTCTTCTCTGGTCTAATAAATCTCCTTTTGTGGCAACAATTAGTTTGTATTTTCCAAAAAGCTGCTGAAGTGTTGGTTCGACATCACTGAGCAATTCGATAGGCTTATGCAGTAACTCTTTTCCGAAACCAATAATTTTTTCGATAACATCGATATGTATGGTTTTATCGGAAATTATCATTGCGGCTTCAATCATAGAGAGTATGTATCCTTTGATGCCATAACCGTAATGTTCTAAGTTTTGGATTTCTATTTTAAATAATTCCTGAGACAAACCTTGATGGGAGAGGTAATCCTGCATCAATTCACAAAATTTTTCTTCGGTTTGTTGAAAATAAGGTTCGTTTACAAATAAGGTATCATCTGCGTCAAAAGCTATGACCTTTATATTCTTTTTCATATGGAGAAATTATTATGCAAATATACCATAAAAAAAGCCACTGAAAAGTGGCTTAATTATATATGAGAATTAAAAAATAAGTTTTGATTACCGTCAGATTTTTTTGATAAAATCGCTGTCTAACTATAATTTAAGTCTGTAATTAATTTATGGTAGATCCATTCTTAACTTCTTCTGTATCAGGATTTACAAAAACCAATTTACCTTCTGCATTATTGGTCATAAGAATCATTCCCTGGCTTTCTACACCACGAAGCGTTCTGGGGGCTAAGTTGCATAAAACGGTTACTTGTTTTCCTACGATTTCTTCTGGGGTAAAACTTTCGGCAATTCCCGAAACGATTGTTCTTACATCGATTCCCGTATCTACTTTTAGTACCAATAATTTGTTGGCTTTAGGCATTTTTCCGGCTTCCAAAATAGTTCCTACCCGAATGTCCATTTTAGCAAAATCTTCAAACTGGATCAGATCCTTTTGAGGTTCGGTTTTTACGTTTTCTGCTTTATTGGCATTTTTTGTGGCTTCCAGTTTGTTTATTTGTTTTTGAATTTCTTCGTCTTCTATTTTGTCAAAAAGCAATTCTGCTTCTCCAATTTGATGTCCGCCAATTAACAAATCTGAAGTTTCCGATATAAAACTCCATGTAAGGGATCCGGCATTTATTTTTAAAATTCGTTTTAGTTTTTCTGCTGTAAACGGTAGGAATGGTTCAGACAAAATGCTCAAAGCTGCTGCAATTTGTAAAACGACATACATTTGTGTCTTTACTCGTTCAGGATTTTCTTTAATCATTTTCCAAGGTTCTTCGTCTGCCAGGTATTTATTTCCCAAACGAGCAACATTCATTACCTCTCCCAATGCTTCCCTAAAACGGTAACGTTCTACAGAGCTTGCAATTACTGCCGGATAAGCTTTTAACTCTGTTAAAACAGATTGGTCAATATCATTCAGTTCATTTGGATCTGGGACAGTTCCGTTATAGTATTTTTGGGTCAAAACAACAACTCTGTTGATGAAATTTCCGAAAATGGCTACCAATTCATTATTATTTCTTGCCTGAAAATCTTTCCAGGTAAAATCATTATCTTTTGTTTCCGGAGCATTTGAAGTTAATGCATAACGCAATACGTCTTGTTTATCCGGGAATTCCTGTAAATATTCATGTAACCAAACAGCCCAGTTTTTGGAAGTAGAAAGTTTGTTTCCTTCCAGGTTCAAAAATTCGTTTGCAGGAACGTTGTCAGGCAAAATATAACTTCCTTCTGCTTTAAGCATTACCGGAAAAATTATACAATGAAATACTATATTGTCTTTTCCGATAAAATGTACCAGCTTGGTATCTTCAGATTTCCAATAAGGTTCCCATTCTTTACCTGTTTTTTCAGCCCATTCTTTGGTTGAAGAAATATATCCAATTGGAGCATCAAACCAAACATACAGTTTTTTGCCTTCGGCACCATCAACAGGAACGTCAATTCCCCAATCCAGATCACGGGTTACAGCACGAGGTTTTAATCCGTCATCCAGCCAGGATTTTACCTGACCTAAAACATTGGTTTTCCAGTCTTTGGCATGGTCTTTAAGAATCCAGTTTCGAAGAAAATCTTCATAGCGGTCAAGTGGTAAAAACCAATGTTTGGTTTCTTTAAGAATTGGTGTTTCTCCGGTAATCGTAGATTTTGGATTAATTAAATCTGTTGCATTGAGTGTCGAACCACATTTTTCACACTGATCTCCATAAGCTTCTTCATTGCTGCATTTGGGACATGTTCCTATCACAAAACGATCTGCCAGGAACTGACTGGCTTTTGCATCATACAATTGTTCTGTAATCTCTTCGATAAAATCGTTGTTATCGTATAATTTTCTGAAAAACTCAGAAGCGGTTTTATGATGGATCTGTGCTGAGGTTCTGGAATAATTATCGAAAGAAATTCCGAAATCTTCAAACGATTTACGAATGATTCCGTCATATTTATCAATTACTTTTTGGGGTGTAATTCCTTCTTTTTTTGCTTTCATAGAAATAGCAACTCCATGTTCATCGCTTCCGCAAATGAATACGACATCTTTGTTTTGAAGCCGGAGAAATCTCGCATAAATATCAGAAGGAACATAAACACCTGCCAAATGCCCAATATGAATTGGTCCGTTGGTATAAGGCAAAGCCGCTGTTATGGTATATCTTTTTGGATTTTGCATTGTAAAAAATAATTAAGAGGCAAAAATACAGATTTTTCAGCGATTAGGAATAAGCCATAGATCATTAGTTTTTTATTAAATTCAGTGAAAGTTTTAAATTAAAACAATGAAATATGGTTTTATGTTTTTGTTTCTGCCTTTGTCAGGATTTGGACAAAATTTGGGAGATAATGATTCTTCATGGGTTCTTAATGAGATTAGTTCAAGCAGATTTTTATAAAACTATAATTTAAGTCATTCAATTTCAGAATATTAAAAAAATAAAATTCTCTCAAAATTAGCATTTCAAGTTACATTCTAAAAAACTATATTTGCCGATTAATTGCTTACCTTTATGGGTATTGCATCCGGATGATATTAGATAATTTAATTTTAAAATTAAAAATAAATCATCACGACTAAACGTAGATACAGACTGAAGATGAAAAATATTAGAAATTTTTGCATAATTGCCCATATTGATCATGGTAAAAGTACTTTGGCAGACAGGCTGTTAGGAGCTACTCAAACGGTTACTGCTCGGGAAGAAAAAGCCCAGCTTCTGGACAACATGGATTTGGAGAGAGAACGTGGTATTACTATAAAAAGCCATGCCATTCAGATGGAATATACCTATAAGGGAGAACAATACATTCTTAACCTGATCGATACTCCGGGACACGTAGATTTTTCTTACGAAGTTTCTCGCTCTATTGCAGCCTGTGAAGGAGCTTTGCTGATTGTTGATGCCGCACAAAGTATTCAGGCACAAACAATTTCTAATTTATATCTGGCATTAGAGAACGATTTGGAAATTATTCCTGTTTTGAATAAAGTAGATTTGCCAAGTGCCAATCCGGAAGAAGTAAGTGATGATATTGTTGATTTGCTGGGATGTAAATTGGAAGAGATTATTCATGCTTCAGGAAAAACAGGTTTTGGGGTCGAAAATATTCTCGCAGCTATTATCGAAAGAATTCCACCTCCAAAAGGAAGTAAAGACGAACCGCTTCAGGCTTTGATTTTTGACTCGGTTTATAATCCGTTTAGAGGTATTGAAGTTATTTTCAGAGTGATAAATGGAGAGATAAGAAAGGGACAGAAAATAAAATTCATGGCCACTAATAATGAATATTTTGCTGATGAAATCGGAACTTTAAAATTAAATCAGGTTCCTAAAAATGTAATTTCTTCGGGAGATGTTGGTTATTTGATTTCCGGAATTAAAGAAGCGAGAGAAGTAAAAGTTGGAGATACTATTACAGATGCAAAAACGCCAACTCAAAACAGTATTGCAGGTTTTGAAGATGTAAAACCAATGGTTTTTGCCGGAATTTATCCTGTAGATACCGAAGATTATGAAGATTTGAGGTCTTCAATGGAAAAACTACAGCTTAACGATGCGTCGTTGGTATTTGTTCCGGAAAGTTCGGCAGCATTGGGATTTGGATTTAGATGTGGATTCTTGGGAATGCTGCATATGGAAATTATCCAGGAACGTTTGGAACGTGAGTTTGACATGACAGTAATCACGACAGTTCCTAACGTTTCTTACCTGGCTTATACTAAAAAGGAGCCGGAAACAGCATTTGTTGTAAACAATCCGTCAGATTTGCCCGAACCTTCCAAACTCGATAGAGTAGAAGAACCGTATATTAAAGCGACAATAATTACAAAGGCAGATTTTGTTGGAAATGTAATGTCTCTTTGTATAGAAAAAAGAGGGATTATCACTAATCAAACGTATCTTACAACAGAAAGAGTTGAGCTTACTTTTGATATGCCATTGGCAGAAATTGTCTTTGATTTTTATGATAGATTGAAAACCGTTTCAAAAGGATATGCTTCATTTGATTATTCTCCAATAGGAATGAGAACTTCAAATCTGGTAAAACTGGATGTTTTGCTTAATGCAAACACAGTAGATGCTTTGTCTGCTTTAATTCATGCTGATAATGCGTATAATATTGGTAAAAAAATGACCGAAAAATTACGTGAATTAATACCCAGACAACAATTTGATATTCCGATTCAAGCTGCAATCGGGGCAAAAATTATTGCAAGAGAAACGATTAAAGCATTAAGAAAAGATGTTACGGCAAAATGTTACGGAGGTGATATTTCGCGTAAGCGTAAACTATTGGAAAAACAGAAAAAAGGTAAAAAACGTATGCGTCAAGTAGGAAATGTAGAAATTCCTCAGGAAGCGTTTATGGCAGTTTTGAAGTTGAATGATTAAAAAAATATTAGTATAATAAAAAAACCTCAAAATACTTTGAGGTTTTTTTATGGATATAAGATCAGGTTATTTTCTGATTTTTAAGATAACCTTTCTTTTAAACTGTCTGTAAGCAGAAAAATAGTGATCGATCTTATCTTTGAACTCTTTATGATCATTTACGAAATAAGTTTCGCATTGCATATCATCACATTCTTTGAGAGATTCGAGCCTTCCGAGATATTGAATTAAATTTTCCTGAAAAGATTGATTTAGCTCAGCATATTCATTGATTTTGCTTAAAATATTGTCGTATGAATATTGCGATTGACGAATGTAATCAATGAAAATATTTTTTGCCAATGAAACTTCATCAGCTATAATAGCTAATTCTTCTTTCCAGAATTTCACATCTTTATCGATGAATAATTTTTGAATATCATCATAATCGTAATGGTCGTGAATCAGATCGCTCATTTAGATATCTTCTTTTACGCTATTATTTTGTTCAACTTTCAAAATTTTAATGGTATTCATGCCTGAAGGAAATTGCCACAGCACTTCATCATCTACAGCATACCCCAAAAGTGCCAATCCCATTGGAGACAAAATAGAAAGCTTATTTTGTGAAATATCGCTTTTTTCAGGTGTAACGATCTGGTATTTCATTGCGTTTGCAAATGGCGTTTTTATCGTTACTACAGAGTTGAATCTTACTACATCGTCCGGAACCTGATCGCTTTTTAAAATCTTTGCAGATTTTAGTTCTTCGTAAAGTTTTTGAACAGATGTTTTGAAAATCTCATCTTTAGAATTCTGAGCTCTGGATACAATTTGTTTCAATTGTTCCAATTCTTTTTCATCAATAATTATTACATTATATTTCATGATATCTACTTCATTATTTTTATTAATTCTATCCCTGAAATTAAGGAAAAATACCTCTTTGTTTGTAAGCTGTCTCAATTCGGGAGATAGCAATGATAAATGCGGCTGTTCTCCAGTCGATATTTTTGTCTTTTGCCATTTCTTCAACAGCTTTAAAACTTACAGTAAGTTTTTTCTCTATTTTTTCCATTACTTCTTCTAATGGCCAAATTTCTCCGTTGCGGTTTTGTAACCATTCGAAATAACTCCCGATTACTCCTCCCGAATTACATAAAATATCCGGAATAATTATTTTATTGTTTGCCAGTAAAATTCTTTCTCCTTCGTTATCTGTAGGTCCATTTGCACCTTCTGCTATTACAGAGGCTTTAATGTCGCCTGCATTTGCTGCAGTAATCTGGTTACCTAAAGCTGCAGGAATTACAATATCACAATCCAGACCAAAAAAATCACCTGGCTCCATTTCTTCGGCTCCTGTAAATCCTTTTACGGAACCTTTTCTTGGTTTTGAGTGTTCGAATAAATCTTTAACAGAAATACCGGCGGTATTAATCAAAGTTGCATGAGCATCTTGTACAGCGATAAGCTTTGCACCGTCTTTTGCCAGAAAAAGAGAAGCCCAGTAACCTACGTTACCAAAGCCTTGTACAATAAAGGTTTTTCCTAATAAAGATTCATTTTTTCCCTGAAACAATAATTTTAATGTAAGATATACTCCGAATCCAGTTGCTCTGTCACGCCCTTGAAGTCCTCCGGAACCAACAGGTTTTCCTGTTACTACATGTTTGTTGTTGGAACGTTCTGCCGGAGATTTTGTAGACATAAATGTGTCTGCAATCCATGCCATTGTCTGTTCATTGGTATTTACGTCCGGAGCTGGAATATCATATTCCGGACCGATATTGTCCCCTAAAGAGAAAGTAAACCTTCTGGTGATTCTTTCCAGTTCTCCCAGAGAATAGTTTCTTGGATCGATTTGAATTCCACCTTTTGCACCACCATAAGGTAGTCCTGCCAAAGAAGATTTCCAGGTCATCCACATAGCCAAAGCTCTTGCGTCATCTACATCAACCGTTGGGTGGTACCTCAATCCACCTTTGTATGGTCCAATTGCATTGTTGTGCTGTACTCTGTAACCGGTAAAAACCTCAACATTTCCGTTGTCCATTTTTACAGGAAAGTGTACAATAATCTCATTGTTTGTAATCGATAATATTTTTTTAATATCAGGATTAAGATTCATAGCGTCAGCAGTTTTGTTGAACTGCTCCATCACGTTATCAATCATGCTTTTTTTCTGAGGTTGTTTTTCAGTTGTCATAATTTAATGATAGTGTAAATTTCAATTTAAAATTTTAAAATTTTTTTAACCGTTTATTATTGATTAACAAGTGATAGGGAATTTGATTTGATAAAATTAAATCCATCTAAAATTTAAAAATCAATTCAACAAAAGTATATATTAATTTTTATAAAATCGAATTTCGAAAACGATATAGTTTAAAGATTTTTTATTTTATCATATTTCTGTGCATTTGAAATTTTTAGGTTGGAAATTTTATTCTAAAAAAATTGACATGTCTGTAATTTTAGGGTTTCAAAAAATTTATCTTTTTGTGTTCAATCAGGCTTTGATAAAGTATATTTTTATTCCGGTTAAAAAAAGTTTTATTGTAAGATTTTTGAAAAGAGAGTTTTTTAATGATCAATAATTTAATATTTTGATTGATAGAATTTTATAAAAAAAATAAAAAGAATTTTAGGTTTGAATTATAAAATGATATATTTGGAAATTAATAAAATATCCCCATAAAAATGAAATCAAAATTTATATTAGGTTGTAGTTTGGCTTTGTCAATGGTCTTTTTTTCATGTCAAAAAGAACTGAAACCTCAAGATAGTACAGAAAGCAGTAGTCAGGATTCTATAGTTTCTGTACCAAATCCGGAACAAGTTCAAACAATCGAGACAATGGAAGAGGTCAATGGGACAACTAATCCCACTCCGACTCCGAGTAATGTTGCCGCTCCTGTGCAAAACGTTGCGGCTCCGGCTCAAACTGCACCGGGAATGAATCCTCCGCATGGTCAGCCAGGTCATATTTGTGAAATTCCTGTGGGAGCTCCTTTGAGTTCTGCTCCACCGAAGGCACCTGCTCCGGTTCAGCCACAACAACAAGTTTCTAAACCAGCTACGATTCAGCAAATGATGCCGGATGGTTCTGCAGGACCGGCACAAGTTGTAGAAACTGCACCGGGAATGAATCCTCCTCATGGTCAACCGGGTCATATTTGTGAGATACCGGTTGGATCTCCACTCCCGCAATAAAAAAGATAATTTTATAAAAGAGTCGTTTTTAAGAAAAAACGGCTCTTTTTTATTTTCTGTTTTTTACAGGCTTATTATTTTCAGGCTCTGTTACCAAAGTTGCCGTTTTGTTTATTTCCTTAAAACTATTTATCATTAGTTTCATCTCTGTAATATTTTGAGCTTTTTTTTCAAAATCTGTCCAGGTTATAATTTGATAATAATAATTTTCACTTTCAATATTAGCACATTCATAATAAATTTTTATTCCATCTATCTTTCCTGAAATATTAAATGTATTGATATTAAACTCGTTTTTTTGTTCGTTTTTTATCGAACTGAAATTTGGGTTGTATCCCATACTCTCTTCCATGCCTTTTCTGATCAATTTACTGTAACCATTGAGGTCATCTGAAAATTCCTCTCCAGAATACAATATATTGTTTACCAGCTGCTTATTTTCTACAATCACTATAACATACAATTCTTTTCCCGGATTTTGAAATTGAAGGCTCGCATCAGGGTTCAGGTTGGGTGCGTTTTTCATGTGGATTGGAACATCCAGACTATATAAATTTAATGCGATTTCAGTTTTAAATTTTTTATTTTGACAACCCGATAGCAGAACTATAGATAATAATAGAAATATGCTTTTTTTCATTTCTGTTTTGTTATAAGGTTCAAATATAATTTAAAATATAAAAAGCAGTAATCTTTTTATCGAATTACTGCTTTTACAAAAAACAATTAACCAGTTTTTTATCTGAATTCTACATCTTTGTGATCATAATCTTCTGTCATTAATTCTACATAATTGGTGTCTACTTTACCTTTTCGGAACCGGTTGCCTATGCTGTCGAAAATAGCATATACTACAGGAACAATAACTAAAGTCAGAAACAATGACGATATCAATCCTCCAATGATTACCCAGGCTAATCCATTATTCATTTCGGCAGCAGCACCTGATGCTAATGCAATTGGAATCATCCCGAAAACCATCGCAATTGTTGTCATCAAAATGGGACGAAGACGCGCATGGTTTGCTTTTACTAACGCATCAAAAGTTGAATCTCCTTCATCTTTTCTATGATTGGCAAAATCGACCAATAAGATCGCGTTTTTACATACCAGACCAATTAACATAATGATACCTAAAATGGTAAACACATTTAACGAATTGTTGGTTAATGCCAAGGCTAATAAAGCTCCAATAAACGAAAGCGGAATAGAGAACAATACCACAAACGGAGTTGCAAAACTATTGTATAAAGCTACCATTACCAGATAGACCAAAATAATTGCAGCTAATAGTGCTACTCCTAATGTTCCGAAACCTTCGGTTTGGTTTTCCATATCTCCACCCCAAACGTAGTTTACGCCTGCAGGACGTTCCATTTTAGAGAATACAGCTTCCCATTCGGCTGCCACCGTTCCAGATGGGCGACCTATAGTTTGCGCCTCGATACTTACAGCCGGAGATTTATCTCGTCTCTCCAATAAACTTGGACCTGAGCTTTGTGTAACTTTTGCAAATTGTGATAATTTGATTTGCTGACCGGTATTGTTTATAAAGATCAACTCACTTACATCGCTAAAATTAGAACGATTGAACTCATCGTATCGGATATTGATGTCGTATTCGTATTCTCCTGAACGGAATTTACCATCTGTGTTCCCATTAAAAGCTGTTTGCATCGTCATACCTACGGTACTCAAATCAAGACCAAGGGCTGCCATTTTATCACGATCTACCTGAACGTTTATTTCAGGATTTCCGTCTTCGGAAGTTAATTTTACTTCGGTTGCGCCGGGAATCTTGCGAAGTTCATTGGCTGCTTTTTCTGCAAACGACATGGCATCTTTTTGCGAGGCTCCGGTTACTGTGAGCATTAATGGTGCCTGATCTGCTCCGAATAAACCAACAGGAACAGTTTTTATTTTTGCTCCAACCAATACTTTTTCGAGTTCCCGCTTGATTTTAGCAGCATAAACAAAAGTATTGTCTTCACGCTCCGATTTATCGTTGAGCGTTACTTTGATTTCCGATTTGTAAAGGGTAGTTTGCGACCCTCCGAATCCATCACTTGTTTGTCCTACCGTGGTAATCAAACCTACAACTTCTTTTTTGCTATTTAAATAATTTTCTGCTTTTTGGCTGGCAAAATTGGATTGCTCTATAGATGCGTCTTTTGGTAATTCTATCTGAACCATAAATTCTCCTTTATCAATTTTTGCAAAGAATTCACCACCAATATACCCTCCTCCAACTAATCCAAAAGAAGCAAAAAACAAGATGAGAACGATCAATAATGTAGATTTTTTGTACTTTAAAGACCATGTAAGAATTCCGGTAACCCAATGTGTAAATTTATCCAAGCCACTCTCAAACGAAAGAATTATTCTTCCGAAAAAGGTTTTATTAGTGATGTGTTCCAGTTTTCCGTAACGCGAAAACAACCAAGGTACAATGGTAAAAGAAGCTAATAATGACAGTAATGTAGCAATAACAACCGTCATACAAAATTGTGTAATGATATTAGAAACCAATCCTGTACTCATTGCAATAGGTAAAAATACTACCACAATTACCAACGTTATGGCGGTTACAGTAAATCCAATTTCGGAAGCTCCGTCATAAGCAGCCCTTACTTTGTTTTTACCCATTTCCATATGTCGGTGAATGTTCTCGAGCACCACAATGGCATCATCGACCAAAATACCTACGACAAGAGATAAACCGAGTAAACTCATCAAATTCAGTGTATATCCTAATAGACTTATCCCAATGAATGTAGCAATTAATGATGCCGGAATAGAAACCATGACAATTAAAGCATTTCTAAAACTGTGCAAAAAGAACAACATTACAAAGGCAACAAGGAAAATGGCAACAAATAAATCTTTCATTACGGCATTGGCTGCCACTAATGTAAACTCGGTCGTATCATCGGCAATGTTAAGTTTTAGATCGTTAACCTTGTAATCGGCTTCTATTTGAGTAACCGATTTTTGTATAGCTTCACTTACTGCAACTGCATTTGCATCGGATTGTTTGATAATCTGTAAAAGAATGGCACTGTTTTGATTGATACGGGCTATTTTTTCTACTTCTTTTTGTGAATCCTGAACATCTGCAATATCTCCTAAACGAATTTGTATTCCTCCTTTGGAAGAAACTACCAAATTGCGTAATTCTTCTACATCTTTGTATTTTCCTGACAAACGAATTAAAGTACTGCTTTCTCTTGTTTTTACATTTCCGGTAGGGAAATCCAGATTAGAAACCAATATCATTTGTTGTACCTGCGGAACAGATAATCCGTATCCCTGTAGTTTTTTTGCATCTAAACTTACCTGTATTTCTCTTTCTTCTCCACCTACAAGGTTAACTTGTGCTACACCACTTACACGGGATAATACCGGCTGTATTTTCTTGTCTAATAAATCATAAAAGGCAACCTCATCCATATTAGCGGTTGCACCAATGGTAATAATTGGTAAGTCACTAATAGAGAATTTAACCAAAGAAGGCGGATCAACATCTTCGGGCAAATCCTTCAGAATGGCGTTTATTTTTCGCTGTGCATCGTTTAAAGAATAATCGGCATTGGCATCAGCTGTAAGTGTAACCATTACTAATGATAAACTCTCATACGATTTAGACTCTACTTTTTTTACATTCTCTAATGATGCAATGGCGTCTTCTATTTTTTTGGTTACCGTATTTTCTACTTCCGAAGGCGAAGCTCCGGGATATATGGTAGAAATAGTCACTACATTTACTTCAAATTTAGGTACTAACTCGTAACCCAATTGTGTATAACTAAATATTCCTCCTAAAGTGAGTATGATAAACAATACTGCTATTATAGTAGGTCGCTTTATGGATATTTCTGCTATTTTCATTTTTTTACTTTGGTTTAAAGTTTAAAGTTTCAGATTGAACTGAAAACTGAAAACAGTCAATTATTTTACGATTTCTACTTTTGCTCCATCGGTTAAGTTAATTTGTCCGCTTGTAACTACTGCGTCTCCTTCGTTCAAACCATCTAAAACTTCTACTTTTTCTCCGAAGATTCTTCCAGAAACAATTTTTGTCAGTTTTGCTATGCTGTCCTTAACAACAAACACCTGGTTATTGCTTACACTTCCTACAAAGGCCGATCTCGGAACAATTCTGATAGGTGCTTTTTGTGTTTCGTTAGTATCGAAATGAGCAGTTCCATACATTCCGGCTTTTAAATCATTATTGACATTATTTGTAATTTCAATCTCTAATGGAAAGTTTAAGGATTCATCTGCCATTGGTGCAATAAAAGTAATCTTACCCGAAAATTCCTTGTCAGGATAAACACTTGCTTTTATTTTTATAACAGAACCAACTTTTAATGATGCAACCTGATTTTCATTAACGGTTACTTTTAGTTTTAGTTTAGAAACATTAACCAAATCAAATAATTGTGTTCCGGGAGAAACAACAGAACCCGGCTCAATATATTTTTTATTTACAATCCCGTTTATGGATGATTTTATGGTTGCATCTCCAAAATTAATATTTGCCTGATCCAACTGTGCTTTTGCATTGGATAATGCCAGTTTTGCCTGATCTAACTGTTGTTTTGTAACTCCGCCCGTTTTAAAAGCGTTCTCAAAACGTTGACTGTCGGTTAAAGCATTTTGGTAGGCAGCTTTGGCACTTTGCACATCTACAGAAAGTTTGTCTCCTTTAATGATTGCTAATGTTTGACCAATTCTAACAACACTTCCTTCTTTTACTAAAACCTGAGTAACTCTTCCTGAATTTTCGGCAGAGAAATTAAGTTCCTGATAAGGGGCAAAATTTCCGTTTGCAATAAAATCTGTTGAGACGATTTCGTTTTTTATGCTTTCTGTTTTTACAGAAATAGCACTATTGCTTTGAGCCACAATTGCTGTTTCGGCTTCATTTTTTGCTTTGTTGCTGTTGAGCTTAAATCCTATTAGTGTAAAAATTACAAGACCTATTACTATGTATATTACTTTTTTCATTGTTTATTTTGATTGATTAATTTGTAAGTGATTTTAATTCTCCTTTTGCTTTGATCAATTGAATTTCTGCTAATTTGTAATCCAATAAAGCTGTGTTATAATTGTTTTGTGCTTCAACCAAAGAATTTTCAGCATCCAATAAATCGGTTAATGGCGCCAATCCTTGGTAATAGTTGTTTCGGGTATTGTCTAAAACTTCCTGAGCCAGCTGTGCATTTTCTTTTTGATTTTTGATGGTAATCAAGCTGTTTTCAATTTGAGTACGTGCATTTTCAAATGCAAGATCCAATGAAAGCCTGGTGTCCTCTTTGTCGACCTGAATTTTTCTTAAATCTACATCTGCCTGACGAACTCTTGCTCTTGTACCGAATCCTGTAAAGATTGGAATCTTTAAATTCAAACCAATACTGGAATAATCCGACCAGTATACCCCATCAGCAGGTTTTGCAAAAAGAGGCATTTCCGGACCTTGACCGATATAATTGTAACCTGCAGAAAGTGAAAGAGTAGGGTAATATTCTGCCAAGATTGATTTTTTCTGATACGTTAAAAGTTGTTCCTGCTTTTCTAATAACAAATATTCGGTTCTGTTGGCTGTATTGGGTGTTTCCGCTAAAGCTTGAGGGGTTACTTCAAAATCTGTTTTAGGAAGTATTATTGGTGTTTCAATAGGCATTCCCATATAAAATTTTAATGCATTTTCCTGTAATTGAACCGCATTGAGCAATTGTTGGCGTTGTGTATTGATGTTGTACAATTTTACAGTAATTCTGTCCAAATCAATTTTTTTTGCCAATCCATTATCAAATTGTCCTTGGATAATGTTTTTCGCTTTGGTTGTATTCACATAATTACTGTCAATTACGGACAATTTTTCTCTTTGAACAAATACCTGATAATAACTGTTAGCTACTCTTTCTATAATTTGCTCCTCGGTTAATTGGGCATTGATCTGATAAAATTCTCTCGTTGATTTTGCTGCTTTCAATCCTGTGAAAACGGCTTGATCAAAAAGGTTTTGGGTTAAGGAAACGCCTCCTCCAGCGGTCCATTCTTGTCCCAAAGGTGCCAGAAGTGTGGTTCCGGGAACTCCAAAAAAATCGCCTGGTAAGGCATTCAATTGTAAAACAGGATTGTACGTCATATTTCCGTTTGCCGAAATCTGAGGCAATGCCCTCGAACGAACTTCCTGAATTTGGTATTCACTGTTTTCTATTTCTAATTTTGCTTTTTTAGCATCCGATTTGTTTTCTAATGCATAATTGATAGCATCTTTCAGCGTAAGGGTTTGGCTTTGTGCCGAAACGTTTACCGAAAAGAGAGATGCTCCAAAAATGAAAGCAAATGCTTTAAGCTTTATAAAGCTACTTAAGGTTCTCATTGTTTTAAATTTATGATTGATTTTATTTGATGAATAAAGTATCCATGATGATTTCTTTTCTATCCAAAAGAATTTTTTCGTATTCCTTGTCTGTCAAATGCATTGTCTTCTGAAAAAGCGGACGCATTGCAATTGGAAACGAAGTCATCGAAACCATATTCAAGATAAATTGAATTGGATCTGTTTTTCTGATTAAGCCTTCTTCCATGGCAACTTCAAATTCTTCGTAGAATTTTTTTAGCATTCTGTCCATTCCTTCTTCATCTTTATAATAACAGCCTTGGTTGAATTGTGTTACTAAATACATTTCCATATAAGGATATTCTTTTGCAATCTCGAAGGTATCGTCAATAAATTCAGCTATTTTAGCTTTAAAAGGAAGTTCTGAAAAGATGATTGATTCTGTTCTTTCTTGTTCTCTGGCTTGTGCATCTGCGAAAACCAAATCGAATAATTTATCTCTGGATCTAAAATAATAGTTGATTAAAGTTCTGTTGACTCCTGCTGCATCAGCAATTTCTTGGGTTGTGGCATTAAATTTACCTTCTCCAAAGAATAATCTTTTGGCGGTATTTTTAATCAACTCTTCGGTTGCTTCGTCTTTCTTTTCTTTTTCTGTTGACATTTTTATTTAACTAAAGTATTTAACAAAATTGTTAGTGCAAAATTATATAACATTTTTGTTTAACAAAGTTGTCAAATGTGTTTTTAACCAATTTTTAACAATTTTGTTAAATTAGAAACCAAGCTGTTTTTGCGGTGCCTTTAAAAAAATGTACCTTAGCCAAAATTTTTTTTATGCATAGTATCGGTCAATATCAAACGTTTGTTTCGGATTATTTCAAAGCTCAGAAAGTTCAGAAAGAACCACAGAATTTATATGAACCCATAGAATATATTATTTCGCTTGGAGGAAAAAGAATCAGACCGATTTTGACATTGATGACTACCGAAATATTTGGAGAAGATTATAAAAAAGCATTGCCTGCGGCTTTGGCCGTTGAGGTTTTTCATAATTTTTCATTAGTTCACGATGATATTATGGACGATGCTCCGTTAAGAAGAGGAAAAGAAACGGTACATGAAAAATGGGATGTAAACACAGCAATTCTTTCCGGTGACGCGATGTTGATTCTCGCATATCAGTATTTTGAAAATTACGAACCGGAAATTTTTAGAGATTTAGCAAAACTGTTCAGTAAAACTGCTATTGAAGTTTGTGAGGGACAACAATGGGATGTGGATTTTGAGTATCGTGATGATGTAACGATTGCGTCTTATCTTAAAATGATAGAATGTAAAACAGCAGTTCTCGTTGCTGCTGCAATGCAAATGGGTGCAATTGTTGCTCAAGCTTCTACAGAAAATGCAGAAATTATTTATGATTTTGGTTTGAATTTAGGTATTGCTTTTCAATTACAGGACGATTATCTGGATGCTTTTGGCGACCCGGAGACTTTTGGAAAACAAATAGGCGGAGATATTATCGAGAATAAAAAGACCTATCTGTACCTCAAAGCATTAAAATATGCGACTGAACAACAAAGAACAGAATTGACCCATCTGTATTCTATTAAGCCAGAAAATAATGAGGATAAGATCCATTCTGTCAAAGAACTTTTTGATATAACGGGAGCAAGCCGCGCAACACAGGCAGCTATTGAAAATTATACAATAAAAGCTTTTGAAACATTGAAAAACCTGAAAGTTGAAGAAAGTAAGAAAGATATTTTAAGAACATTTGGAAAAAATCTGATGAACCGCAATGTGTAATGGATCAAGGGAATAAATTTGAAAATTTTGACCGGTCGAAGATCTCAAAGTTAGGATTTTGGTTGTCCTGGTGGTTTTTTCCTTTTACTGTTTTAGCATTATTTTTTGATTCAACGTATTTCGATAACCAATTTATTACAACAATTCTCAGTATAATTTTCTTAGGATTATTATTTAAGTCTGCAGATAATTATCTGAGAAAGTTGCTTTTTGTGATGATCTTTTTGTCGTATCTGGGAGAGATAATTTTCTGTAAAATTTTAGAAATGTATGCTTATCGGGATTTTGATATTCCGTTGTATGTTCCTATTGGTCATGCTATTGTGTATGGTTGTGGATTTATAATGGCAAAAAACACCCGTTTTGGTCCGATAGAAAAAAAACTCCAAATATTTTTTCCTGTTTTCTTTGCAGTATTGTTTTTGGTGGTGTTTTTTTGGTTTGATGATGTATTTTCCCTTGTATTCGGAATTTTATTCTTTATTTTACTCAAACGGAAAAAATTCCATTTTTTGTATTATTTCATTGCGTTCAATGTTATTTTTATCGAACTCGCAGGTACTTATTTTGGATGCTGGACATGGAAAAAAATTACTTTAGGTTTTTTTCAAACAGCCAATCCGCCATTGGGAGCTGTTTTCTTTTATGCCGGAGGAGATATTTTACTGGCAAAAATCGTTACCCTTTGGGAAAATAAAAAAACAAAACTTCGTTATTGAAATAATTTAAGTATTACAAATCAGTTCAAGGATATAAACCAAATATTATCCACAAATCACACAAACTAATTGTGCAATTTGTGGAAGAAACCTTAAGGCAGGTTTTTTAAAATGGAGTTATTCCAAGATACGTCAAAATGCCAAAAAAAATAAAAAATGAAGAGTGTATGGAAGCTCTAAGAATTTTATAATAGTATTTTTTGTAATTTTCAATCTCTGTTTTATGATTAAAAATTGTATAAAAAATGATACCTCCGTATATAAAACTAATTACAAAAAGTCCAAAACTCAAATTAAAAAGCAAATAATTTTCTAAATATCTTGAGATATAAAATAAGACAAAAGACAAAACATTTATAAAATTTACATTTACTATTTTTTCTAAAGCTAATTTTGAATTCATTTTATCCTAAATTTAAAATTACCAATATCCCATACAATCACCAAAAGAATAAACACCAACAGCTACCCTACCCACCCTAAATATCTTTTATAAGCAGTTTTGCTAATTTTTTTGCTTCTTTACTAGTTACTACCTCTCCAAAATTTGCTAATTCTCTCGTGTTCTGGTATAATTCATAGATTGAATCAAGACCAAGGGCTATTCCTACACAACTTACTATTTTACTCATATCTACCCCATATGAAGTAGCGTACTCTTCTGCACTAAGCATAAATGATAACTGAGTAAATTCAATGTCATTTAAATTTTCAAACTTATCTTTTTCAAACACAGAAAGCTCATCTTCTTTATCTACACCTTCTGTTTCATTTATTAATTTTAAAATTTCGCTATGTAAATATTTACCATTATCTGTAAATAATTCAAAATGCTTTTTTACTTTATTTTCATAATTTATGGAATCAATATCTCCATTTTTTAAAAAATCTGTTTCCTTTTTCACTTCAAAGATCATCTTATTAAATTCTTCGGGCGAAACTGTTTTTCCTTTCAATTCAAAAAAGGTAAGTTTTCTTCACCTAATTCTCTTTTTTGTGATATGACCATATTTTCATTATCGTCAACAATATTTTCATTGTTACAAGATTGAAAGACAACAATAATTGTTATAATTACTTTTTGTTAATAAGTTTCTTCATAATTATTAATTTTTAAAATGATTTATAAAAAAAATGTTTTGGTTAACCAGACACAAATAAATCGCATAATTAAAACAAATCAAAATTTTAAATGTTAAAATTTTAAACATAATTCAGATTAAACAAATTATATTAATTAAATAACTTTATTTATTGATATTTTAAAGATATTAACTTATAATTTCATAAACAATGAATTCTTCTTGAGATTTGTTTTTATATTGAAAACAATGTGATACAGATTAAAATTGCAGATATTTGACAAAAGATAAACTATAATTTCCTGATGAAATATATTTCTCCCATTTCGGTACATGATCTTTTTTTGGAAGCTCAACAGTCAAATTTGTATGAAAAATTAATAGTGCAAATCAACAAAGATTTTAATCTGGCTAATGAGACAATCGATTTTCCTTCGAGTACAAAACCAGAAGAATTGAAAGTCCAATTGCACGAAAAAATTTATAGGTTGATACAATACAAGTTTGCTGAATACCTCAATTTGCTTTATATTATTGATGTACCCGAAGATCAAATCAAGCAACTCGATGGCTCGGATTTGGTGGAGCTATCCGAACAGGTTTCTTTTTTGATTTTAAAGAGAGAATGGCAGAAAGTCTGGTTCAGAAATAAGTTTTAATAAGTTATAAAATCAATACGATTAACATAACAAATGCAATGATATCACGAATTTTACAAGAAAAACATAAACTCTTCTTGTTATTTAACACTAAAAAATAATTAGTTTTGTGTGCCTAAATAAGTATTGTAGGAAGATTAGATTATTGTTTTTATCTTGTAAACAATCAAATCATATACAAGAAACCCCACTCAATTCTCTTTGAGATCTTCAGTGCTTTATTTTATATTTAGCAAATAGATTCTATGCCCGTATTATTTTACCAAAATCAAGTAAGCCCCATTACCAATACAAGTCGGTACAAAACCATTAGAATTGTAGGGGTAATGTTTATGCTTTTTTCTCTGCCTGTATGGGCACAGTATGATGCTTTGCTGCACAAATCTTATGCAGAAAATGTACTTGGCATTCATGCGATGTACAAAGATCTTATAGAGGTAAAAGATTCCACACAAAGAGCAAAAAAGGCTGAGGAAATCAAAAGTTTTGCCCGAAGGCATAAAGACAGGCGATTGGAACTCAATGTAGATTTTTTTCTTAATTTCTGGAATACTTTTTATCAGAAACAACCCAAAGAAGTATCGCTTCGGAAACTAACAGAACAAGTAGAATATACAACTAAGGAGAATGTAGATTTTTTACGTGCTCGTTCTTTAAGGGCATTGGCAGAATTTTATTGGAAAATCGAAAAAAACTACGAACTTGCTTTTGAGCAGTACTTGCTGTTAGACAGAGAACTGGTAGTAACCAGAGCCGGTGATTATCCCGAAATGGCAAGAGATCTAATGCAGATTGGAGAAGCCTATTATTTTTTTCAGGATTACCCACTTGCCAAAAAATACTTCAAAAAAGCGATAGCACTGCCGGAAAACACTTTTAATACGATGGTAATAAACGCTTCCAGGAACAACTTGGGTTTATGCTATCGGTATGAAAAAAAATTAGACAGCTCCGATTATTATTTTAGAGAGGTACAAAATACAATTTTTCCGGAAGCGGTAGTATGGAAGAGGATAGCTGCCGGTAACCTGGGCGGTAATTTATATCTGAGACAGCAATATGACAAAGCTGTTCCTTTACTGGAAACAGATTTTCACAAAGCAGTTGCAGAAAACGATTATGGTAGTGCCGCCAGTGCCGCAATAACATTGGCCGATATATATAGAGAAAAAGGAAAACTGATACAGGCTAAAACATTTCTTACCCATGCACAAGAGTATATTAAGAAAACAGAGCAGCCGGATAGGTTAAGGCTCCTGTATCCTGTAATGAGCAAATGGTATGCCGCTGTCGGAGATAGGGAGCGGACTAAGCAATATGTAGATTCTTCTGTATTGGCATTGAATCGGTATAATGAAAAATTCAGTGCTTTAAAAGTATTAAGAGCTCAACAAAAAGTTGATCTTCAGAAGGAAAAGCTACAGCAAGCAGCCATCACATTAGAACGGGAAAGAAAAGCAGCCGAAAAGAATTTACTGATACTTCTGGTACTGATACTATGTATCGCAATGGCACTCATCTATTTTATACAAAAGAAAAGACAACTTGTTAAAGATATAAAGCTACGGAAGGCTTCACAGGAACTTGATGCCGCAAAGATCAGTCTGAACAGATTTACAGAACGCATCCAGGAGAAAAACAGACTTATAGACGAACTGGAACAAAGACTGGATAAAAGTGCCGGAACAGAAAACGGCATTATACTACAATTGCAGCAATCCACTATTCTTACCGATGACGATTGGCAGGATTTTAAAACATTGTTTGAACAGGTACACGCCGGTTTTCTGCATCGACTAAAAGAAAAATACCCCAGTTTTTCACCTGCTGAAATACGATTTCTTTCGTTGGCAAAACTAAATTTCTCAACAAAAGAAATGGCTGTAGCTTTAGGAGTATCCCCCCAAAGTATCAGAACCAATTGGTACAGAATTCGTAAGAAGCTGAATTTGCCGGAATCGTTAACTGTTGAAGAGCTAACAGCAAATATTTAATGAGTTGGTTACAAACCAATGTAGATGGCTGATTGTTACTTACAGATTTTTTATCCTCAACCGATAACCCACTCATTTTCAACAATAATTTTAATTGTGACGTTTTTGTGACGCTTGTTTTTTCTGTTATAACTGTTTTTATTTCTTTTTTTGATTAAGGAATTCAATCACGTAAAAAACAGAGAAAACACGTATGAACAAATTTACTTCTTTTGGTAAAAGTGTGTGGGTTATACTTATGCTGTCGATGAGCATTTTTGCAAATGCCCAAACCCCCGATGCAAACGGCATCATCTATGTAAAACCCACCACAACAGGAACGGGCGACGGAAGCAGCTGGGCAAATGCCACTTCTGATTTAAAAGGAGCTATTGCAGCTGCAGGTGTTTCTAAAGTGTATGCAGCAAGCGGATATTATCACGCTCAAAGCACAGGTGGTAGTTTTAGTATGAAAAACGGTGTGGAAATCTACGGAGGTTTTAATCCCGTAAATGATGAAACCGATTGGAGTACCCGCTTTTTACCCAATAAACAAACAGGAGATATTGATATTTATGATGTTTATGCGATGCCCGGTTCTATTTTGAGTGCTGTTCCCCAATGGGGTCAAACTTCCTCTTCGGTTATCATTAATTCTGACCTGAATAACTCTGCCGTATTGGACGGATTTACCGTTATAGGCGGTGGCGACTACGTTGCTAATGGTGGAGGAATTAGAAATACAAGTTCTTCGCCCACGCTCAGAAATTTACTGATAACGAGTAATAGCGGTATCAGAGGAGGGGGAATATATAATTCAAACTCTTCGCCTGTTGTTACCGATGTTGTGATAAACAACAATCACGTTATCCATAATCCTTCCAATATCGGAGGAGAAGGAGGAGGTGTCTATAATACAGGAGCTTCTTCGCCTGTTTTTACCAATGTGCTGATTGTTGCAAACAGTACAGGTACGGACAATAAAGGAGGCGGAGTGCATCACGCAGGAACAGGAACGGCTGCCTTTATCAATTGTACTTTTCATAATAATTATTCCGGGCAGAACAATCCGCCAAGTGTGATGTTGCAAAATGCGGTAACGGTAACTTCGGGAGCGGTTTCTTTCATCAATTCCATTGTTTATGGAAGTGTTATCGGAACTTATACCGCACAAAATTCAATGGTAGAGGGGAATGACGATTTTTTCAACGAAAATATTGATGCTACACTCTATTCTGAAAACGATGTTTTTATCAGCCCGACTTCGGGGATTACTCCACATATCGGAAATTACGGATTAAAAACGACCGCTCCTGCTATTGATGCAGGAAGCAACGATTTGTTTCCAGGCTTAAATGCCAATTCCACAGATATAAAAGGAAATGCAAGGGTATCGCAATACAGCAATTCGGGCATCATAGATATGGGTGCTTACGAAGATAATTTTATACCGCTTGTGCCAACAGCAGGAATTGTTTATGTAAAACCCGTTGCAAGTGGCGAAATGGACGGAAGCAGTTGGGACAATGCCACTTCCGATTTGTACAATGCCGTTCTTACAACAGGCGTTTCAAAAGTTTTTGTAGCGGTTGGTAATTACAATTTAAGCGATAACAGCATTATTCTGAAAAACGGTGTGGAAGTTTACGGTGGTTTCGACCCCGATAATGGTATTCAAACTTTGGACGATGAACGCATTCTCCCTTCCTTTGGAGGGATCGGGGGAGGCTCTGACGGTTCTGTCTTGAACGGACAAAATATAAGACCCATAATCTGGAACAATAACAACGGCTTGGATAACACCGCCATTCTGGACGGATTTACCCTGACCAACGGAAAATATAGTACAGGCGGAGGTATCTACAACAAAGGAGCTTCGCCTACATTGCGTAACCTGTGGATAAAGGGAAATACCGCTACATCAGACGGAGGAGCGATGTTCAACCTCGATTCCTCATCGCCTGTAATCACCAACGTAACCATTGAAAATAATACGGCAAATTATGCAGGCGGAATTTTCAACCGCAATAATTCTTCGCCTGTAATGACCAGTGTTGTTATCAGAAACAATATGGCAAACAATGACGGTGGTGCAATGTACAATGATGTTTCCGCTTCGCCTGTGATGACCAATGTGTCCATAACAGGAAACTCTTCCCAAAACGGAGCAGGAATATACAACCGTACCAATTCTTCGCCTGTTATTACAAATGCCTTAATTGCCAATAACACGGCAGTAACCAACGGAGGCGCAATCCGAAACGAATCGAATTCTTCGCCACAGTTAATTAATGTTACCATAGCGAATAACAGCGGTTCAAATGCCATCTATGCAACAGACGGTTCAGCTTCATTTGCTAATTCCATTGTTTTCGGTGGTATTGAAGGAAGTTTCACGTCACAGTATTCTTTGGTTGAAGGAATTGCCAATATTTTAAACGGAAACATTGACGGAACGGCGTATGTTCCGAGTGATGTTTTTACCGATAATGCCAACGGAAATTATACGCTGAAAGACGGTGCTGTTGTGGTAAATGCAGGAAACAATACATTTAATACTACCACAATAGATTTGGCAGGAAATGCAAGGATTTATAATAATACTATTGATTTTGGAGCGTATGAAAGTGCTTATGCAACCATAACTCCCGATGCAAATAATATTTTATATGTAAACATTAACGGAAGCGGAGGAAACGGCAGCGGAGACTCTTGGGCAAACGCCATTCCCGAACTGGCAGATGCCTTGAAATATGCAAGACTGCAATACAATGCAGACAATACCGTGTATGACGCACAACCGCTGAAAATATACGTGGCAAAAGGCACTTACAAACCTTTGTACAGTGCAAGAAACGGCTATTTTACAGAAACAGGTTCTGCTACACCGCCTTATACCGACCAAGACAACGCCTTTGTAATGGTAAAAAATGTGCAGATTTACGGTGGTTTTGATCCCGATAACGATATTGACGATTTAACCGATACCCGAATTTTCGGAGCAAACGGTTCGGTTTTAAGTGGCGAAATAGGTAACACTTGGGATATAAATTATCCTTACACCAACACCAACCACGTTGTGATTGCTTCGGGCGATGTGGGAAATGCTTTGTTGAACGGATTTACCATTACAAGAGCTTTTTCTAAAAGTACCAATGCTATGCTTACCGTCTTTATTTATCCCGTTCTAGATGCTTTCGGAGCAATGTATTGCGTTCGTTCTTCGCCAACTGTCGAAAATTGCATTTTTACAGATAATGGAACTTCTGGCGGTAATATGTTTAATTATCAGCAATCTTCGCCTACCATTATCAATTGTACGTTTATAAATAATGGAACTGCGGGTAATGGTGGTGCTATCTATAACAGTACCAATTCTTCGCCAACCATTACCAATTGCAGTTTTACAGAAAATAGTGCTGCCTCCAATGGCGGTGCAATTTATAACAGCAGTAATTCCAACCCAATCATCACGAATTGCAGTTTTAAAAACAATAGTGCTTACTACAATGGCGGAGCAATTTGGAATTCCGCTTCTTCGCCAATTATTACCAATTCATTATTTGCTAATAATAAGGCAAGAGGCGGTAATATTTCTAATCCTATCGGAAACGGAGGAGCAATCTATAACGAAACCACTTCATCACCTGTTCTCACGAACGTAAGCATCGCCAATAACACAGGTGCAAATGCGTTTTATTCCACAGGCACAGGAAGCACTACGTTTTACAATTCCATTGTTTTTGGTACGGTTTCGGCAACTTATACGGCTCAATATTCCTTAATAGAAGGCAATGCAGATTTAACCAATGGTAATCTTGATGCCACAGGAATTACCGCAACAGCTGTTTTTACCGATTATGCCAATGACGATTATACCTTAAAAGAAAATTCTCCTGCCATTGACAGAGGAAGCAACGCTTTGTTTGCAGGTTTAGATGAAAACACCAAGGATTTGGCAGGAAACGAAAGGGTTTACAATAATGGCATTATAGATTTGGGAGCGTATGAACTGCAATCTAACCCAAGTAACTGTAATACTTCCACCGTTTGGAACGGAACAATCTGGAGCAACGGAGAGCCTGATTCAGACAAAAAAGCCGTTATAGACGGAGCTTTGGTTTTAAGTGCTGATTTTGAGGCTTGCGAACTGGAAGTAACCGCAAACGGAAGCCTGAACATTCCTTCGGGAAAAACTTTTACCGTAAACGGAAAAATCACCAACAATGCAACAGCAGAAAATTTCATCGTCACCAGCGGAGGAAACCTTATGCAACTTGATGATGTCCAAAACGCCGGAAACATCACCGTACAAAGAAACTCATTCCCGCTCTATCGTCAGGATTATACCTTATGGTCGTCTCCGGTTACAGCACAAAACCTGCGGAATTTCTCTCCACAAACACTCTTTAACAGATTCTATTCGTATGATACCGATGCCGGAACTATCGGAGAATATACCCAGGAAATCTTTACCACAGCCGATATGCAAAACAAGATTTTTGAACCGGCAAAAGGCTACTTGATACGAATGCCGAACAACTGGCCGGTTTTTGAAAGCGAAAGTGTTCCGGGAACCTCTTATCCGGGAGAATTTATTGGAATTCCTAATAATGGTGCTATTTCCATTACACTTTCCACAGCCAATACGGCTGCAAATCTGGTAGGAAATCCGTATCCTTCGTCTATCTCAATATCCGAATTTTTTGATGGAAATCCTGATATTGAACAAACGCTTTATTTCTGGAGAAAACGAAATGGTGTGGCGGGAAGCGGTTATGCGAGTTATACTTCGCTGGGACTTACAAGTCCGCAACCCGAAATTGACGGACTGGATTTGCAGAATATTATTACGGCAGGACAAGGGTTCTTTATAAGATCTGTAGGGGTCACAACATTGCACTTTAATAACCTGATGCGAAGCTCTTCCCAAAATGGAGTATTACTAAGAAGCGGCAGCCAAAATGAAAAACACCGCATTTGGCTCAATCTGTCTAACCAGACAGATGTAATCAGCCAGACTTTGCTGGGTTATGCTTCCGGAGCTACTGAAGGGGTCGACAATGGCTTGGACGGAGCCTATTTTAATGATAGTGCAATAGCTTTAACTTCTTTGATAGACAATCAGGAATATGCCATCCAGGCAAGAAGCCTTCCTTTTGATGTAAGCGATGTCGTGCCTTTAGGGTTCAAAACCGATTCGGCTGGAAGTTATACTATTTCGCTTTCTAATTTTGACGGGTTGTTTACAGATCAGGACATCTTTTTGAAAGATAATTTTAATGGACAATTACACGATCTGAAAATATCGGCTTATGGTTTTGTTTCTGAAAATGGAACTTTCAATGATAGGTTTTCGGTAGTTTACCAATCTCCTTTGGATACAAAAAATCCGGAAATTGATTACAACAGAGTTGTTATCTATAAACAACAAAGTGAAGAATTATACATCAATTCCGGAAACATGCTTATGCAAAAAGTAGAGTTGTTTGACATTCGGGGAAGGCTGATTTACAGTCAAAATGGGATAAACGATACCGTTTTAAAAATCAATCCTTTGAACATTGCCAGTCAGGTATTGATTGTCAGAATCAATTCTGTAGAAAATTATATAGTAACTAAAAAAATAATTTATTAAAACAATCATTATGAAAAATATAATACCCCTAAAGACTCTGTTAATGATGATGATGTTTTTTCATTGTTCACTTCCTGTAATGGCACAATTTGATGATCCGGATGAGGAAGAAGATGAGGATGGTTATCCTCTTAATCCAGCCCCGATTGATGATTATATTGTGCCTATGCTAGTTCTGGGTATCGCCGCCGGATATTATTTAATTAAACGCAAAACGGCTTTGACGGAAAAGTAATCCTTTAAAAAAACCTGTTTAAATCGAAATGTTTAAACAGGTTTTTGATTTTTATGGAATTTATTTAAAAATAAATTCTTACAAACGGCATAAAAGGTTCTGCATATACAAACTTGTCTTTTTTGTGTAAAACATTATACTTCACACCAGCAGTAATATTATTTGTTCTAAAACCGATTCCTAGAAACAATGCTGTATTCCAGAATTTTTTATTGACATCAATGTATTCAAAATTGATATTGGCATAAATCTGCTCCAGTTCAGCAGAAATCTGAATTTCCGGAAACGGATTGGTAAGGGCGATTAAACTTCCTCCATACAAATTAGATTTATACTCTTCTTTAAAGTCGATATAACTATATTGTAATCCTACTCCTGCAGCAAAAAACTCGTTGAAATTATAAATTGCCCCAGGTGCGATTGTGATTTCAGTGAAACGATTTCCGATGTTTAAACCCAACCCACCGCCAAATTGAACATTGTCCCAAAAGGAGGGCTTGTTTTTTGTTGGATTTTGAGCCTGAATAGCAAAAAAATTACAGGTTAAAAACAAAAATAAGAGATTGATTTTAATTGAATTAGATTTCATAAATTTCATCTTTAAAAATTAAGATAAGTTTAAAGGATAAAAGTATAAATAAATACTTACTTTGTACTAAATATTGTACTTTTGCAAAAATTTTTTTAACATATTTAAGTACATACAACAGAAGATATGGATAGGTTTTCCTTTTTAAACGCAGCTCATACAGAATTTTTCGCAGAACTTTATGAGCAATATCTATCAAATCCAGATAGTATAGAACCAAGTTGGAGAAGCTTCTTTCAGGGTTTTGATTTTGGAATGACAACATATAATGAGGAAAATCCAGCAGTGCAAATGGCGTTTGCAGCAAATGATCAGGATTTTTCTGCAATTTCGGACAAACTTCAAAAGGAGTTCAATGTTTTAAAATTAATCGATGCATACAGAACGAGAGGTCATTTGTTTACTAAAACAAACCCGGTTCGAGACAGAAGAACCTACTCTCCGGATTTAAGCTTAGAAAATTTCGGGCTTTCAAAGATCGATTTGAATACTGTTTTTGATGCTGCCAAAGCAATGAAAATAGCCCCATGTACTTTACAGGAAATTATTTCACATCTGGACAATATTTACTGTCAGCATATAGGAGTGGAATATATGTATATTCGTAAACCGGAAGTTATTCAATGGATTCAGGATAAAATCGGGTACAACGACAATTTACCAAAATTTACAGACGAGCAGAAAAAAAATATTTTAGGAAAACTTAACGAAGCAGTTGCCTTTGAAAATTTCCTTCATACAAAATATGTAGGACAAAAACGTTTTTCACTTGAAGGAGGAGAGTCTTTAATTCCGGGACTGGATGCACTTATCGATGCAGCAGCAGAAAAAGGAGTAGAGCAATTTGTAATGGGAATGGCGCACCGTGGCCGATTAAACGTATTGGCAAATATTTTTGGAAAATCTACGCAGGACATTTTCTCGGAATTTGATGGAAAAGATTATGATGATGATGTGCTTTTTGATGGTGACGTAAAATACCACCTCGGTTTAACCTCAGAAAGAAAAACCAAAACAGGTAAAAGTATCAATATTAATTTAGCTCCAAATCCATCACATTTAGAAACTGTTGGAGCAGTAATTGAAGGAATTACCAGAGCCAAGCAAGATCATTATTTTCCTGATGATCCTTCAAAAGTTTTACCTATAGCCTTACACGGAGACGCAGCAGTTGCAGGACAAGGGATCGTTTACGAGATTGTTCAGATGGCACAGCTTGACGGATACAAAACAGGAGGAACGATTCATATTGTAATTAATAATCAGGTAGGATTTACA
>CAZSOC010000008.1:46042-76019 GCA_964608415.1 uncultured Flavobacterium sp.
CAACCAATTATCTGGATGCACGGTCATCTACTTATTGTACAGATATTGCTAAAGTTACATTGTCGCCGGTATTACATGTTAATGCAGACGATACAGAAGCAGTTGTACACTCGATGTTGTTTGCTTTAGATTACAGAATGCAATTTGGCAGCGATGTTTTTATTGATCTTTTGGGATATAGAAAATACGGACATAACGAAGGAGACGAACCGCGTTTTACACAACCGAAATTGTATAAAATTATTTCTAAACATCAAAACCCAAGAGATTTATATACAGCAAAACTGATTCAGGCAGGGATTATAGACAATCAATACGTAAAAAATATTGAAACAGAATATAAAGCCAAATTAGAAGAAAACCTTGAAGCCTCACGTAAGAAAGATCTTACTGTAATTACTCCTTTTATGCAAAATGAATGGGAAGGATTCAAACAAGCAGATGCAAAAGGGATGTTGGAAAAAATCGATACGACTTACCCAAAAGAAGGGTTGATGGATATCGCAAAAACAATCACTACCTTACCTGAAGACAAGAAATTTATCAGTAAAATTCAAAAACTTTTCAATGATAGAAAAGCAATGGTTTATGAATCTGATAAAATGGATTGGGCTATGGCAGAATGGCTGGCTTACGGAACATTACTAACCGAAGGTTATGATGTAAGGATCTCAGGACAAGACGTAGAAAGAGGAACCTTTTCTCATCGCCATGCTGTTGTAAAAGTAGAAGATTCTGAAGAAGAAGTAATTCTTTTACAACATCTCAATAATCAAAAAGGAAAATTCTACATATACAATTCATTACTTTCAGAATACGGAGTTGTAGGATTCGATTACGGATATGCGTTGGCAAGCCCGAAAACCCTTACAATTTGGGAAGCACAGTTTGGAGATTTCAGCAATGGGGCACAAATTATGATCGATCAATATATCTCTGCCGCAGAGGACAAATGGAATAATCAAAACGGTCTGGTAATGCTACTTCCTCATGGTTATGAAGGACAAGGAGCAGAACATTCGTCGGCGAGAATGGAAAGATATTTACAAATGTGTGCCAACGAAAATATGTATGTAGCAGATTGTACGACACCGGCAAACTTTTACCATTTGCTAAGAAGACAGATGAAATCTACTTTTAGAAAACCATTAATTATTTTCACTCCCAAAAGTTTATTACGTCACCCGTTAGTTGTATCTTCAATGGATGAATTTGCTAATGGAAGTTTTCAGGAAACAATCGATGATACAAGCATAAACAAAGAAACAGTAAAAACACTGGTTTTTTGTACAGGAAAATTTTATTATGATTTATTGGCAGAAAGAGAAGCAAAAGGAAGAAATGACGTAGCATTTGTAAGAATAGAACAATTATTCCCACTGCCAATAGAACAGCTTAAAGCAATTATAGCAAGTTACCCGAATGCAGATGATTATGTTTGGGCACAAGAAGAGCCAAGAAATATGGGAGCATACGGCTATATGTTAACCAATTTCGATTTAGTAAAACTAAGATTGGCAGCCTTAAAGGCATATAGTGCACCGGCAGCAGGAAGTTATGCAAGGGCTAAAAAACGCCATGCAGCAGCAATAGCAATGGTTTTTGATAAAAACTTATTTAGCTGAAAATTTTAGTAAATTTGAAGATTAAAGATTTAAAATAATATACAATAAAATTATATACAGATGATTTTAGAAATGAAAGTCCCTTCTCCGGGAGAATCTATTACAGAAGTTGAAATCGCGACATGGCTTGTAAAAGATGGCGATTATGTAGAAAAAGACCAAGCTATTGCAGAAGTAGACTCTGATAAAGCAACATTAGAACTTCCGGCAGAAGCAAGCGGAATCATTACCCTAAAAGCAGAAGAAGGTGATGCGGTTGCTGTTGGAGCTGTAGTTTGCCTGATTGATACAAGTGCGGCAAAACCTAATAGTGGTGCGGCACCTGCAAAAGAAGAAAAACAAGTGGCAGAAGCTCCAAAAGCAGAAGAAAAAAAGGTAGTAGATCCAGCTCCAGCTACTTATGCTTCAGGAACCCCGTCTCCTGCGGCAAAGAAAATTCTGGACGAAAAAGGTATTTCTGCTTCTGAAGTAAAAGGCACAGGAAAAGACGGCAGAGTAACCAAAGAAGATGCAATAAATGCAAATGTTTCTATGGGAACTCCAACCGGAGGAAACAGAAGTTCTAACCAAACTAAACTTTCTATGCTAAGAAGAAAAGTAGCAGAAAGATTAGTTTCGGCTAAAAATGAAACAGCTATGCTTACCACATTTAACGAGGTTAATATGACCCCGATAAATATAGTAAGAAATCAATATAAAGATGCTTTCAAAGCAAAACACGGAGGTGTGAGCTTAGGCTTCATGTCATTCTTTACGAAAGCAGTAACAAGAGCATTGCAATTGTATCCAGATGTAAATTCTATGATCAATGGAGATCAAAAAATTTCTTATGATTTCTGTGATATTTCAGTAGCCGTTTCCGGACCTAAAGGTTTGATGGTTCCTGTTGTAAGAAATGCTGAAAATCTTACTTTCCGTGGTGTTGAAGCCGAAATCAAACGTCTGGCAATAAAGGCTAGAGACGGACAAATTACTGTTGATGATATGACAGGCGGAACATTTACAATTTCTAATGGTGGTGTTTTCGGGAGTATGCTTTCTACACCAATCATCAACCCGCCACAATCCGGAATTTTAGGGATGCACAACATCATCGAACGTCCGATTGCCGTAAATGGTAAAGTAGAAATTCATCCAATGATGTATGTGGCGCTTTCTTATGATCATAGAATTATCGATGGTCGTGAATCTGTTGGTTTCCTTGTAGCAGTAAAAGAAGGATTGGAAAATCCGGTAGAATTGCTAATGAACGGAGATGCTAAAAAAGCATTGGAATTATAATACTCTGACGAAAGTCAATTAAATAAAATCCCGTTCGCTATGGTGAACGGGATTTTGTATTTGATAGAGTTGATCAAGTGTTTTGTATTATTGTAGTCAAGGAAACCCCAAAGATTAAAGCAATTCTTTCAATCTCCTCCAAGGAGAATTTTTGTTTGCCCATTTCTTTTTTTGAGTAACTGCTCTGAGAAATATTCAACTTTTCGGCAACGATTTCCTGAGAGAAACCCTTCTCTTCTCTTAAATCCTTTATTTTACTGCATACCCCTTTTTTCATATTAAAAATTTTATGAAACGATTTCTCGTTTCCGTTATTCAATAATTCCTTAGGGGTAATACTACAAAAATAATAATAGTTTTTAGACTGCAAAATTTTTTGAAAAAAATAAAAAAATACTTCCATTATTCCAAAATGGAATAAGCATCTGAACGGAAACCCTGTATGTTTGTAAGGCTAATATTTGGCATCTAAAAAGTTTGATTGTCAAAGCAACTGCAGTGTGAGTAAACGGAAGAATTTTTTAGATATGGAAACAAAAAGCAGTGTAATTATTACTAACCCCAAAACCATATAACTATGAAAACAAAAATACTTCTAGTTCTTTTTATTTCACTCTTTGCTTTTATAAGCTGTAGTGATGATGAAAGTAATAACGACCCCACCAACTCTTTTCCTCAAGAAGTGGAGTTTACAGTAATTGCGGATTATGTTATTCATGAGCTTCCATTTGGATTATCAGGTAATAACGAAAATTTAATTATTACCAACGAAGACGATTGGATAACATTTATGGAAAACGACCCTTGGTCTCCTTATCTTTATTCAGAAACTAATATAAACTTTGATGATTTTCAGGTTATAGCATCATTTGGGACTTTATCTCCTTTTGGACCTGAAGATGTTCAAATTATTTCAGTTGTTGAATACATGGAAAACATAACCATTAATGTACAATATACTCTTTTAGATCCAAATTGCATTAGTGGTTCGCCAGGTTGGCCAGGTGCTTGGCCTTACTATATCATAAAAATTCCAAAATCATCCAAGCCGATAGAGTTTACTACAAACACCATTATTATAGGTTGTGATGGAGATTAAATAGAGTATTTTTTTTAAATATTTTCACTTTTACTAACTTTTTAACACCATCTGAAACACCATCTGAATTATAAAAATATTCCCATTATTCCAAAATGGAATAAGCATTTTAACAGAAACCCTGTATGTTTGTTAAATATTTCTAAAAATTTGATTGTCAAAGCAACTGCAGTGTGAGTAACGGAAGAATTTTTTAGATATGGAATCAAAAACAATTTAAAACAATCTAAAAAAATGAAAAACTACATTTACTTGCTGATATTATTGGGGATGTCGCAAATAACTAGAGCTCAAACTTATTACTATTACTTTAATGAGAAAATTTTTATAGACATCGACAGAGGTAGGATTGCTGTAAATCAATCTGTTAAAAACAATAATTTTACAGCTTATTCAGATAAGTATGAATCTGTTTCTGAAGTTACCGAAATTAGAAACCGAACCTATGTAACGACAACAGACCCACAAGCTCAGGCTAGAATCAATCTAAAGAATTATTATGTCGAACTTAAAACAAAAAGTACTATACAGAGTAATTCTGCTACCTACATTGGGTTTGTTAATACGTTAAATGGAAATTCAAATATAACAAAGGCATCTCCTTGCTATAAAACGTTAGACGGAAACCCCATTAGGTTTGACTAATAACTTTTATGTAAAACTGAAACCACAAACAAGCCAGGCGGTGCTTTATAATCTTGCCCAAACTCATAATCTTGAAGTTTTAGGAAAAGACAAGCACAGTGCTAATTTATATATACTTAGCTGTGCTAAAAATAATCCTTTGAACTCTTTAGAATATGCCAACTTGTTTTATGAAACAGGCTTGTTTGAAATTTCCGAGCCCGAATTTGTTTTTCATTTAGCTACAGCTTCTGGCGGTAGTGACAATGAAGTAGCAAACAAGGAGGTTAATTTCCCAAATCAAAACACAATGCTATCGCCTAACGACCCACTTTATGCTGATCAATGGGGATTAAAAAACACAGGACAATACGGAGGTACTGTAGGGATGGATATTAATGTTGAACCCGCTTGGGACATCACAAAAGGAGCAAATGTAAAAGTGGCCATTTTTGATCATGGTTTCGAGATGGACCATCCCGATTTAGCCGCTAACGTTTTAGGGCTTGGTTTTGATGCCGAAACAATGGCTCCAGGAGCAAAAGTTAGAGGGAGACACGGCACCCCAGTTGCAGGAATTGTTGGAGCAGTACAAAATAATGGTATCGGAATGAGTGGTGTAGCTCCAGAAGCAGATATTGTTTCTATTAGTATGTATCTAGATTCTCAAACAGCCTCGAAGATAAAAAGTGGTTTTGATTGGGCTATCGATGAAGGAATAGACGTTATAAATTGTTCATGGGGAGGGGGTACAGAATCAGCAGTGCTTAACCAAGCAATAATCGATGCAATGACATTGGGAAGAAACGGCAAAGGTTGTGTAGTTGTGTTCTGTTCGCATAATATTACTACCACATTTCCTAATGGAACTGGAGTGTCTCATCCTGCTTATGTTCATCCGGATATTATGGTGGTTGGAGCCATGAGCCCTTGTGCTGAAAGAAAAACGTTTACACCTGTGGTTTCTTGTGATGGAGAAATAGATTGGGGTAGTAGGTTTGGCACTACATTAGATGTTATGGCTCCTGGGGTTAAAATCGTAGGAACCGATAATAATAACAATCTTGACCTTACTGCATTATATGGATATCTTCCTCCATATAATTATTATGAATTTGTAGCAGATTCAGATTATACTTTAGGTTTTAATGGAAGTTCCTCTGCAGCACCACAAGTAGCAGGTATAGCAGCACTAATGCTTTCTGTAAACCCATGTTTAACCTCAAAGGCAGTTGGTACTATTATAGAAAAAACGGCCAAAAAAGTAGGCAATTATTCGTATGTTACCACTGCAGGACGACCAAACGGAACGTGGAATCAAGAAATGGGATACGGCTTGGTAGATGCTCATGCCGCAGTAGTGATGGCACAGAATATGTATTCCCCTACTTTAGATTTGTATGTAAAAGATTCTCCTGCAGACTTGGGTATTGAGCCTAATACCGTAACACCTTATGTGTGGACAAGTGACGACATTTGGGTTAGAAATCAGCAGGATGATGTAGCAGAACATCAAAATCCAATTTATGATCCTGCCACGCCAAACTATGTTTGTGTTCGTGTAATCAATAAAAGTTGTGTGGCCTCTACAGGAACAGAACAACTTACTTTGCATTGGGCAAAAGCCTCTTCGGCTTTATCATGGCCAAGCCCTTGGACCGGAGGAGTTACCTATCCGGAAACAGGTGCGTCAATGGGTGCCTTTCTGGGAATGCAGAATATTCCTGTTATACAGCCAGGAGAAGAAGCAATCATAAAATTTCCGTGGATGGTCCCTGATCCTGCCCAATATGGAGGAGACGATCCTTGGCATTTTTGTCTTCTAACAAAAATTGTCTCAAGCCAGGACCCCATGGCTTTTCCTGAGGTAAACAATAGTTTGACTGCAAACGTTGCAAATAATAATAACATTGCATGGAAAAACATCACCGTTATAACCATAGATCCAGAACAATCAGAAAATGAAATTGGCGGAATGATAGCAACTGGAAATCCTTTAACCAATGCTACACAATATACATTGACCTTTAAGGCAGAAGATAGAGAAACTGGAAAAAAGATTTTTGAAGATGCCGAAGTTACCATTACTCTCGACGAAAACTTATTTGAAGCATGGGACAAAGGAGGCAGGCATTCTGTTAATATGAAAACCACAAAAGAGGATAATAAACTCATCATCACCGGAGACGAAGCTGTTTTAGAAGACCTTAAATTTGATGCAAAGCAAATAGGCACATTGGGCTTGAGATTTAATTTTTTAACAAAGGAAATTACAGATAAGGAAGAATATCTTTATCATGTTATCCAGAAAAATGCTCAAGGAGCAATTTTTGGAGGAGAAACCTATAAGATACAAAAATATCCACGAACTCCTTTTTATGCAGATGCAGGCGGAGATAAAGAAACCGATTTGAATCAACCCATTACCATCACGGCAGAAGACATCAATGAGCCTGCCGAATATAACTGGTATGATAGCGAAGGAAATTTAATTTATCAAGGAAAAGAACTTCAAATTGCCAATGCAGTAGCCGATAAATACAAACTCGAAGTAATTTCAACCGTTGACGGATTCAAGGACTATACAGAAGTAGAGGTAACCATAAAACCAAGTACTCTGGATGTTATAGCTCCTAATCCTGCCATCAATACAGTTACGGTTAATTATAAATTGAACGAAGTAACTTCGGCCTATTTAATGATTATCGGATATTACGGAAACAACGAAACATCAAACAACTATATCCTGGATGTTACTTCGAGCGAGACCACAATCAACATCAGCAACTATCCAATGGGCTTCTATACCGTTGCCTTGGTTTGCGATGGAGAAATTATCGATGCCAAAACTTTAATCAAACAATAAATAGCAATAGTATGAAAACAATAAAAAACCTTTTTGCAGTAGTTGCCTTTTTGCTAGTAGCAAGTTGTAGTAGTAATGACGACACAACACCCGAAGATCCAGAGGTATTCCCTCAGGAAATAACACCAGTTTTGATAGCACATCGTGTGCTTTTTAATAACTTTCCGGATATTGCTCCGGAACGTACCAATATAATTATTGACAATGATACCGATTGGGCAGATTTTGTAACGACTATGGGAACAGAAGTTTCCCATTTTTCGGAAACCGATATCGATTTTGGAGAATTCCAGGTAATAGCATTATTTGACTATTATGCCGGAGGGAGCGGAGTTGAGGATGTGGAAGTAACTTCTGTCATTGAACATGAGCAACATATTACGACCCAAGTTCAATATACCGAGTCGGAAGAAAATTCTTGTTTTGGTCATACAGGTACTACCGAGAGAAAATACTACATCATAAAAATCACAAAATCGCCAAAACCTATTCAATTTGAAAACAGCATTGTTATTCCTGAGTGTCCCGAAAGTCCATCAGGAGCTAATTTTGCAATTGGTATAAAAAAGGAAACGCCAATAAGCGAAGTGTTCAACACCTTGAATGATTTGGATTTTGAGATAAGGAAAGCTGATGGACTTTCTTATTTTTATAATAATGCCACTCCGGAAGATGTAGATTATTTGATTGATCTATTCAGCCAAAAAATCTATATGAGCGGAAATGGTTTAGGCACCTATGTCGTATATGAAGAATCATTTAACAGGATAAAGATTTCATTTAATCTTTATAATATGAATCTTGCCAATCAGACCGATTTTCTAGGGATTATTTCTTCATTGGAGTTAGAAGACCAACAAGTACAAACTAAAATTATGTATTTAGTTGTTCCCGACGGTACAGAAGCCTATTGGACAACTCAAATGATGACGTATCCTTTTGTGAATTGGGCTGAGGAGCTATAACCCCTAAAGGTTTTGGTGTTCTATAAATCTAATAAATTTAAGATGGCGGTTGCTATTAAACCGCTGTCTTTCAATTACAAATTATAGATGCTAAAACTTTAATAAAACAATAAATCTCAACAATATGAAAACACTAAAAACCGTTTTTGCAGCAGTTACCTTTTTGCTAGTAGCAAGTTGTAGTAGTAATGACGACACAACACCCGAAGATCCAGAGGTATTTCCCCAAGAAATAACACCAGTTTTGATAGCAGATTGGTTTTTTATAGAAAATCCAGATAGTCTTCCAGATATAGCTCTTGAAGAAGGCGGTCTTGAAAATTTTATTATTGACAATGAAGCCGATTGGACAAATTTTCTAACCACTATGGGTACGGCAACAGCACAATTTTCCGAAACAGTTATAGATTTTGATGAGTATCAGATAATAGCCTCCTTCAAACGTTGCATACATCCTTACCAGGATGTAAAGATTATTTCAGTCACTGAAAATTTAGAAAATTTGGTAATTGATATTCTATATGTAGAAACACCGTGGGACTCTTGTTTTGGTTTTATAGGAGAATCATACCTGCAATATTACATCATAAAAATTCCAAAGTCTCCAAAACCTATTTTTTTTACAAGCAGTATTGTTATTCCTGCATGTCCCGAAGGCAATCTTGGTGTTGGCATAAAAAAAGAAACACCAATAGGCGAAGTTTTTGCTACATTAGGCAATTTGGATTTTGAGATAAAGCAGGTTCATGATTTTTCGTATTATTTTAATAATGTTACTCCGGATCAGGTAGAGAATCAGGTAGAGGAGCTGGTAGATTTGTTTAACCAAAAACCCTATATTAATATAAGTGCCTATGATAGGGCCAAACCGGAGAAGATGTATTATCAAACGGAATATAACCGTATAAGGATTTCTTTAACACTATTTAATATGACTCCAGCCAATCAAGCTGATTTTGTTAATCTTATTTCTACATTAGGTCTCGAAGATACACACAACCTTAATAGGACTTTGTATATAGAGGTTCCGGAGGGTACCGAGGAATCCTGGATTACACAAATGGAGACTTATCCTTTTGTGGTATGGGCGGCAGAGACAGGGATGTAAGTTTTGAGAGTTTTGGTGTTCTATAAATTTAAGATGGCGGTTGCTATTAAACTGCTGTCTTTCAATTACAAATTATAGATGCTAAAACTTTAATCAAACAATAAACAGCAATAGTATGAAAACAATAAAAAACCTTTTTACAGTAGTTGCCTTTTTGCTAGTAGTAAGTTGCAACAATAATGACGACACAACACCCGAAGATCCAGAGGTATTTCCTCAAGAAATAACACCCGTTTTGATAGCAGATTGGTTTTTTATAGATTATCCTCCAAATAGTATTCTAAATATAGCTCTTGAAGAAGGCGGTCTTGAAAATTTTATTATTGACAATGAAGCCGATTGGACAAATTTTCTAACCACTATGGGTACGGCAACAGCACAATTTTCCGAAACAGTTATAGATTTTGATGAGTATCAGATAATAGCCTCCTTCAAACGTTGCATACATCCTTACCAGGATGTAAAGATTATTTCAGTCACTGAAAATTTAGAAAATTTGGTAATTGATATTCTATATGTAGAAACACCGTGGGACTCTTGTTTTGGTTTTATAGGAGAATCATACCTGCAATATTACATCATAAAAATTCCAAAGTCTCCAAAACCTATTTTTTTTACAAGCAGTATTGTTATTCCTGCATGTCCCGAAGGCAATCTTGGTGTTGGCATAAAAAAAGAAACACCAATAGGCGAAGTTTTTGCTACATTAGGCAATTTGGATTTTGAGATAAAGCAGGTTCATGATTTTTCGTATTATTTTAATAATGTTACTCCGGATCAGGTAGAGAATCAGGTAGAGGAGCTGGTAGATTTGTTTAACCAAAAACCCTATATTAATATAAGTGCCTATGATAGGGCCAAACCGGAGAAGATGTATTATCAAACGGAATATAACCGTATAAGGATTTCTTTAACACTATTTAATATGACTCCAGCCAATCAAGCTGATTTTGTTAATCTTATTTCTACATTAGGTCTCGAAGATACACACAACCTTAATAGGACTTTGTATATAGAGGTTCCGGAGGGTACCGAGGAATCCTGGATTACACAAATGGAGACTTATCCTTTTGTGGTATGGGCGGCAGAGACAGGGATGTAAGTTTTGAGAGTTTTGGTGTTCTATAAATTTAAGATGGCGGTTGCTATAAACCGCTGTCTTTTATCTATGGCTTGTAAACTAAAATGTTCTAGGTCTTAAAATCTAATCGTATTTCCTAGAAAAAACAATAATTATGAAAACAATAAAAAACATTTTTGCAGTAGTTGTATTTTTGCTAGTAGCAAGCTGTAGTAATAATGATGATAATCCGGTACCCTCCAATAAATGAAAAAGCTGTTTCAATTGAAACAGCTTTGACAGATTTTAATATTTATCTACTTTAAAATAATTATTTGATTTTAAAAGTAACTCTTCTTACAATGTTTCTAGCTCCTTTAGAATCTTTGTTTACCGAAGCATCTTCTCCGTTTCCAATTACATTTAGTCTGGAAGCCGAAATACCTGAATCAACTAAAATTTGTTTTACGTTCTGAGCTCGTTTTTCAGATAATGTTTTATTGTAGCTTTCACTTCCGATTTCATCAGCATAACCTACTACATCAGCCGACGCAGATGGATTTGCTTTTAAGTAATTTACCAAGAAGTTAATTCCTGCAGCAGAATCTTTAGTTGGAGTCGTCGAATTGAAGTCAAAGTATACATTTACATATCCTTCATTGATCAAGTCTTTTACATTCAATCCACTTCCTGAAGCACCTGAAGCATTAGAGATATTTCCGTATTTAGCATCTAAATAGCTTTCTAGCTCATCTGGAACACCATTATTATTTCTATCAATAGATCTACCTTTTGTGTCTACAGCCACTCCTGCGATAGAATTTGGTTCTGCATCAAACATATCCGGCACACCATCTTGATCAGAATCTGTTAATCCTCTCTCTATTGTAGCCAATCTTTCTTCAAGTTCAGCTAATTCATCCTGTAATGGAGAGTCTAAGCTAACCCAGTCAGCATGTTTTTCGTGACCTCCCAAGTAGAAGGTCAAACCAATAGATCCTTGAAACAAGATCCCGTTAAAACCTCTTCCATTGTTACTTGAAGCACCATCGAACGCTTTGTCTTGCTTAGCGGTTAAAATAGTAGTAAAATCTCCTGTCAATGCAACTCTGTTTGAAAGTCTTAATTGTGGAGTTAAACCTACCATAAAAGTTCCCATTCTGTCAGTAAAATTATGGTTATCACTTTTTAATTGTGCATAACCAAAACCTCCGTGAGCCAATAAACCAATAGTATTGGTCCAGGTTTCAAAACTCATAATTCTACCCAAGTTCGCAACTGCCTGCAAATTGGTTCTATACAAGTGTGTGTCAAAATCGATAGATTTATCTGCTCCTGTAAATTTATCATAGCCAACATCCAATTTCAAACCGAATTTGTTATTGAACATATAACGAACACCTAAATCAGCGTTCCAAGGTGATGGAGTTGTTGTAAAGTGACCTCCGGTTGCCGGTCTTTGAAACTTGTTTACTCCTCCATTCAATTCAATAGACCACTTGTTGTAATCTAATGAATTATTTTTCTCGTTTGATTCTTCAACTGTTTGTGCAAATCCTGCAGACATTGTTAAAACAGTTGTTAATGTAAATAAAATCTTTTTCATAAATTTATCGATTAATTTGTGTACAAAATAAGTTATAATAAGTTTGGCTTAAAACATTTTTAACAAAAAATTTAAAAAAAAGAGCTAAAGTTTATAAAATTCACATTCAAAATTACATTTAAAGCATTTATTCAGATATTTTGATAGTCATATCACTATTTTTAATGCAGTAATTTATGCTCCTTAGATGTAAATTATAAAAACACAGCAATTTTTAGAATGTTTTAAACAAGTTTTATGCCAAATTTAAGATTTGAAGAAGTTATTTTGTTTTATTTTTATTAACACTTCAAAATCAATTAATTAAAATGATTGTTTTTGGTTTTTCAGTTTAAAAAAATCAGAAGAAACATAGATGTAGTATGTGATAAAACATTAAATTTACTGAAAAATACTATAATTTATGAGATTTCATACCAGAAAGTGGGTAAAACCAGAAGATTTAAATCCAAACGGGACTTTATTCGGAGGTAAATTACTGGCTTGGATTGATGAGGAACTGGCTTTATATTCGATAATTCAGCTGGATAATCCGGGAGTTGTTACGAAACATCTTTCAGAAATAAACTTCAGGAGTTCTGCCAGACAAGGTGATATTATAGAAATCGGAATAGATGTGGTAAAATTTGGCAATACTTCACTTACTTTAAAATGTGAAGCAAGAAACATTATGACCCGAGAAACAATTATTACTATAGATAGTATAACAATGGTAAACCTTGATTCAAACGGTAAACCTGCACCTCATCATAAAACAGAAATAGAATTTGTAAGCAACAGATTGAAGTCTTAGATATTATAACTCCCCTCTTTCTGCTAATTTACGCTCAAGTTCTGCCTGAAATTCTTCCATTACGGGTTTCATTGTGCTTTCAGGAATATCAGCAATTCTAATGTACATTAATCCATCTACAGCATTATTGAACAATGGATCTACGTTAAAAGCCACAACCCTTGCATTTTGCTTGATGTATTTTTTTATTAAAACAGGCAGGCGTAAGCTTCCTGGTTCGAGCTCATCAATAATTTTATCAAATTTATTCAGATCAGATTCTGCTTCATCAAAAATAAAATCCTTATCCTCGTCTTTAAGTTTTACTTTAAATTCTTTATTGGGATGAACATATTGGGCAATGTAAGGATCATAGTAGTTTGATTTCATGAACTCAATCATTAATGATTTTGAAAATTCCGAAAACTGATTACTGATACTTACCCCTCCAATTAAGAATTTGTGTTCTGGAAATCTAAGTGTGGTGTGAACGATTCCTTTCCATAATAAGAAAAGAGGCATAGGCTTTTGCTGGTACTCTTTTACGATAAAAGCACGACCCATTTCTATAGATTGACTCATCATTGTATATAATTCAGATTCAAATCTAAATAATTCACTCAGATAGAATCCGGAAATTCCATGTTTAGAAAAAATTTCCGACCCTAATCCCATTCTGTATGCTCCTGCAATGGTCTTTGCTTCGTCGTCCCACAAAAACATATGACGGTAATATTGATCGAATTTGTCTATATCTATCGATTCGTTTGTTCCTTCTCCAACTTCTCTAAAAGTAATCTCGCGTAGTCTGCCTATTTCGTGTAAGATATTAGGAATATGCCGGGCTTCAGCAAAAAATACTTCGTAATTTTTGCTTTGTAGTAAGCGTTTATCCAGATGACGAAGGTTTTCTACTTCAGAAATTATTTTTTCCTGATTAGCGGCATTTACTATTTGCTTAGGACTCTTAGGGATTTTTATACTTGGCGTAGGAATTAATTTGGTTTCCTTTTCAAAAGGGTTTGCCAACATATAAGTTTTTTTACGAAGAAATTCGCAGTATTCTTCTAATGTCGAATGCTCATTTTGTTCTGTAACAGAAATGGGCTTTCCTATTCGTACTTTTATTACTCTGTTTTTTTGAGTTAACAACTCGGATGGAAGTTTTGCCGTTCTTAATGTTGGAGAAATTTTGGATAAAAAATAAAATAATCTGCTGTTTTTTGCATGGAAATAAATAGGAACCACAGGAACTTGTGCTTTTCTAATTACTTTTATTGCTCCTTCTTCCCAAGCTTTATCTACAACAAATTTGCCATCTTTGTAAGTAGAAACTTCTCCTGCGGGAAACATTCCTAATGGCTTTCCATCACTCAAATGCCTTAGGGTTTCTTTGAGTCCAATTACACTGGATTTGGCATCCTTGTGATTTTCAAAAGGATTTACAGGCATAATATAAGGCTTCATAGGATCTATTCTATGTAGGAGAAAGTTGGCGATAATTTTAAAATTAGGTTCACGTTCTACCATCATCTTTAAAAGCAGAATCCCATCAATACCTCCCAGCGGATGGTTTGATATGGTTATATATGCTCCGTCTTTGGGTAATCGCTTCAGATCTTCATCCGGAATTTCAAATTTTATCTGAAATTCATCTAAAATCGCATTCAAAAAAGCTACTCCGGACAATTGTTTATTTCTGTCGTAAATTTTATTTAATGTAGAAATTTTAAGAATTTTCATTAATAACCATCCCAAAAAAGTACCTATAAATCCATACTTTTCAACATTTATTGCTTTGGCAACTTCTTTAGCGGTTACTAAACCCATTTATAAAATCTTTTTTTGTAGAAAAACAAAGATAACAAAACATGTCAATAAATAAATAGAGAACATTTTTAAAATATTTTTTTTCTTTATAATTTTTTATTTCAAAAAAAATCCAACCTTTTTATTACTTTTGAAAAAGCAGAAAGCAATATTTTATGAAGATAATTTCGTATAATGTAAATGGTATTCGGGCAGCCATTACAAAAGGTTTTTTGGATTGGTTAGCACAAGCCGCTCCGGATATAATTTGTTTACAAGAGATCAAGGCGACACAAGATCAAATTCCTGTAGAATCATTTGAAGAGTTAGGATATAAGTACAATTATTTTTTTTCGGCTCAAAAAAAAGGGTACAGTGGAGTTGCGGTACTTTCTAAAATCCAACCCAACAATGTTGTGATAGGAACCGGTATAGATTATATGGATTTTGAAGGTAGAAACCTCCGGTTAGATTTTGATAATTATTCTGTAATGAGCCTGTATCTTCCTTCGGGGACAAATATCGCACGCCTCGATCATAAATTTACTTATATGCGGGAATTTCAGGATTACATAATTAATCTTAAAAAAGAACTGCCCAATTTAATTATTTGCGGAGACTATAATATTTGTCACGAAGCCATCGATATTCATGATCCTATAAGAAATAAAACAGTTTCGGGATTTCTGCCGGAAGAAAGAGCCTGGCTGGATCTGTTTATGAAAAACGGATTTACAGACAGCTTCAGACATTTCAACAAAGATCCGCATCATTATACATGGTGGAGTTACAGAGCCGGAGCAAGGGGTAATAACAAAGGATGGAGGATTGATTATATATTAGTAAGCAATAACATACAAGACCGGCTACAAAGAGCGCTTATCCTGCCTGAAGCCAAACATTCGGATCATTGTCCGGTAATGATAGAAATTTTATAAGAAGCGTCTGTCAAAGAAGTCTTTATTTTGCCGACAGAAAAGATGGATATAAACAAAGTTTATTAGTTGATCGCAACTCTAAATATAAAAATAAAACAATATAAAACCACTAAAATGATAAAACGAATTTCACTTGCCCTGCTAGTTGTGGCACTTTCTACCTCGTGTGTGTCTAAAAAACTCTACACCGATTTAGAAAACAAATATGCTCAACTTAAAAAAGAAAACAGAAAAGCTACCGATGAAAATGAAAATTTGGTTAAAGCCAAAAACAAATTGGAATTAGATCAGGCAAATCTTCAAAAAGAATACGACAAACTCAAAGCAGAAAGAGACCAATTGGCAGCAGATTATGCTGCTGCAAATAATAATCTCAAAAACTTGCAAAGTTCTTATTCTGCATTAGAGAAAAATAGTGATGAAGCACTAAAGTCCAATATGGATAAGAACAGAGCGCTTCTTGCTCAATTAGAAACAAAAGAAAAAGCACTTGCTGCCGAACAAGAAAGATTGAATAAACTTATGGCAGAATTTCAGGAAAGATCAAACAGGGTTACAGAACTTGAAAATATGATTGCTTCCAAAGAAGCTGCAATGAACAAGCTGAAAGAAACTTTATCCAAAGCTTTAAATGCTTTTGAAGGAAAAGGACTTACGGTTGAACACAAAAACGGGAAAGTATATGTTTCTATGGAAAATAAACTTTTGTTTCAAACAGGAAGCTGGGCTGTAGGAACAGAAGGTAAGAAAGCTGTAGTCGAGGTAGGAAAAGTTTTGGCGGATAATCCGGATATTTCGGTTTTAATAGAAGGACATACAGACAATGATAAATTTGCCGGAGCCATGGGTTCAATAGAAAATAATTGGGATTTGTCTACTAAAAGAGCAACCGCAATCGTGGCAATTCTTACAGAGAACAAAAATATTTTAAAACAAAACTTAACTGCAGCGGGAAGAGGTGAGTATGCTCCGCTTTCTTCAAATGAAACAGCAGAAGGAAAAGCCAAAAACAGAAGAATTGAAATTATCTTAACTCCAAAATTAGATGAAATTTCGAAAATGCTGAACGAGCTTTAGGGTTCAGCTAAAAAATATTTTACCGCAAATTCACAAATGTTTTAATTTGTGAATTTGCGGTATTTTTTTTAAAACGGCGTCAACCAGCTTTGCGGATTAACATAGGTTATGTTTTGAGAAATCAGGAACTTTAATGTTGTTCTTCCTGTATCTGTGCTGGTTCTTATAGTTCCGATGTTTTGCTTGATTTTTACTTTATCTCCTTTGGATACATTTACAGAACTTAAGTTAATGTAGGCTGTAAAAAAATCTCCATGTTGTATTACAACAGACATTTGTGTTGGTGTAATTACATAAACATTCGAAACTTCACCGTCAAAAACGGCTCTGGCATTAGAATTGGCATTGGTTGTAATTTCAATTCCGTTGTTGTGTACTTTAATGGATTTTTCTATTGGATGGGGCTGATCTCCGAATTTTTGAGAAATTCTACCATTTTCTACAGGCCATGGTAATCTGCCTTTGTTGGCTTTGAAATTATCAGAAACAATTTTACCTTCCGGAGTCAATACAATCTTTGTAGAAGATTCGGTTGCTTTTGTTTGGGCGGTAGAAGTGTTTGGATTGGCTTTTTTGTTTGCTGCTGCTGCTTTTCTATTGGCTTCGGCAATTGCATCTTTAATGATCTTATCTATTTGTTTGTCTATTTTTTTTGCTTCTTCTTGTTTTTTCTTTATTTCGGCTGCAATTTTAGATTTATCTTTTTTGATGCTGTTAACTAATTTTTCCTGGTCTTTTTTCTCTTGTTCCAGAGATTTTTTTTCTTGTTCCTGTTCGTTGATTATTTTTTGTTTTTCTGTTTTTTGACCATCCAGTTTCTCATTAAGAACAATCAGATCTTTTGTTTTTTGTTCTACTTCGAGCCCTTGTTTTTTTCTAAAATTAGCATATTGTTTCATGTACTCGGTACGTTTATATGCCTGATGAAAACTTTCTGAAGATAATACAAACATTAATTTACTTTGTTCTGAGCGGCTTTTATATGATTTGAGAATCATTTCTGAATAATCTTTTTTAAGAGCGGTTAATTCTCTGTTGAGTTTATTGATCTTTAATTGATTAAGATAAATATCGTCACTCAACAATTTGGCTTGTTTTTCTGTAGTTTGGATCAATGTTTCTCTCAATCGTATTTTTTCATTTTGTTGTAAAATGGTATTGAGTATTGATTTTTGCTTTTTATCCTGAGTTTGAAGCAAATTTTCTTGAGCACGAATTTCTTTTAGAATTTCGGCTTTACGTTTTTCTAATTTTTTTTGCTGCTCGGTTTGAGCAAACCCATAACTGGAGCAGATCAATATGCAGAAAAGTAAAAATTGCTTTGCCATTATTTTTTGTTTATTCAATATTAATTTTTTCGAATCCGTTGGGTACACTATAAGGAAAACTCAGGTTTTCATTTATTGTGATTGTGTTGTATTCTATTGAGATAAAAGTTGAGTTTTGATTTTCGGAAGCTTCGATAGATACTTGTGAAGGTAAAATTAAGGCTTCATGCGATTTGTGGTTTGGGTAATTTATAATTAGGGTTCTTTCTGTCTGAGGTTGAGTAATTTCTTGTTTTTTTACTAAAAATTGTAATGCTTCAAAATAAAAATGTTTTTGAACTTTTGTGGATTTTTGATCTGATATTTTATATAATCCGTTTTGGAGCGAAATGCTATATTTGGATTGATGTAAATCGTCTATGGGATTTCCAAGCAAAAGATTCTGAATTTTTGTATAATCGAGATCTGTTCCTAACCATTGACTTAGTGTAGAAAAATCTCCTTCGAAGTATTTGTTACCGGATTTTTCATAATATTTTACTTCTTCCGGGGTAATGAGTGCCTTTGCCATAGTAATCCCGAAAAAACGAATACTAACCAAGATGCGTTTGTTTTTTTCTATTCTGATATCGGCTGTTAGGTTATAACTTTGTTTATCGTCTTTGAATTTTACGTTAGATTTGATGTAAAGGGTGTTAAAGTCACTATTTTTATTATACTGCTTATCAATGATTTTATTTATTTCAACCAGTTCGGTGGCTTTTGCTTCGGTCAAAAATTGTTTCGATTTGCATGAGTTCAATCCCATGCAGATTATTAATAGAATTCCCCAGTGTAAATTTGGCGTAAGCCAAAAAATGTTTTTTCTTTCGGTCATCTTCATTTTTTATTTAACAATTTTTCTGCTTTAATAAAATACTGTTCTTTCTTTTTCTCATCTCCTAATCCGTGAAAAGCTTCTCCTATCTGTATATAAAAATTGGCTTCTAATGTAACGTTCTCTATTACATAGTCTATGCCGCTTTCTAAAATATCTTTGGCTTTTTTGTGTTTCCTGAGTTGGTTGTTTGCTAATCCTGAATAGTAATAATATTCTGGTTGAAGTGGAAAAAGGTCTAATAATTTTTCTGTTTTTTCGACAATTTTCTCAAATTGTTGTGTTTCTATATATGCGTGAAGCAGTAATTCCAGATTTTGAACTTCATTTGGAAATTGCTGATCACTCATTTCATAATATTTTATGGCTTTTTCCCAGTCTTTCTTGTTTTGGTAAAATATTCCTATTTCTTTTGAGATGCTTACTTCTTTTTCTTCTGTGAATAAAGTAATGGCATCTTCCAGATCGTTGTCGTATTTGGGATTGTTTTTTACGAAAATCAAAAATTCATTAATGATTCTATGTTTTATTTTTTTATCTATAATATTGCTGGAAAGTGCTTTTTTCATAGAGATTGCTGCTTTATCACCATCATTATCATTCAAATGAAATTTGAATAGACTGACCTGTGCCCAATCTGAAGTTGGAATCTCTTTTTCGAGTTTTTCGGCAATTTCCAGTGCCTTTTCTTCTTGATTGCTATTCGAATAGAGATAAATTAAAGAGATATAATTGTTTTCGTCTTTTGGGTTTTTTGCGATCATTTCAAGCAAATACTCTTTTTCTGAGTTTTGATATTTGGAATTTTGAAGTATCTGTCTTTTGTAAGCTTCTCTTTTTTCTGATTTCCCAACGGTAAGATTCAAATCATTGATGAGTTCTAATGCCTTGTCGTATTGGGATGTATTCATGTATAATGAAGTGAGGTCTTCCTGATAAGATGCGTCAAAGGGGATTAATTTCCGGACAATAATAATAGCTTGATTATAATCTTGTGTTTCATAGCATACATCATACATCCCATGCAGGTACCATCTGTTTTGGGGTTCCAGATCGCTTGCTTTTTCGAACGCTTCATAAGCATCTTTGTATTGTCTGAGCTTAAGATGATTTTTTCCTAGTTCATTATAAATAAAAGGATCATTAGGATTGGTTTTCAGACATTTGTTTAATGCCGTTATCGCCCTATCGTAATTTTCGATCCCTTTTTGTTTTAATGCTTCAAAATAATTATTTTGAAACTCATCGTTTGCCAAAGCAATATCGTCTGGTTCTGCTTGTGCAAAACCAACGCTGTTTACTGCAATTGCAATAAATAATGAAATTATAAACGCTGTTTTTTTCATTAAAATTATTCTAAAACACTATAATCTCCAATACTTATTGAAGTGAAATTTCCATCAAAGATAACATGACTTCCTATCATTGCATTATCTAATTGAGTATTTTTTAACTTTGTATGATTTTGTACCAAACTGTTTTTTATAGTAACGTTTTCAATGGTGCAATTATTACCTATTGAAACGTTTGGACCTACGGTACTGTTTTTCAGTACTACGTTTTCACCAATAAAACAAGGTGGGATAAGTGTGCTGTTTTCTGAAACGGTTTCTTTGGCAATCAAATCCTGCCCGTCCTGATGTAAAAAACCTAACATTCTCGAATTGGTTTCTACAGTTACATTTTTATTGCCACAATCCATCCATTCGTCTACTTTTCCGGGAACAAATCTGAGTCCTTTCTGCTTCATGTTTTCAAGAGCATCTGTTAGTTGGTATTCGTCGCCTTTTACGATGTTGTTATCTAATAAGTACTGTAGTTCTGTTCTTAATGTTTCTCCGGATTTGAAGTAATAGATCCCGATAATTGCCAAATCTGAAATATATTTTTTTGGTTTTTCTACAAAATCTATTATCTGGTTATTCTCATTCAGCTGAACAACTCCAAAAGCACTCGGATCGTCTACCTGTTTTACCCAGATTACGCTATCTGCGGTTGTATCGAGTGTAAAATCTGCTCTAAACAAAGTATCGGCATAAGCTATTACTATTGGTCCTTGCATCGATTCTTTGGCGCACATTATTGCGTGAGCTGTTCCTAGAGCTTCATTTTGATAGTAAATGGTTCCTTTTGAACCTAATTTTTCTGCAATGGCAATAAGATCTGTTTCTACTTGTTTTCCAAAATCTTTATGGATAATAAATGCAATTTCGTCTATTTCCTGGTTGATTACTGCTGTTATGTCTTCTACAAGTCTATGTACAATTGGTTTTCCGGCTATGGGAATTAACGGTTTTGGAACTGTTAGGGTATGAGGTCTTAGTCTTGATCCTCTTCCTGCCATTGGTACAATTATTTTCATTTTTTAGGTTTTTATTTATATAATATTATTTTACTCCTGTACTTCCAAAACCGCCTTCTCCTCTGGAAGTTTCTGAAAGTTCATTTACCTCGATCCATTCTGCTCTTTCGTGTTTTGCGACAACCAATTGAGCAATCCTTTCACCATTTTCTATAATAAAGGGATTGTTTGATAGATTAACCAAAATAACGCCAATTTCTCCGCGATAATCTGCATCTATTGTTCCCGGACTATTGAGTACCGTTATCCCGTTTTTGAAAGCCAGACCACTTCTGGGTCTTACCTGAGCTTCATAACCTATTGGCAATTCAATAAAAAGTCCTGTTTTTACCAAAGCTCTTTCTAATGGATTTATGGTTATTGGTTCTGTAATGTTTGCCCTAAGATCCATTCCCGCAGAAGCAATGGTTTCGTAATGAGGTAATGAATGTTGAGATTTATTGATAATATTTATGGTCATAATGAATAACGTTTTATAAATTTATTTATTTTTTCTTTTCAATATTTGATTTATAGTTTGCTTCTCGGAGATATAGATACAGGATGCAAAAATTATAATAAAGAGAGCACCAATGTAGTAATTTTCGCGAAAGCGATAAAAATAAATTCCGGAGAATAAAATAGAAACTCCTAAATACATTCCGATTCTCCTCATATCATAAGGAATAGGATAATATTTTTGTCCGAGCACATAAGAAATGACCATCATACTACCATAAGCTACAATTGTAGCAATGGCAGATCCTATATAACTATAAGTCGGAATGAGCAAATAATTGAGCACAAGTGTAAGGATTGCACCAATAATTGAGATATAAGCACCGATTTTTGTTTTATCTGTAAGTTTATACCATACAGAAAGATTGTTGTAAATTCCTAAGAAAAAATTGGCTAAAATAATTAACGGAACTATTATCATTGCTTCCCAATAGGACTGATCTTTGATCATAATTTCTTTGATAATATCTGAAAAAACAATCACTGTGATTAATATTAAGGACCCTAGAATCACAAAATATTTGGTAATATTAGCGTAGGTTTGTTTTGCATTTTCATTTTTGGAATGACTGAAAAAGAAAGGTTCTACTCCCAATCTAAAGGCGGTTGCAAATAAAATCATAAACAATCCTAATTTGTAACACGCAGAATAAATTCCAACTTCTGCTTTTGCAATATCTTCCGGTAATAATTTTTCCAGGATAATTTTATCCAAATGCTCATTTACGGCAAACGCAATTCCGGCAATTAAAACCGGAAAACCGTAATTCATCATCTTCCTCCATAATTTAACATCAAACTTCCAATGCAGTTTGAAATATTCCGGAACAAAAACAATAAAAGTAGCCAGGCTCGCAATAAGGTTGGCGAGAAAAATATATCCTATTTGAAAATGCTCAAAATAGATAGTATTCCAAAAATGTTCAGGGTTTGAATGTGCCAGTTTGGGTAAATAAATTAAGAAAAACAAATTGAGCAGCATATTGATACATACATTTCCTGTTTTGATAATAGTATAAAAAACAGGTCGTTGCTGAGCTCTTAGCTTGGAAAACGGAATAATAACCAATGCATCAAGAACTAAAATCCAGATGGCATAAGTAATATACTGAACATCTATTTTTATGAAAGTAGAAACTAAATTTCTAAAAAGTAACGCTACGACCAAAAACAGTATTGTTGTCCAGAATATAGAAACTGTAGAAGTCTGGATAACTTTCTTTTTGTCTTCTTCTGCACTATAAAACCTGAAAAAAGCGGTTTCCATTCCGTAAGATAAAATGACATTAAAAAATATCATGTATGTTAACAGAATAGTAGTTTCTCCATAATCTGCTCTAACCAAATTATCTGTATGAACCGTTACCAACAGAAAACTTAACATTCTGGGAAGAACTGTTGCTAGTCCGTATATGGCTGTTTGTTTGAATAAGTTTTTATAAAGACTCAAAATAAAATATATATCAAACAAAAGTAAGTAATTCTTAATACTTTTATGAATTGTTTGGATTTCTAAAAAATAAAAAATTTTCTTTAAAAAAGAATAATTCTATATTTGAAGTATGAATTCAAAAAAAAAGAATCCTTTTTTACATAAATCACATTAGTATTAAAATGAAAAATATCAATTTTTTCAAGTTATGTACAAAGTTTACATCCTTGATATTTTTTATTTTATTTAATTATTCTTTAAACGCACAAATGATCATACCGCCGTATTTAAAACAAGGAGATACCATAGCACTTGTTGCTACTGCAAGAAAAAATATAACAGACAATCTTAAACCTGCAAAAGAATTATTAAACAGTTGGGGACTGAATGTAGTAGTAGGAAAAACAATCGGGTTAGATAATAATCAATTAGCCGGAACAGATGAAGAGCGAGCTAGCGATTTTCAAGAAATGCTGGATAATCCCCATATAAAAGCAATATGGTGTGTAAGAGGCGGATACGGAACCGTGAAAATGCTGGATTATTTAGATTTTACAAAATTCCGGCAAAATCCCAAATGGATAATAGGTTTTAGTGATGTAACCGTATTACATAGCCAACTTCACACATTAGGCGTTGCGTCGATTCATGCAATTATGCCCATAAATGTTTTAAACGCAACCTTTGATGCAAAAGTGAGTCTTATGAATGCGGTTTTTGGTAAAAATTTAAAATATGAAGAAGATTTTAACCAAAAAAACAAGATTGGAGATGCTTCGGGAGTATTAATAGGTGGAAATTTATCGATCCTTTATAGTCTTATGGGATCAGATACCCAAATAAACTGCAAGGGTAAAATTCTTTTTATAGAAGATCTGGACGAATATCTTTATCATGTAGATAGAATGATGATAAACCTGAAAAGATGCGGATGCTTGGATGATCTTAAAGGATTAATTGTAGGAAGTATGACCAAAATGAAAGATAATGACATTCCGTGGGGGAAAAATGCATATGAAATTATTGAAGAAATGGTCAGTCAGTACAACTTTCCTGTAGTATATGATTTTCCCGCAGGACACATTCAGAACAATAAAGCATTGATTTTAGGGAAAACCATACAGTTAATTGTTAATAAGGAAGGTACCATCATAAAATTTGAATAGCTTCTAATGGCAGAACATAATGATCTTGGGAAAAAAGGAGAAGAATTAGCAGTAGAATTTCTACTTAAGAAAAATTATGAAATATTAGAAACCAATTGGGTTTATGAAAAAGCAGAAATTGATATTATAGCTAAAAAAGATAATATTCTAGCCATAATAGAGGTAAAAACAAGATCAAGTCTGGAATATGGTTTGCCACAAGATTTTGTTAAACAGAAAAAAATAAAACTATTGGTTAAAGCAGTCAATGAATATATAATTATAAACAATTTGGACATAAATGTTAGATTTGACATAATTGCCATTCATAAAGAGCAAAACAATACATATAATGTTGAATATTTGCAGGATGCCTTTTATATTTTTTAGTTAATAGAGAGCATTTTTTTATTATTAATAATTTTTATCTATATATATTTTTATATTTGCAAAACTCGTTAAAAAAACTTTTTTTATGAAAACAGTTTCTTCAGTCGTCGAAAATTACATCAAGACTAAGCCATTTTTATTAAGCGCGTTATCTCAGGGAATAATTAACTTAACGTCCTTAGCTAGAAATATAATGTCAGAATTAGATTCAGAATTCGGCAAAGAAATTAAACAAGGAGCAGTTGTTATGGCATTAAAACGGCTTTCTGATGATTTAGACTTTAGAGTAAACCATAAGATATCAAGAGTACTTAAAAGTATAGGAGAAATAACAGTAAGATCCTCATTGGTAGATTATAATTTTGCTGTTTCGGAAACGATTCTTTCCAGCCAGGCAGAATTGATTTCTGAAATTAATAAAAACTCTGATATATTTTATACTTCATCAAGAGGAGTAAACGAAACAAATATTGTAGTAAGTGAAAGTGTTTCACATTTGGTTGAAAAACATTTTGCAAATGAAAAATTGGTTGAAAAAACCAACAATCTTGCCTCTATTACAATAAAACTCCCAAAAGAAAATGTGTCTACACCGGGAGTATATTACTTTATTTTTCAGAGATTGGCATGGGAAGGCATTATTATTAACGAAGTTATTTCTACTTCGTACGAGTTTACAATTTTTGTAAGTGAAGAAAAAGTTGATGTTGCTTTTAAGGTTATAAAAGACCTTAAAAATTTGTAGGACTCAGAATGTTTCTTAATTTTGGCAGCAAATAATAATCATACATGGGGGATTAGCTCATTTGGCTAGAGCGCTTGCCTGGCAGGCAAGAGGTGACCGGTTCGATTCCGGTATTCTCCACTTAATTAGAAAGGAAATAAGCTTTATAATAATTATCCAAAATATTTTTAAAAGTATTTTGATAATAAAAATAAAATAAGAAATTTTTCTTGTTCTATCAAAAATACCGGACAGACTCAGTTTTGGTAAAAAATAATTGGTACTTCGACTATTATTGGTGTCTTTAGATAAATCTGGCAAGATAATACTGGATTACAAATACATATCAATTAAACCTTCGGGGAGATTCATAATTATTTTTTTATTTTCACGATCTACTTTTATAAGAAAATGATCGATCATAGGAATTAAAATTTGCGTTTCGTTCTTAATAACTTCAAAAAGAGGTTGTGCAGTAGTATCGTTTATCGATACGATTTCGCCTACATAACCGGTTTTTGTATCTTCAATCTCAAATCCTATAACTTCATGAAAATAAAATTTGTTGCCAGTGAGTTTTGGCAACATTTTTAGGGGTAAATAAACAGAATTACCCATAATTTCATCTGCAGCACTTTCGGTTGTTACATCTTCAAAACGAACTCTTAAGAAATCGTTTTTGTGCAGATTAGAATTTTCAATAAAAAAAGGAATCAGATTTTTGTCACATTCGACAAAAACTGATTCCAGATTTTCGTATAACTCGGGCTCATCTGTATCTAAATATATCAGAACTTCACCCTTAAAACTAAATTTTTTTGCGATTTTACCTAAATAGAAACAATCTTCTTTACGCATTATCGCCATAAAAATTATGCTTGAGTTTCTTCGTTGTTTTCTTCAGCTGCAGGAGTTTCCTCTGTAACAGCTTCAGCAGTAACTTCTTCTACTTCTTCAGCAGGAGTTGCAGCAGCAATAGCTTCTGCCTCAACTTGTGCAGCAGCAGCAATACGTTTTGCATTTACTTCTTGTTCTGCTTTTAAAGCTTTAGCTTTAGCTTCAGCTTGTGCTTTAGACAAGCCATCTTTTTTAGCATCAACTTTTCCTGCTTTAGATTCTAACCAAGCTTCAAATTTTGCATCTGCTTGTTCTTGTGTCAATGCACCTTTACGAACTCCACCGTTTAGGTGATGTTTTAGTAAAGCTCCTTTGTAAGACAAAATCGCTCTTGCTGTATCGGTTGGCTGAGCACCATTAAACAACCATTTTGCAGCAGCTTCAACGTTTAGGTCGATTGTTGCAGGATTTGTGTTTGGATTGTAAGTACCTATTTTTTCTAAGTATTTACCATCTCTTTTTGAGCGTGCATCTGCAGCTACTACCCAGTAAAAAGGTTTTCCTTTTTTACCGTGTCTTTGTAATCTAATTTTTACTGACATAATCTTATGATTAAATTTTGAGGTACACGACCCCGATTAATTAAGGCTGCAAATATACATTTTTTTTGATTCAAACTAACAGCCGGTATTTTATTTTCTCCGGAAAACCTAATTTTAAACCCGTATTGTATTTTTTAAGCATCTATTTTGATTATTTTTGCTCTGCTTTGATGATTAATAAAGACTACTTTTTAACTCAAAATACTATTAACCAACAACCTAAAAACAAAAAATCAAATGAAGAAAATTGTATTATTACTTACGATTTTGATTGCTTTTACTTCATGCGAATCAGAAGTTAAATTCAACACACCTGCTTTTCAGGTATTCAAAGACAATGCATTATGGAGAGCAGATAATACTAAAAACAACATTTCAAACGGAGTTTTAACAATGACCGCATTTCGTGGTTCAGAACAAATTTCTCTTGTTGTTCCTGCTCCCACAACGGAAATTTCAACAACCAATCCTGTAACTTATATTTTAGGAGTTGACGACATTAAATATGCTACTTACAAAATCACAGAAGAAGACATTACTCTTTCTTACAAAACAGGAGAAGAAATTGGAAATGGAGAAATTACTATTACAGAATATAACCCTTCTACCAAAACACTTTCCGGAAATTTCAAGTTTAACGCAACTTACCAAGGAACAAACACATCTGTTTCTACAAACAGTAACTTTCAGGAAGGATTTATTTACAAGATTCAAATTCAATAATCTACCCCCCTTATATTATAAAACAAAAAACCGAGAATCACTTCTCGGTTTTTTGTTAATATTCCGGAGCTAATTCAAGCTCCAATCCATCTATATTTTCAGTAATCGGAATTTGACAACCTAAACGGCTGTTTGCTTTAACATTGAATGCTTCCGAGAGCATCGCATCTTCATCGTCTCCTTTCTCATTCAACTCTACATCATTCAAAACATAACATTGGCAGGAAGCACACATTGCCATTCCTCCGCAAACACCAATAGTTCCTTCGGGAGCCAACTCATAAGCACGAACTACTTCCATCACATTCATATTCATGTCTGTTGGAGCCGTAACTTCATGAGTTACTCCGTCTCTATCGGTTATCTTTAATGTAATTTCTAATTTCGACATAATTATTCGATTGATTTTACCACCGCTTTTTCGGCTTCTTTTCTTGAACCGTCAAAACCGTCAATTCCGCTGACAGTAGTATATTTCATTACAAATTTCTTCCCCGGATTCATCATCTGATACACACTTTGACACATCAAAGTAGCTTCGTGAAAACCGCAAAGAATCAATTTCAATTTCCCCGGATATGTATTCACATCTCCAATGGCATAAATTCCCGGAATATTGGTTTGATAATCCAACGCATTGTTTACTTTGATTGCATTTTTCTCAATTTCCAATCCCCAGTGAGCAATCGGCCCTAATTTTGGAGTCAATCCAAAAAGCGGAATAAAATAATCGCATTCCACATTGGTTCTTGCACCGTTGATTTCAATATCTACAGAAGTAATTCTTTCATTACCTTTAAAACCTATCACTTCACCCGGAGTAATCAATCGGATCTTTCCGGCTTTTTTCAATTCCTGAACTTTTTCTACAGAATCCAAAGCTCCACGGAATTCATTTCTTCTGTGAACTAAAGTCACTTCGGAAGCAACATCGGCAAGGAAAACACTCCAATCCAAAGCTGAATCACCACCTCCGGAAATCACCACTTTCTTACCTCTGAATTTTTCAGGATCTTTTACAAAATATTCAACTCCCCGGTCTTCAATTTCATAAAATTCCAAATCTTTCAGGATAGGTTTTCGTGGCTCAAAACTTCCAAGACCTCCGGCAATAGCAATCGCTTTTGCATGATGTTGAGTTCCTTTGTTTGTTGTTACAATAAAAGAACCATCTTCCTGCTTTTCTATAGTTTCAGCCACCTCGTTCAAAGTAAAACCAGGTTGAAACTGTTTTATTTGTTCCATTAAATTGTTTACCAAGTCACCAGCCAAAACAGATGGAAACCCGGGAATATCAAAAATGGGTTTTTTAGGATATAATTCGGTCAACTGACCTCCCGGTTGTGGTAAACCGTCAATAATATGGCATTTTAATTTTAGAAGTCCTGCTTCAAAAACAGCAAAAAGCCCCGTAGGACCTGCTCCGATAATTAATATATCTGTTTCAATCATCTTTTGTAAAATTTCTTTTTTTGGAATACAAGTCACAAAGGTCTTTTATTTCAATCCTTTTTAATATGATATTTATCAGTTCTGCAAACAACGGCCTGCTTTAAATCGAAATTTCAAATTATTCGCAATATTTCCCTTTAATTTCAAGAGACATTAACCACAGTTTCAATTTGTGGGGCAAATTTCTTGATTGTAGTTTCGACACCTGCTCTCAACGTCATTTGATTTACACTGCAACCTACACAAGCTCCTTCAAAACGAACTTTAACATGCTTACCCTCTTCTATTGAAACAAGTGAAATATCACCTCCGTCAGAATTCAAAAACGGTCTGATCTCATCTAATGCTTTTTCTATATTTAGCGTCAATTCTTCTGTTGTCATATTTTTTTGATTTGGATTGTTCGATATATTTAATTTTCGATTGCCCGAAGAATCGAACAATCGAAAATCAAACAATCTATTTTTTCACTGCCGAACACCCGGCCATAGTTGTAATTTTGATAGCCTCGGTTGCCGGAAGATTTTCATTTCTGTTCACTACTTCCTGAACCACATTACGAGTTATTTCTTCGAAAACAGTTTCGATTACAGAACCGGTTTGCAATGCTGCCGGACGGCCGTAATCTCCCGCTTCGCGAATAGATTGTACAATTGGCACTTCGCCTAAGAAAGGCACTTGCAAATCTTCTGCAAGATTTTTAGCTCCTTCTTTTCCAAAGATGTAATATTTATTATTTGGCAATTCTTCAGGAGTGAAGTAAGCCATATTTTCTATAATTCCCAAAACCGGAACATTGATAGCCTCAGACATAAACATTCCAACTCCTTTTTTAGC
>CAZSOC010000009.1:0-72184 GCA_964608415.1 uncultured Flavobacterium sp.
ATGATACCGAAGAACTTCGGTATCATAATCGCCATCAAATTCTTTTAGGGCATCCTTGATATTATCCGATTCGGCTTCCATAAAATATTCAAAAATTTCTTCTTGCTGATCGTCGTCGAGAATATCATCTATCCAGTAATTAATATTAAGCTTCGTTCCCGAATATACAATCATTTCCAATTCTTTGAGCAAAGTATCCATATCTAAACCTTTAGCATTGGCAATATCTGATAATGGTAGTTTTCTGTCTATGTTTTGAATAATATACAGTTTATTGGCAGAATTTGCTCCGGTAGATTTCACTACCAAATCATCCGGACGAATAATATCGTTATCGGTTACATATCTACTGATAAGATCTACAAAATCTTTTCCGTATTTTTTAGCTTTGCCTTCCCCTACTCCATGAATATTGCTCAATTCACTCAGGTTAACAGGGTATTTAAGTGCCATATCTTCTAAAGACGGATCCTGAAATACTACAAATGGCGGAACCCCGAGTTGTTTTGCTACTTTTTTACGCAAATCTTTCAACATATTCATCAGTACCTCATCGGCAATTCCAGATGATTTTGCGGCTGTAACAATTGCATCATCCTCAGACTCATTGTATTCATGATCTTCAGACATCATAAACGATATAGGATTTTCGATAAAATCCAAACCTCTGTCTGTAATCTTTAAAATTCCATACGTTTCAATATCTTTTGACAAGTATCCTTCGACCAAAACCTGTCTAATCAGTGCCATCCAATGTCTTTCTTCCAAGGACACTCCACAGCCGAAAAAACTTTGCGTATCGGTTTTATGTGCTTTTATGGTGGCGTTTACTTTACCAATTAAGGTATAAACTATTTCTTTTGATTTATATAAGTGCTTGGTATCTCTTACAACTTTAAGCAATTTAACTACCTGATCCTGAGCTTCAACTTTAGTTTTTGGATTACGGATATTATCATCCATATCTGCTCCTTCTCCATTTTCTGTATCGAATTCTTCACCAAAATAATGCAATAGAAATTTTCTTCTGGACATTGAAGTTTCTGCATAAGCCACAACTTCCTGCAAAAGCGCAAAACCTATTTCCTGTTCTGCAACTGGTTTTCCAGACATAAATTTTTCCAGTTTTTCTACATCTTTATACGAATAATACGCCAAACAATGACCTTCGCCACCATCCCGTCCTGCTCTACCCGTTTCCTGATAATAACTTTCCAGTGATTTTGGAATATCATGATGAATTACAAAGCGAACATCCGGCTTATCTATTCCCATCCCGAATGCAATAGTAGCAACTACCACCTCAATATCTTCCATAAGAAACATATCCTGATGTTTGGCACGGGTTTTTGCATCTAAACCGGCGTGATAAGGTACAGCACTAATCCCATTTACTTGTAATAATTCGGCTATTGCTTCTACTTTTTTACGGCTCAGACAATAAATAATTCCCGATTTCCCTTTATTTTGCTTAATAAACCTGATGATATCAGCTTCTATATTCTTGGTTTTGGTACGTACTTCATAAAACAAATTAGGTCTGTTAAAAGATGCTTTAAAAGTATTCGCATCCGTCATATCTAAATTTTTAAGGATATCTTCCTGAACTTTTGGAGTGGCCGTAGCCGTAAGCCCTACAATAGGAATATCTCCCAACTGTTTGATAATATGACGTAAATTTCTGTATTCCGGCCTGAAATCATGCCCCCATTCTGAAATACAATGTGCTTCATCGATGGCTACAAAAGATAATTTTACAGATTTCAAAAACTGTACGTATTCTTCCTTGGTCAAAGATTCCGGAGCTACATACAATAATTTTGTAATACCAGAAGTAATGTCTTTTTTGACCTGATTAATTTCTGTTTTGGTTAAAGAAGAATTAAGTACATGAGCAATTCCGTCTTCAGAAGAGACGCTTCTTACGGCATCTACTTGATTTTTCATTAAAGCAATAAGCGGAGAGACCACAATAGCGGTTCCTTCCTTAATAAGTGCTGGTAATTGGTAACAAAGTGATTTTCCACCTCCTGTCGGCATGATAACAAAAGTATTTTTGTTTGAAATAACACTTTTTATTACCTCTTCCTGTAATCCTTTAAATTGGTTAAAACCAAAATATTTTTTTAATTCCTTATGGATATCAATTTCGTTTGAATTCATTCGTGATTAAGGGTAATTTACATAAATTTGCAAAACATAAAGATACAACTTTCTTTTTTATCAACAAAACATATAACTATACTATTTTGAAATCAAAAGATACCCTACTCGCAATAGCAAAAAGAACAATTTTGTCCGAAAGTGAAAGTGTTGCAAAATTAGTAAATTATCTCAATGATGATTTTGTAGAAACAGTAAAATTGATCAATCAATGCAACGGTCGGTTAGTTATTACAGGAATAGGTAAAAGTGCAATAATCGCACAAAAAATTACCGCTACTATGAACTCCACAGGAACGCCTTCTATGTTTATGCATGCAGCCGAAGCCATACATGGTGATTTGGGTATGTTACAAAAAGATGATATCGTAATTTGTATCTCAAAAAGTGGTAATAGCCCGGAAATAAAAATATTAGTCCCAATTATCAAAAGATTTGGAAATATTCTTATCGGAATGACCGGTAATGTTACTTCGTTCTTAGCAAAAGAATCCGATTATATTCTCAACACAACTGTAGATACAGAATGCTGTCCGTTGAATTTAGCTCCAACAAACAGCACTACTTCACAATTGGTTATGGGAGATGCGTTAGCCATTTGTTTAATGGAATTAAATGATTTCAAAAGTGAAGATTTTGCCAAATATCATCCAGGTGGTTCATTAGGAAAAAAACTATTGTTCAGAGTAAAAGATATGTTGGAAAATTCTTTGCGTCCGGAAGTAAAATCCGACGATTCTATCAAGAAAGTTATTTTTGAAATATCAGAAAAACGCCTGGGTGTTACTGCTGTTCTGGAAAATGAAAAGCTTACAGGAATTATTACAGACGGTGATATAAGAAGAATGTTAACCAAAACAGATTCTATTGCTCATCTTACTGCAAAAGATATTATGACTATAAACCCTAAAACCGTTAAATCCGATGATATGGTTGTGGATGCGTTAAACTTAATGGAGGACTTCTCCATCACACAACTAATCGTTGTAGATAATGATGAATACAAAGGTGTTATTCACTTACATGATATATTAAAAGAAGGGATTGTATAATGGCAAAAAAGAAAAATGAAGGAGAAATGTCTTTTTTAGACCATCTTGAAGTTTTAAGATGGGTACTGATAAGGTCTTCTATTGCAATTTTGATCGGTGCTTGCATAGCATATACTTATAGTGATTTTATTTTCAATACAATAATTTTCGGTCCCAAAGACGGTAATTTTATTACTTACCGATGGTTTTGCGAAATCGCAATGCAATATGATTTAGACAAAAGCTTTTGTTTGCAGGAGTTACCTTTTGATTTGCAAAACAGAACCATGGAAGGGCAGTTTTCCATGTTGATCTGGACTTCAATAACAGCCGGTTTCATTATTGCATTTCCTTTTATTTTATGGGAATTATGGAAATTTGTAAGTCCGGCATTGTATGAAAAAGAAAGGAAAAATATCAAATACTTCATTGCCGTTGCCTCATTACTTTTCTTTATGGGAGTTGCTTTTGGGTATTATATACTTACTCCTTTGTCTATCAATTTTTTAGCACACATGACGATAAGTCCGTTGGTAGAAAATTCTATTGATGTAAATTCTTATATCGGATTGGTAAAAACTACTTCTTTGGCAACAGGACTGGTTTTTGAATTACCTATTGTTATTTATTTCTTGTCAAAAATAGGAATAGTTACTCCGGTCTTCATGAGAAAATACAGAAAATATGCTTATGTCATTATTTTGATTATTGCCGCAATTGTAACACCTCCTGATGTTATTAGTCAGATTATTGTTTCAATTCCATTGATAATCTTATATGAAGCAAGTATCTTTATTTCGAAATTTGTAGGCAAAAAAGAAGAATCATCAGCAATATAATTATGACAGATCTAGTAAAAGAATTCAACGATTACCGTGAAAAAATGAATGACAAATTGTTGACAGACAACAATAAGGTCATCAAGAGGATTTTTAATTTAGACACAAATACCTATACCGCCGGAGCTTTGGATGTAAAGACCAAAGAGCTTTTAGGTTTGGTTGCGTCAGCGGTTTTAAGATGTGACGACTGTGTAAAATACCACCTCGAAACCAGCTATAAAGAAGGGATTTCCAAAGAAGAGATGATGGAAGCAATGAGTATTGCTACTTTAGTTGGAGGTACAATTGTAATTCCGCATTTAAGAAGAGCATATGAGTTTTGGGAAGCATTGGAAAATCAATCTGATAAAGAAGAATAGAAATAATTGTTAAGAATCCACCATTTTGCAATGTTTATTCGTTAATTTGTGCCACTAGCGTACTCAATTGATTTAAAAAAATGAAACTAAGAGCCGATAATTTAATCAAAACCTATAAAGGAAGAAGTGTCGTAAAAGGTATTTCTGTAGAAGTAAACCAAGGCGAAATCGTTGGGCTTTTGGGTCCAAATGGTGCCGGAAAAACAACCTCTTTCTATATGATTGTGGGTCTGGTAAAACCAAATAGTGGTAAAATTTACCTGGATAATACCGATATTACCGATTTCCCCATGTACAAACGTGCTCAAAATGGTATTGGATATTTGGCTCAGGAAGCTTCCGTTTTTAGAAAGTTAAGTATTGAAGATAATATATTGAGTGTTCTGCAATTAACCCATTTATCCAAGAAAGAGCAACACGAGAAAATGGAATCTCTCATCGATGAATTTAGCTTACAGCACATTCGTACCAACAGAGGAGATTTGCTTTCGGGAGGAGAAAGAAGACGTACAGAAATTGCCCGTGCTTTGGCAACAGATCCAAAATTCATTTTACTGGACGAACCTTTCGCAGGTGTTGATCCTGTTGCTGTTGAAGATATTCAAAGAATTGTTGCCCAACTTAAAAACAAAAATATAGGGATTCTGATTACCGATCACAACGTACAGGAAACACTTGCCATTACCGACAAAACTTATCTGATGTTTGAAGGAGGGATTCTTAAAGCCGGAAAGCCAGAGGAATTAGTCGAAGACGAAATGGTAAGACGTGTATATTTGGGTCAAAATTTTGAATTAAGAAAGAAAAAACTGGAATTTTAAAGAAAGGGAAAGCCTTGTTCTTTTTATAGAAAAAATAATCTTTATCCCTGGATATTTAATTTATCCCCTTTTTATCTCGACATACTGAGTAGAGCTAATTTCTACTTTGGCTTCTGCAAAAATAGTTTGAATATTTTTTACCAAATCCGATTTAATAAAGTACATATTTTGAGGCGCAAAGGTATAAGCATTCAGTTCATAAACTGCATGTATTTCTTCGAGAGAAAGCTGAAAAATATAGGGTTTAAATTTTTCAGTTATATCTTTGGTTTGCAAAGCTGCACGAATCAAAAGTTCTTCTATTAAAACCGGAGAATAATCATATCTGATCTTTACTTTTGTTGTCAAAATCAATCCTTCTGATTTTCCTATAGAAGAATAATTTACGGTATGTCCACTTAAAACTGCCGAATTAGGTACCGAAATATCTTCATTATTAATTGTTCTCAATCGGGTTACCAAAGCATTTTTTTCTATCACTATTCCTGTTACTTCCCCTGTTTTAATCCAATCGTTTACCTGGAAAGGTCTCATATAGGTAATGACCAGTCCAGCTACGGCATTGGCAACCGCCGAAGATGATCCTATAGATATCAAAATACCTAAAAACACTGATATTCCTTTAAAAGCATCAGAGCCAGATCCCGGTAAATAAGGAAATATTATAACTAAAATGATCATCAGGAATACAAATCTTGCCAATACATAAGTAGGTCTGCCCCATTCGGGATGAAATCCTCTGATCGTGAGTACTCCTCTTTCTATTTCTAAAGCAAAAAACCTCATAAGCCTCAGAACATAACGGGCTATAAATAAAATAATAACAATATAGATCAGATTAGGCAGGTAATGAACAATCGAAACGGCAATACTTTTTAATGGAGCCCAAATCCATTCATTTATAAACTCAGACCAGTTTTGTGTAGATGGAAATATACTTAAAGCCAAAGGAACTAAAAGAATAAATACAATGAGAATAATAAAGATCCGTAATAAATCAATGAGTTTATTTAAAAGTCCAAGAATATGTTCTTTTTTTAAAAGCTGATAATTTCGAATTTTAATTCCTGATAAAAACTGCGTTTCGGCACTTAAAAATTTTTTCCTGATGTATTTAAAAAACCCGTTAATTAATAATATTATAATTACAACAGCAATAATAATAGTAAATAATTCGGCTATCCGAAAAAGGTTATTTCTTAAACTATTTTCTTTTCTGTATTTAGAAACAACTTCTCTTATGATTCCAGCTTGTTCTATGGCTAAACTATCAATATCTTTTCCTGTCCATAAAGCATCCGAAAGACTTATTCCTGATATAATTTCGTTTTGGTAACTAATGCTACTAAGGTTATAACTGCTTCTTACTACAACAGAGTCCGGATAAAAAAAAGGTCTTTCATAAAGATTCTGAATCTTTTTTTGAATTGCAGCCACTCTTTCATCTGCCTGATACGGTCCTAAAGAAGTATAAACCAAAAAAAGTGTGTCTCTGAACAAAACAACCGGAATACCTTCTGTTTTTGTCCTAAGCAGTTCAATTTCTTTTTTTTGCTGAAGTAATAAAGAATCGTTTTCTATCTTATTCCCTACAGTAGTTTTTTGAGCGGTAATAAATCCCTTTAGCTCCTGTGTAAGTAAATCTATTTTCAGAGAATCTTTAATGCGATATGTTTCCACCTTATTCAGTCTTTTTTGTAAAATCAAAAGACTGTCTTTTGTCTGAATTTCAACAGATTGCGCAGACATTCCTAGTCCATAGAAAACAAAGACCCCAATAATTATTTTATATAAATTTCTAAAAAAATACTCCATAATATGTTAATTCTTTATCCAATATGGTCAATCGGTTATAACCCTGTTCTGTTTATAATATTGTTTCTTTTCAAAAACAAAACAAGATAGTAAATTATTTTTTATTCCTACTTTTCACCATATTATTCATCACCGATAAGATCACATAACTGATGATAATTAATGGTATTGCATTGATTTGAAGTGAAACTAAAAGCACCATGCTAAATATCAAAAAACTAATTTGCAGTTTATATTTTGCAAAATCGAATTGTTTGATCTTTAATGAAAATAAAGGAATCTCAGCATTAAGCATATAAGCACTCAAAATTGTAATTGCAATAAGTACCCATTTTGTATTGAGCAATTCAATAATAACTAATGATTCTGTCTGAGATAAAATAATGGGTAAACTTAATATAAACAAAGCATTTGCAGGAGTTGGCAATCCAATAAAAGAATCTGTTTGTCTCGTATCAATATTAAAATTCGCCAATCTATAACATGATCCTAATGTAATAATAAATCCAAAATAAGGTAAGATTTGCGTGTACGCCAATTCCGGAGCAGTCGATGTATCCGTAAGCATATAATACATTGCAACTCCGGGCACTACTCCACTGGTTACCATATCTGCAAGAGAGTCAAGCTGTAAACCCAATTCGCTGGAAACATTGAATATTCTTGCAAAGAATCCGTCAAAAAAATCAAAAAATATTCCCAAAGCTACAAAAGCAAATGCCATTTTGAAATTACTTTGAAAAGCAAATACTAAAGCAATACAGCCACTAAAGAGATTAAGTAATGTAATCAGGTTTGGGATTTGTTTTTTGATATTCATTTTTAGAATTTTGAAAAACAAATTTAACACAATAAGTTGAAGACAAGTACGTTTTTTATTATAGATTTTTATCTGATATTTGCAAAAATTAAAAACGTTGAAAAAAACCGCATTAATTGCTTTCCTTTTAATCTATTCACTTACTCATAGTCAGACTGTAAGAAAATATTCTAACGAATTTATGAATATTGGTGTTGATGCCGCGGCTTTGGGAATGGCCAATACTGCCGTTGCCAGTACAAATGATGTAAATTCCGGATATTGGAATCCGGCTGGACTTGTAAATTTAGAAGACCATCAAGGAGCATTTATGCATGCAAGTTATTTTGCCAATATTGCCCAATACGACTACATCGCTTACTCAAAACCAATAGATGACAGAAGTGCCTGGGGAATTTCATTGATTCGTTTTGGTGTAGACGACATCATGAATACCACACAATTAATCGATTCTGAAGGGAATATAGATTACAACCGAATCAGCTTGTTTTCTGCAGCAGATTACGGTGTTACCTTTTCTTATGCCAGACGTTTGCCTGTACCGGGATTTCAATATGGAATCAATGCAAAAGTGATCCGCCGTGTAATAGGAAAGTTTGCCAATTCCTGGGGATTTGGTTTTGACATGGGATTACAATTTGAAAGAAATAACTGGCAATTTGGGTTAATGATCAGGGACATTACTACAACTTATAATATCTGGAATATAGATGAAGATGCCTTTGAGGCTATATCCGGTGCAATTCCCGGAGAAAATCAAGAGTTGCCGGAAAACACCGAAATTACTTTGCCTAAAGCCCAATTAGGTATTGCGAAAAAGTTCGAATTTCACAACGATATGAGTTTGTTAGCCGCTACCAATCTTAATATGCGTTTCGAACAGACCAATGACATCTTTTCTACAGAAGTAGTAAGCATAGATCCCGCTATCGGATTTGAGTTTGGATATACCGATCTGATTTTTGTAAGAGCCGGAGTAGGAAATTTCCAAAAAGTACTGCAATTGGATGGTAGTGAAAAAATAGGGTTTCAACCTAATATTGGTATTGGGTTTAAATACAAAGGAGTTCAGATAGACTATGCATTGACCGATTTAGGAGATCAAAGTGCTGCCTTATATTCTAATATATTTTCTGTAAAAATAGATCTGGGTATTTTTAGACGTTAAAATGATCTGAACCAAGTGATTCCAGTTTAGGAAAAATTTCGGGATGAACCGAAAACAGGAATTTTGTTCCAGATTTCAGCTTTTTTTACAAACTCCAAAATAAAATACGGGATATCAAATAACATTTACAGTCCATTAAAAAAAGTTTAAATCACTTCATTAATTCAATACCTTTGCCTGATCGGAATAAAACTGTTTTCTAATGTTTAAAAAATATTTTCTTCTCGTTTTCCTTTTACTTTCCAACTTTGTTATCGCTCAATTCCCAGAGTTGAGTTCACAATCACAAATAAGCGTGCTTACAGTTGGAACTGCAGATGCTTCACATTCTTTGTATGGTCATACCGCATTGAGGGTAAAAGACAAAAATTTTGATATCGTTTATAATTACGGGATGTTCGATTTTTCTACCCCTAATTTTATGCTCAAATTTGTAAAAGGCGATCTTCAATATTATGCAGCGGCTTACAACTATTCGGATTTTGAATACAATTACAGACTCGAAAACCGAAGTATTCTGGAACAAGTGCTTCACATCAGTTTTGAAGAGAAAAAAAAGCTTTTTGATCTCCTGAACAATTCACTTTCCGGGGATGAAAAATATTATACCTACAAGTTTATTGACCGTAATTGTACTACCAAAGTTTTAGAAAAAGTCAACGAAGTTATAGGAAAAGACCAGATCGTAAAACAAAATATCAATAAAGATGTAAGTTATCGGGATATTTTGTTTGGGTATGTATCTCATCATTTTTATCAAAAATTAGGCATTAATATTATATTTGGAGCGCAAGTAGATAAGGTCGCTTCCACTATTTTTCTGCCGGACGATCTGTATACCAATTTAGCACTGACTCAACATCAGGGTAATCCTTTGGTTTCTGAATCTAAAACTTTATTCGAAGCTCATAGAACTCCTCCGAAAAGCTACCTGGACAATATTTATACTTTAATTATTACTCTCGGATTTTTAATTTTAATAAACAAAAAATGGATTTACCTTTTGTATTTTTTCATTACAGGAATATTAGGGGTTTTCTTTTGCTTTATTGGCTTATATTCCTTTCATCAGGAAGTATTATGGAATTATAACGCACTGCTATTTAATCCTCTTTATCTGTTTCTGTTATATGGAATACTTTTTCGTAAAACTTTATTTACCAGAAAAATAATTATTGCTATTGGTATAATGACACTTGGATACATTATTTATATGCTGAATAAAATCCATTTGTGGATCGTAACGCCTTTTGTAATTACACATCTCATAATTTTATACAGAATCTACAAAAAGTAATTTATTGTCCTTTATAAAACAATACCGTTCCAATGGTCTTAATTATGATATTTATATCAAGAAAGATACTTCTGTGTTTGATATAAAACAGATCATATTGTAATTTTATCAAACTATCCTCGATACTTTCTCCATAAGAATAATTTACTTGAGCCCAACCTGTTAACCCTGGCTTTATAACATGTCTGGTTTCATAAAACGGCATGACCCTGGAAATTTCTTCTACAAAAAAAGGACGTTCGGGTCTTGGACCAATAAAACCCATATTACCAATAAGAATATTAATAAATTGAGGCACTTCATCCAAACGGACTTTTCTTAAAAATTTTCCAAATTTGGTTATTCTCGCATCTCCCGAAGTTGCAAATACAGCACCTTGAGCTTCTGCCATTTTAACCATTGTTCTGTATTTGTAAATTTTGAATGGTTTTCCGTTTTTACCAATTCTGGTTTGTGTATAAAATAATGGACCTCTATTTCCCAGAATATTTCCAATGAAAATAAATGGTAATAAAATTATACCAATAATTAACCCTAATAAAGAAAAAATAATTTCGAACATCCTTACTATCAGCAAATAAAGCTGATTTTGATTACTTCTACTGAATGGGAAATACCTATAAAAATCTGTGCCAATATGATGCATGGGAATTCTATTGGTTAATGCTTCATACACCTGAGAGTATTCCCTGATATTATAACCATTTTCTAATAATACTAATAAATCATTATAAACCGAAGACGACAGATCTCTGGTATTTTGGTTGGCAATTACCACATCCGATATCTGATTCTTAAAAACATACTCTTTTAAATGATCTAATGGTAAAACATCACTGTCTTCTTCAGGATAATTCCCTTTCAGGTGATCGAGATAAGCTTTAACTTGAATTTTATAATGTGGATCCGCAAATTGTAGATCATTGATTAATCGTTCTGCATTTTCCTCCTCACAAATGAGAACTACTTTTTTTAAGAATCTATGAGAAGCAATAAACTTCTGATATATTATTCTCCAGATAATTAACCCTAGCAATACGGCAAAAAAGAAATATAAAATCTGGATTCTATTGGCAGGTAAAGTCGGAGTAAATTTGGGTGTAAGTAAATAAAACAACACAGTCGTTGAGGCCGTTAATAAAATACTTTTTATAATTTGTAACTGATTACTGGCTGTCTGCAAATTATACATATCGAATATTGTCCCGAAAACAGTTATATAAAGTGTTAAAACCAATAAAGGCAGTAACGACCCCGAAGTGAAGTTTACGTATTCAAAAGAAGTAAAACTGAACAGGACAAATAATGCTCCTATTACACTTATTACGTCAAATAACCTTAATAATACCTTGCGTTCTGAAATTTCAAAATGAATATTCTTTTTCGCTTTCATTTTCTTAATTTACTATAAAACTGATATATTTAGGGACGGACAACAAATATAGAATAATAATATTGAAAGTCGAAGATCAAAAGGCATAAAATCATATCAATCAAAGCCTATATGTCTGTATTTTCTTCTCATAGTATTTAAGACTCTCCTTTGTTTCTTGGAGTTTCTGAATCTCCAAAGCTTGAACAACTCAAACCCGACAAATTGTCTACCCACTCTTTTTTAACAGAATATTCCATTGTTTTTTTACCTGTTGCCAGTCCCACGATTTAGATTTAGAAACCGCATTATAAATGATTCTGTCTCTCCATTCTTTTTCATTACATAATGATATAATAGCATCCGCCATTGCCTGAGTGTCATCTTTTTCTACCAAAACCGCATCCTTATTGTTTTCAAGCAAATAGGGTATTCCTCCTACACTGGTAGAAACAACAGGAAAACCCAGAGCCATAGCCTCCATCACGCTTATCGGCGTATTGTCGAAATTTGTAGTATTTATAAAAACATTATGTGTTTTGGATAATTCTATCCAATCTTTTTTTGAAAGCCTGCCTGTAAAGTTTATCTGAATATTTTTATCCAAAGCATACTTTTTCGCTTCTATCAAAGAACCGTCTTTATCAGGTCCGACCATTGTAAGTGTCGTTTGAGGAAATTGTTTTTTTACCAATTCTAATACATCTATAGCCATTTTAGGGTTATAAATAGATGCAAAAGACCGCACCCACAGCAAATGTGGGATATCATATTTTTTTGGGAAAATCGGATAATTTTCAAGTTCTATTATATTTGGAATAAATTGAATGTTTTTAATCCCAAAATCTTTAAAAACCTGAAATAAATAGTGAGAAGGTGCCACGTTCATATATGCTTTTCCAAATAATTGCCGACACAATCGAGGATTTTTATTCAATCGAGTGGGTAAGTCACCTCCATGCAATATAGGGATGTAAGGTATATTAAATAGTTTCGCTAATACCCCAACTCCATAAGCATACCAAAAATTAGTAGTACTATAAGTATCTATTAAGATAAAATCGGTTTGTTTCCTGTATTTAATTACTGTACCAACCATGTCGAGAAACCTATTAAATGTATTTCTTTGAGAAGAAGCATACAATACACCATATCCTTCACTTTCCAGCAAAGGTCCTAAAGTTTCTATAGAAGTTGGCGTAAAACCGTGTTCAGACAGTTTGTTCCCGATGTAAAGTATTCTTTTCATCTGATGATGCAATTTTAAAATTTAATATACATAATGCATATATAAAAGCAGGTGCTGCCAAACGCATCGCCGCATGATTAATAGTAAGAGCCCAAAATATAAAGAGTATAATTAAAACTCTATTCGGTTTATAATTTAAGAAACTATATAAGGGATAAGCAATTAATAAGAATAAGGAAATCAACCCTAAAGTACCATGTTCTGCCAGCAAACGTGTAATTTCATTATGAGAAGCAGCATTTATTTCATACTCTTCAATCCTTGTTTCTTTGACTCTTCCTACTCCTACCCCTAAAAATATATTTTCATAAAACATCTTCAATTCTGTTTCCATCAAAATCTCTCTACCGGTTAAGACCGATTCTTTTTCCCTTCCCAGCGCATCTTGATTGGCATATCTTTTTTCAATCAATCCGCCGGTTACTATGGAGGCATAAAGCCATACAACCAATCCAATACCAATAGTTACAGAAATTATAGCACTTATTTTTACTCTATTAGTTACATTCCCATACACATAAGCCAATCCCATTATAAAAATAATCATAAGGAACCCAGTATAAAACCCACCTCTGGAAAAAGTAAGTAAACATCTATAAGCAAACAATATAGCTAAAAATCCAAACAAAATAATTTCAATTCTTTTTTTAGCAAAGAGAATCGTATAAATCCCTGCCAAAGCCATTCCAAATCCCAGCATAGTAGAAACCTGATTGGGTCCAAAGCCTCCCGAAGTTTGAAAGTTTGACTGAGTATTGATCACTGCTAATTCTAAATCTGGAGTATAGAGAATAATATACATCAACATAGTTACTAAAGGCATAATACCTGCCAGCAATATCTTTTTTAAATGCTCTTGCGTAATTGTTTTTCCGGCAGTATAAATAGATGCTATCCCTAATGCCAAAGGTCCGGAAATATTAAACAAAATGGCTTTTCTAGTATCCATTTCATGTCCCAGATCCTGCATACCGATAAAAACTCCGGGCAGTAAAAACAACAGATACATCCCAAAGAAAGCAGCATTCGTTTTGAGTCCACTATAATAAGCCCCTATCAAACAAAATAATATTACATTGTATTTGCCATACTCATTAATAAAAGAAGTCCCCAGCATTCTTAACAATACTTCTGCGCTTATTATATAAGTACAAATTGAAAGTACTTGCTGATTTTTATTAGAACTTTTGATTACTATATACAATCCAATAACTACAATAAATAATGCATACACATATCCCAATGGAGGTACTACTTTAAGTAGCACACCCAATAAAGCATGAATGACAATTAATTTGATTATTTCTTTTGGCATCTAATTAAAAAAAATGTTTAATTGTTTTATTCCATTATTTGCACTATAATTTTTATTTATAAAATCTGAATAGTTCTTTCCCAAAAGTTTATAATTATTATTTTCTGATATATTTCTAAATACTGATTCTAATTCCGCTAAATTACGCGAATTGATCACAAACCCGGTTTTATTATTTTCAACAATAGTAGGCATATACCCTACATTGGATACAATCGGACACAATCCCATCAATCCATATTCTATCAAAGTTACCGGAAAACCTTCGTACTCTGATACCAATACCCCTATTTGACATTGTGATAATATGTAATTCGTATCTATTCTCATATTATAATAAAATATCGAATTTTCAAGATGATTGATTTTAATATAGTCAAATATATTATCCGAATAATCATCGTTATATATTTTCCCAACCAAATGTAATGTCCATCCCAATTCAGATATTTTAGATTGATGAAATGCTTTAATCAAAAACAAATGATTCTTTGGGTTTCTGAAATTGGCTAAGCAAACGATACGTTTATCCTCCACGCCATTTAATTCGGTAGATCTTTCAGTAATTTCCGAAGTTGCAAAATTAGGAAGATAAATTACATTATGATGCTTCATAACTGTTTTGGACCACTTTGCTAATTCCGGATTACAGGCAATCACGCCATCGAAATATTTAGCATGATTTATAACATGTGAATTTTTGGCTATAGACTCGTTTACTCTATTCCCATTATGGTCATGCCAATAGAACTTAATCTTAGGGAAAATGGATTTGATAAATTTGCTCCATTTATAGGATGAAGTGTGGGCTTGTATGTGTGTTATTTTATTTTTTTTAATGAAAAAAATGAGCTGCAGCAACACCCATAAAATATTAAACTTTGTTCTATTATAAATTTTATAGTTTACTTGGGTTGAAATTTGACCTGATAACTTTCCTCCCCGATTTGTTGTAATTAAAAAAGACCCTTCTGCCTGGTTTGCCCATTCATTGGCAAAATTCACAGCCATCCTTTCTGCTCCGCCTGGCTCTAGTGAATCTATTAATTGAAGTATTCTCATTTTTAATCCTTTTGTTACAATAGTTTTTTTATCTCGTCTTCAAATTTTTCAGTTGTAAACTGTCTTGACCAAGATAAGGATTTTTCGGATTTTGATAGATATTCAGGTAAATTGTTTAGAGTATTTTCAGTTTGTTTCACGTCTTTATCCAAATCTATTGTGAGCAGAATTCCTCTGTTTCCGTTGTCTAACATATTCGGGATACAGGATACTTGTGAAGCAAGAGGCACACATCCCCAAAACATAGCTTCTGCTACTACTTTGGGCCAGCCTTCGCTTTTGGAAGGAAGTACAAGGAAATCACTATTCTGATAAGCCGATTTAATTGCTTCTTTTGATTGATTTCCTTTTAAAGAAATGATATTTTCTAAATTATTCTGCTGGATATAATTTTCTAATTCTGTTCTTTTTTGACCTTCTCCAAAAAGTTGTAAACGAACGTTAATTCCTTTTTTGAATAGATTTTCAACAAGCCGGATAGCATACAAAGGACGTTTTCCCGGGGATAATGTTCCTACATACAGAAAGTCGAAAGTCGAAAATTTTTTTGTCAGTTCGAGCGGAGTTGAGAACTCATTCTCAGAATAAGTAGCTGTAAAAAATGGTTTGATATTTTTGGTTTGGTTTTTCCATTCTCCATAAACCAAAACCTGCATATTTTTGGTTAGAAAAGTATTGCTCAAAATCCATTTTTGTAGTTTATAGCTAAAAGGTTGTTTTGCTTTTGGATCCCAATTACCCGCATATTTGGCTGTTTTTTTCTTTCTTGGAAAAAAAACTTGAACCAAACATCCTAACAAACCCATATTTCCTGGACATCGTAAATGAACATGATCCGCTTGTTTCATAGCTTTGTATATAACATACAACAGAACCGGTAGATTCAACACGGTTTTTAATGTGTTTTTTAAATTCGTTATATCAAATTCGTTAACACTTCTGAAAGTGATTTTATTATGATTATAAGCAATATCAATAGTTGTTTTTTCGATTTTATTTGAAGGGGCAACGATTATTACTTCATCAGTATATTTCAGCCAAATATTCATTTCACGAACATAAGGTGCATACGCAAAATATTGGTTCTGCTCTCTGTGATGATTAACGTGAGTGATTATTGTAAATTTCATTTTGAGATATTTAGCAAGTTATCAAAAAACAAAAAATCTCTTTCGGCAGCTTTTTTATATTCGTAGTTTTCTAAAAATCTATCGTATCCGGCTATTGCTAATCGATTTCTCAAATCAATGTTTTCTATTGCTTGAACTATTTTTTCAGCTAAATCATTATCATCTTTGGTTTTAAACAACAGTCCGGTTTCATTATGAATTATCGTTTCTTTTATACCTGTATTATTTGCTCCTATAACCAATGTTTTCATGCTCATGGCTTCGATAACAGTAAAACCAAATGCTTCAGAAATACTTGGTATAACGGCAATATATGTATTCTTAAATTTTTCCAGCACTTTTTCTTTAGATAAACCACCAATAAAATTTACTTTACTAGAAATATCTAATGAATTTACCAAATCCTTCAATTTTGTTTCCTCTTGACCACTTCCTATAATTTCCAAGGTGAAATCTGGATATTTTTTAGTAACCAATGCAAAAGAATTTATAAGTGTTTCTATACCTTTTGAGGAATGCAATCTTCCTATGTATGTTATTGTTTTAGAATTCAATTCATTTAGTGGAACACTATCGTAACTGTCTTTAACAGAATTGGGTAATACTTTAATCTTATCTTTGGGTATATTATAGTTTAGAACTGCATCATCTTTTGTTGCATTAGAATTTGCTATAATTTTTGTTGCTAATTTGTAAATAATGGACTTTCTAATCAACAACGATTTTTTTTGTGGAAACTGAGTTGTTAAAGTTCTTATCCATACTATTCTATGCTTAATACCAAAAAGAAAGCCAACCAATAAAAAAATATTAACTGAGCCAAAAATTGATATGGACATAACCGGCTTATACTTTTTAATATTTTGATACAAAAATTTAGCATCTTTAAAAGTTGTCGGACGTTTAGAAATCCAACGTTTAATTTCAATATCTTCAGGTAAAGTAATATTTTCTGGCTTTTTGGTATCTGAAAAAATGACTACATTATATTCTTTATTAAAGGTTTTGGCTAATTCAACAAAATAATCTGAAACAGAACCTTCTCCAAGGGAAAAAGAGATAAATATTGTTTTAGTTTTCATGGATTATCTTTTTAAAGATTGCAACATTCTTGTCAACAATTTCGTCAATATCAAAACTCTGAAGAACAAGTTTTCTGGCTGATTTTCCCATTTCCTGAGCTAACTCTGGATTTTCAAAAACCCATTTTATCTTTTCTGCTATATCTTTCGAATTATAAGGATTACAAAGTAAACCGGTTTTATTATCTATTACAGCTTCTGATCCTGGTCCTGTAGAACTTCCTATAAATGTTTTACCCATTGCTAAAACTTCAAGCCAGGCAAGAGGCATCGCTTCCATGTGACTTGGATAACAACAAACTTCTGCTTGCTCAATATTTTTTGCCATTTCATTATTAGGAACAACTCCAAAAAAAGTAATATGAGGTTTTATTTTATCATTGATTTCTTTTTCTAAAATAGGACGATAAAGGATGTTTGTTCCGGGTAATTTTGCATCTCTTCCTGCAATATACAGATGAATATCAGGATAATCATCAACCAAATAATTAAGTGATTGTACAAGTTGTCTGATTCCTTTCTTTTCTATGATTGTTCCCGCAAAAAATATAGAATGTTTTTTTATTTTATTTTTATCCGAAAGATAAAATTTATGTGTATCAATAGGATTATATATGACCTTTATGTCAATATTATTTAATTCTAATAATTCTTTTGTTGTATTTGCCACATAGTTAGAAACAGCAATAAAGGTATCAGCTTTATTAAACGAGCGTTTTTCTTGAAATGCTTTCCACCATTCTGTTTTGCGATTTTCAGCTTTAGCAAAAAAGTGATGACCTCCATGCATTCGGATAATGTATTTTATTCCTTTTATTTTAGATAAAAAGGCTATCCCTAATTCTGCTGTTTCAATAATATCTATCGGATATTCTTTATGTACTTCTTTTATTTTTTTATTAATAGAACGGCTGTTTAAAAACCAGGTAAGCCCCTTTATTTTTTTAGGCTTTAAACGATAAACAGTAACTCCATTATCGGTTTGGGTTTCATTTTGCTTGCTATAATTAAATCCTATAACGCTAACCTTGATGTTGTTTTCAACTAATTTCTTACTCAAAGTAGCCACAAAAGTTCCCACCCCTCCGTGAGGAAAACCTTGTTTGGGATATTCGGATGTGATGAAACAAATGTGCATGTTATTTATTTAATAAAACTTGAGCTATTTTTTTTGAATTTTCTTCTAAAGGGTGTTGAATAATTTTATTCAACCATTTTCTTCTATCTTTTCCGATAGTTTTAGGGTTTTGCAGAGCCTGATTGATTTTGTTTGTAATTTCTTCTTTGGAAGTTAACCAACCTACTGCATCTAAGTTATCCATACTTCTAAAATGCTGATAATTGTATATTGTCTTTACTGACCAGTTTTGGCTGTGTTTTTGATCATAATTGATATATAAACAAGGCTTATCAAAAACAGCAAAATCATGAGCCATAGTAGAACCTACATTAATAACCAAATCACAATGATAAGTTACATTTACCAATAAATCAACATCACTTATTTTTGGAAAAAAAGATACCCATCCCAATTTTGTGGTATGCCATTCCGGATTTACAGAAACGATAAGATTTCTATATTTATTCAAAACTGTATCATATCTTTCCGAAAAATCTACAGGACAACGTCTGAACAAAATCTGAATTTCATTATTATCTATGAGACTTTCTGCTATATCTTTTAAATAATCCTGATCATAAGGAGAAGTAAGTACATCGTCTCCACTATAACAAATCCATTGCTTATTTATATCCAATCCATATTTATCAGCAAAATCCTTCCTTGAGATAATTCGTTTCGGTTGGGAATAAAATTCAAATTGTGGTGTTCCTGTAACAATTACGTTTTCCTGAGGAATTTCAGGGTAATAAATTCGCATTTCTTCCTTCATATAATCTGACCAGGCGATATATTTATCAGCCTGAACAGCCAGTCTTGCTTTAGGTAAATTATCCCACGAATAAATTGCAGAAATTACAGGAATATTTAATTCTTTAGCAGCTAAACAAACAGGCATTAAACCCGCAACTCTTTGATGGGGAATAAAAACAGATGTCGGATTTAATAGTCTTAAATCTTTTTTGTATTGATCAATTACAGAACGATTCCAATATTTTTTAGACTTTTGTTCAAGGCTTAAAATCCTGTCATATTTTTTGGAAGACCAAGAACCTATTTTTTCAGCAACAGTATATAGTTGCCTTAGTTTGAAGTTCTTCTTTTCTTTTCTCCAATTATTTAGAATTGTTAAGTTCTTAATTTTTGCACTATTGTATTTTAATCTAGCATAAGTAGCAGCTTCTCTAAATAACCTTGAAAATAAACTCTCCGGTAAAAGTTTAATATTTTGATATTTTATGTTAATATCATGTGAAACTTTAACCTCATCAAAAGCTTTTTCGGGTAAAGGTGACCAAAAAACAATATCAGCTTCTTGTTTTAAATATTTTAAAACATCTGAATACAGGTAGTTCCGAATACCAACCCCATCAGGAATTAAAAAAAGTATTTTTTTGTTTCTCATTTTATTTCTCTTCTTTAATCCTTTCCTTAACCCTTTTAGAATTTAAAATTGATTTAATTTTACAAATTTCTCTGTCACAAAATTTTCTGTCATTTCCATAGATTCAAAAGTTGCTCCAGCTATATGAGGTGTTATGATAATATTATATCCTTGTTTTGCCAAATTGACTAGCTGGTTTTTATGAATTTCTTCATTTAATTCGTTTTCAAGCACATCTGTGGCATAACCTTTAATTTTTTTATTTTCAATCAAATTGCACAAATATTTTTCATCAACGACAGCACCTCTGGAAGTATTTATTAAAACAGCACTTTCTTTCAAATTATCCAATACATTTTTATTTACAAAACGAATATTTTTCTCATTTAAAGGAATGTGTATCGAAATAATATCAGCCCATTCAAACAAATTTTCAGGATTTTCAAAACTGTTATAACCGTTTCCTTTTTTATCAGTATCAAAATATCCGACACTCATACCAAAAACAGTAGCATATTCGGCTATTTGTCCTCCTACTCTTCCCAAACCTAAAATACCTATTTTTTTACCTTTTAGATTATTTCCTTTAAATAAGTCCCTTCTCCAAAATCCGTTTTTAACATCATCAAATGCTTTTGTTGTATTTCGCATCAAAGCTAAAAGTAATCCCCAAGTGTGTTCAGCCGTTGACGGAATAGTATTTAAAAATTCATATTCCTCTCTTAAAGAAATAACTTTTCCTCCTTTGTTTTCAAAATATTCAGTATCAATATGGTCTAATCCTGTTGTGGCTGTAAGGATAAATTTCAGATTAGGGGCATTATCTATAATTTCTTTATCAATATAAAAACGAAGTCTTACAAATAAAATATCTGCATCTTTTGTTTTTTCTAATAGAACAGCTCTATTACTTATGTCTAGCAGAATTACTTCTCCTAAACCTGAAAGATGTTGTAAAGCTGTATTACTAAAATCTTCCGATTCAGTTACTATTATTTTCATCTTTCCATTCATTATATAATAGTTCTGCTATTTTAAAATCTCTAATAGAATCTATATTTGCCAACCAGTTAGCATCCATTATATAGGCTTTTTTGTTTTTGACCATAAATGATTTTTCTCTGCAAAATGCTTCTGTTCTAACAGCATAAAAACAACCATTTCTGTAATATACGGGATCCAAATCTTGTCTTCGAGTTGTTTCTCCTTCATTAACAAAAGGGAATAATTGATTATCCTCTTTTATGTTATACATTCTTGCAGGATGATAATCATCAAAAGGAACAACACTTATCACTCCGTCAACATTTTTGTTTTCTTCAAATATAGATATAATGTTATTTAAATCATTTGATGTTCTTAAAGGCGATGTAGGTTGTAGCAGAACAATCAAATCATAATTATCATTTAATTGTTGTAAACTATATTCTACAGCCGAAACGACATTAGCTGTATCATTGGCTAATTCGCTGGGTCTTATGATAATCTCTGAGCCAAAAGAAATAGCAATCCTGGAAATTTCTTCGGAATCGGTAGAAACTACAATTCGTGTTACTTTTTTCGAGTTTTTTGCACATTCGATAGCATGAGCTATTAAAGGTTTCTCTCCGAGTAGTTTAATATTCTTTCCCGGAACCCCTTTACTTCCTCCTCGAGCTGGTATGATGGCTAAGACTTTCATCAGTAAGTAATTGTTTTATGAAATATAAGAGGAACTTTATCTAATAGATCAGCTATTTGTTTTCCTGCATTTCCTCCTCCATAAACATCAGAAGGAACTGATTTTCCATTAGATAAATGCTGGTTGATAGCTTCTGTGATCTTTTCTGCATCATAATCAACATCAATTACATTATTTCCTCTGTCCCGTTTGTTTTGTCTGCTTCCTATATTCACTACAGGAACTCCCAGATAGGCGCATTCTCTGATTCCGACACTAGAATTTCCGATAAGAATTTTTGTGTTATTCAGAAGTTTCAGGAAATCGGTTCCTTCCATATTCTTAAAGAAATGGATGTTTTCGATTTTATTGTTTTCTCTAAAAGCTCTTATTCCGGTAGATGTTCCGTCTGCACCTGCATCTACATTTGGCCAAAACCAAAGGGTAGGAATATTGATCAAGGCAATTGCCTTTAGAGTTTGTTCGATGTGTTTTCGGGAATCATTATATTCTGTTGTAACAGGATGTTGCATTACTACTAAATAACCATTTGACAAATTGGGTTTTGCACCAACTCCTCCGTATTTTTGATAGGGGTCAAAATCCAATTTTACATCCTTTACTAAATGAGCTAAATCTATCGAAGGACATCCTGTATTGAAAATCATTTCCGGATTTTCTCCTAATCTGATTACTCTTTCTCTGGCTTCTTCGGAGGCTACAAAATGGTAATCGGCTAATTTGGTTATAGAATGTCGTACTTTTTCGTCTATGTTTCCTGTTACTTCTCCTCCCTGAATATGGGCCAACGGAATATTCATATATGAAGCAGAAATGGCTGTTGCCATCGTTTCGAATCGGTCTGCTACAGTGACAACAATATCCGGTTTCAGATTGTCAAAAACGGTTGATAACTCCAATATTCCGATTCCGGTAGTTTTTGCAGCGGCAGTAAGATTTTCTCCTTCCAATACATTAAAAACTTTGGCTGAAATTTCAAATCCGTCTTTTTCTATAAAATTTACGATCGAACCATATCTATCCAAAAGAGCAGAAGATGCAATAATTAGTTGCAACTCTAAACAAGAATGTTCTTTGATAGCCTGTAATACAGTTTTGACCCTGCTATATGAAGGTCTTGCTGTTATAACTACTGCTATTTTACGTTTTTTATTCATCGTGTAAATCTTCACTGTTTAAGAAATCCCATTTTTTCAGAGATCTGTTTGTCTTTTTTCCGATTATATCGGTAAACAAGTCTGCACTAATTCCATAACCTTTAGGTTTCTTAGCTTCTAAATCATCAAAAGTAATTATATGTCCTTTTGTCAAATCTTTGTTTACTGCTAAAGATTTTTCAAAGATATTTTTTAATTCTTTAAAGCTACTGTTATCGGACTTATTTATAGGATTATTCAGAGCTGTTTTTATCTTTTTCAGATGGCTGACCAGCTCGGAAATTTCATCGATAGTTAAAGAAGATTTTGAGTCAGGACCAAATTGTCTTCTGTCAAAAACAGCATGAAATTCTATTATTTCTGCTCCGAGAGCAACAGCTGCAATTGCAGTCGAAATGTTTGCAGAATGGTCTGAATATCCTACTTTAACTCCATATCGTTCTTTGAGTTCCTGTATCACATTCAATCCGTATTGTTCGGGTTGAGTTGGGTAGGAAGTTGTACATTGTAAAATAGAATATTCCACATTTCTTTCTTTCAGAAAAGAAACTGTTTTGTCTAATTCTTCAAATGAACTCATACCCGAAGACAAAATAATTGGCTTGCCTGTTTTGGCAATTTTTTCTAAAAGTAACAAGTTATTTACTTCTCCTGAGCCGATTTTGTATTGTTTCACTCCAATTTCTTCTAGCCAATCTACTGCCAGATTACTAAAAGGAGAACACAAAAATTCAACTCCGGATTTATCACAATATTGTTTGATGTCTTTCCATTGTTCCAGAGTAAAACTCATTCGTTTCCAATAGTCAAAACGTGTTTTGTCTTCCAAAGAAAACTTTACTCTAAAAGGTTCAAATTCGCTGCTTTCAGCCTCTGCTATATGCATTTGGAATTTCACTGCATCAATTCCTGTTTCGGACAAAGCCTCTATATACGAAAACAACATTCCCAAACTTCCTTCGTGTGCCTGACCTATTTCGGATATGGTGTAAAAGTTATTCATTCAAATTGAGTTTAGCTTCTGTAATAATTTTGTCCATACCTGCATTCCATTGTTTTGAAGTATATAATGCTTCAGGCAAAGGAATATCCTTATATTCATTTTTCAAATAATCATTTATTGCATCTACCCATTCAGAAATGAAATGCGGATTTTTTATTAATTTACCGTATTTACCATATTCAAGAACCTCAGGGACTCCTCCAATATCAGAAGCAATACAATAGCAACCACAATGCTTTGCTTCAATAAGACTTAAGCCAAAACCTTCCTGACATAAAGTGGGAAACAAATATACATCACCCGATTGATAATATTTTGGTAGATCATCATTAGGAATGCGACCTATAAATTTAACCCCTCGTATATTTTGTTTTTGAGGTGTTCCTATTACCCATAATTCTACATTTTTATGTTGATTATAGATGCGTTTCCATACATTCAATATAATAAATAGTCCTTTTTTAGGTCTGTCTTGTGCACACCAAACAAATATTTTTTTATCTATTACTCCAAATTCTTTTTTAAATTGTTCTTTTTTAACTGTTTCAACAATACGAAATTTTGAAGTATCTATACCGTTATGTAATACAGAAAATCTACAAGGTAAAGAGTTGTAATAATTTTTATGCGTTTTAGAACTATCTTCGGTAAGAAAAATCATTTCATCTATAGATTCAAAAAAAGCAGTTCCTTTATTTTTATCATATAAAGGCAGATAACCATGATAAAAAAATTGCACATAACAATATTTCCTCAAATTTTTAGATTTTATGTAATTAGCAACCTCACTAGCTAATTTATAATTATCAATAATTTGTATAATATATTTTTCGTTTGGTTTAATTATCTTACTTAATGCCTCTGTAAATCTTAACTGACGATTTTTATATAACTTTTGTTTGATTTTTACAAAAAAACTGTTTTTTAAAAATTCATATTTAATATTTGGAAATACATCTTTAGGTTTATCACAAATAATATAATCAATCTGATGATTATCTGTAAGATAATTTTTATACAAAGTAGTCCAACTTCCTATTTTTTCAGAAGGAAGAGAGATATGCGAAATAAGAATTGTCTTTACCATTTCTATTTATTTTATTTTGAATAAAACTTCACCCTTACCTGTTATTGCATATATTGGGCAAGCAACAAAAATAATTTTAATAATAGATAATTTTTGATTTTTAAAATGATGTGAATTTTTAAATAAAAATTTTAATGTAACCAAAGTTACTGAGTAATATTTAGATTTTATACTTCTTTTTAAAGTTGATGACATTTCTGCCAATATATATTTACTGTTTTTTTCGTTTAGCTTACTATGTTTTAATAGTAAATAAAATATTATTTCCCTTGATAAATAAACAGACAGGTATTTGTTTTTTGTATCCAATTTACCAATTCTGTTTTTATGGTTTCTTATTAAACAGGTAGGTTTAGCGATATATTCATACCTTATTCCTTTAAGAATTTGGGTTAGGTGAAAAGTCCATTCTTGTGAGCAGTGAAGTTCTTCAATAAATGGTTTTTTTTCAAGAGAGTTTCTATCCCATAAAACGGTTCCTGTTTGCCACATAATTAAGCAAGCAACCATTTCGTCAACAAGATTTTCTTTTACAAGATTTTTTTTAGACCAGCTACCTATTATATTTTCTTTTTTTTTTTCAAAAACTAAACCCGATGATACTGTAGCATCTATATCTTTTTTTAAAAGCCCATTTAAAAGTAGCATTATATGGTCAGGTGTTATCAAGTCATCACTGTCAAACCAATTTATATATTTTCCTTTGCTTAGTTTAAAACCATAATTTCTAGCTCCGTTTCCTCCGGGCTTATGTGTATCTGGTCTTTTGTGGTATTGAAAGCGGTTATCTCTAGCCACATATTCTCCCACTACTTCATCTGTATTGTCAGAGCTTCCATCATCTACAACAATACATTCCCAATTAGTATAAGTTTGAGCCAAAACACTATCGAGCGTTTCTCCAATAAGTGAAGCTCGGTTATAAGTAGGGATGATTATGGAAACTAGAGAAGAATTGATCATTTTAAGAAAACATATTTCTGGTCAGATATACTTTTATTTTTATTTATTATAATTGTCTTTCTATAATGTCTTATTATTAGAGCTCTTTGATAAAAATATTTTGAATATTGAAACCTAAATATCACAATATTAATAAAACATTTTAAAAGTGATTCTGCATAATCTTTATTTATTTTATTTTTTTCAAAAGGATTTGAATATTTTAAAATAATATTTCTTTTAAGGTCTTCTTTTTTATTTTGATATATGGATTTACCTCTATCCTTTCTGTCATGAAAAATATAAATATTAGGCAAAATTCCGATTTTAAATCCTTTAAAATAAACTCTATGACAATAGTTGTCATCTTCTCCATAATGGAAAAAAGAAGGGTTAAAACCTCCTATTTTTTCTAATGAATTCTTAGACAACATCCAGCCTGCTGCACATACAAATGAAACTTCATAAATTTTATTCTGTACCTTATTAAGTACACTATCGGAATAAAAAAGTTTACAATTATGAGGAACAATGTACTTTGAAAAATTATAATCAAGATCTTCACCTTTACCGTCTAAATGTATAGGACTAACAACAGCATATCTTTTGTCTTTATCCATAACTTCGACTAGTTTTTCTATAGTCTCAGAATTTATTTTCGCATCCTGATTAAGTAAAAAGAAAAAGTCTCCTTGTAACTGTAAAGCTTTAGTTAATCCTTGATTATTTGCTCCTCCAAAGCCTTTATTTTCTTTATTTTCAATTAAAATAACTTCTTGATAATTATTCTTAATAAACTCTACGGAAGTATCAGAAGAATTATTGTCAATGGCTATTATCTGAACAGGAACTGACGAAGTCAAAACAGAATCAAAACATTTTTGAATCCAATCGTTCCTCATCCCATTGTAAGTTACAATTATAGCAAAAACTTTATGTAAAGGCATTTTTTATTTTTTTTACTTTGTTTTTTACTTTGTTTTTTACTTTGTTTTTTACTTTGTTTTTCATCTTGATTACCTTTATTTTATATAGATAATTAATAAACAAGTCGTAAGTAATATAATATTTATTAAAATTGTTTGTTATTTCTTTTTTTATCACTTGTAATTTCATTCCTGCATCGCCCTTATAATAATCTTCCGGATGAATATCTAAAAGTTTATAAACTATTTTTTTTAAATTCCCTGAATGTTCTTTAAAGTATTCTTCTAATACCTTACCAAAAGAATAAGCGTCAGAAAATTCTCCCTCCTTATATTTGTAATTACTCCCTAATCTTATAGGTGTTAAAGGTTTCTCCGTTTCTAATGATGTACACCACCCAAAATCAATCAAATAAACCTGCTGACCTCTTTTTTGATTAAAATGTAGAATAAAATTATCTGGTTTAATATCTCTGTGCAATAGTTTATTTTGATTAAGAAGTATTAAGACATTTATAATCTGTAACAAGATATTTTGTGTTTGTTTTTTTGAAAAATAAATTTGATTAGTAATTATTTGTTTGAAATTCATCCCGCTTATAAATTCCATTTCGATTTTGTAAAAATCATTATTTCCTACAATAGAATCTAACAACTTGGGGGTGAATCCCGAATTACTCAGAAGAGATAATCCATTTATCTCATTTTCAGCAATAATAGAAGAACATATTTTGATAATCTTATTATCCTGTTTATATACCTCAGAAAAATAAATCTGTCCTTCTGATCGGGATATAGATGAAGATAACTTTTGTTCGTATTGATTTTTTTTTTCAGAAACATTTACAAAATCTATATTATATATTACGGTTGGATCGTTAGAAGGAATATATTCATAAAAATTCTTTTCTAAAAAACGATCTAAGATTTGCTTTACTTCTATAAAATTTAATCTTCTGTGATAATCGACATTAATGCTTTTGGCTAAATTTTCTATTTTTGGAAAATAATCTTCTTTTATTTTTTTCTTCTGAACATAAGCATGGTATAAAAGCGAATAGAAATAATTTTCATTATCGGGAACATATACTAAATCATTATATAATATTTTACTTTCTAAAATCTTTTTTTGCCACTTAATATCATAATAATTATCTCCAATATGTCTGAAATCAAAAGGAATTTCCTGGTTGTTTATTTTTATTGTGTAATGAACCCTGTATTTTAAATCCGGATAAACAGGTTTTGCTAAAGTAAGATATTTTATATAGTTATAATTCTCTACGAGTACATCGATATCTCCATGTCCTTCAAGAGTATATTCATTAGGAAGACATTCATAATTTCTTAAAACACAATAATTTATAGAATTATTCAAAACATAAAACAATTCTTTTACATCAGAGTATCCATTATATCCCAATATATTCTGTTGATAAGCCGATTTTTTGGATGTCTTAAAATAATCATCTATATTTTTATGAAGTAAAAGAGTTAAATCTTTATTACTTTCGAATTCATTATCAGAAGCATGTATTTTGTTACCTCCACCTACAATATTTCTTACCGATTTTTTTAAATCAAAAACATTTATATTGACAAGTCTATTTCCTGAAGTTGTTAACCTGTAATCGTATTGCGGTTTTTCATCTTTTAAGATATATAAATAAAAAGTTCCTGTTCCTATTTGAGAAATTTTTTGAGTAATTATATTATCATATTGTTGTTCTGTTTTATCTTTTTGAGAGTGTGAATAAAATATTTTGAGATTATCAAAAAATGTGTTTTCATTCCACTTAATTTCTATTTTATCAATAATAGCAAGTTTGGAAGAAACACAAAACTCTACATCTTCTAACAAATAACTTGCAGAACTCCAAACAATTAAAGTATGTATTTCGTGTTGCTTCATTAAATCAAATTTTGAGAATCTACCATTTTCTTAAATTCTGATGAGGAGTCATACAAGAAATTAAAATTACCCTCTGCTTGAATTTCTCCAGAACTCAATAAATAAATATAATCTGTATTTTTAATTGTTGATAATCTGTGTGCAATAATAATTATTGTAATTTCTCCAGTAAGACGATCTATAGTTTCTTTTATTTCGGTTTCTGTTTGAGTATCCAAAGCAGATGTAGCTTCATCAAGAATTAAAATTACTGCATTTTTAAATAACTCTCGTGCAATAGCTATTCGCTGCCTTTGTCCTCCTGAGAGATTTTGCCCATTATTTTCCACGCGATAATCAAGTTGATCGTCATGGCTATAAACAAAATCATACAACAAGGTCTTCTTGAGAATAGAGTTAACCTTGTTAATATTTTCCGGAGTTTTAGCCGCCCAAAATGTAATATTATTAAAAATAGAATCATTAAACAAACTTGGTTCCTGAGATATATACCCTATTTTCTCTTGTAATGTTTCTGTTATAATATCTGTCGAATCAGTCTGATCAACAAAATATTTTTCTTTTTCTACAAGAAGAAGCTTCGCTATAATATTGACCAAAGTTGTTTTCCCACTTCCACTCTCTCCTATCAAACCTATACTTGTATTTTTAGGTATTTCTAATGAAATATTTTTTAAGACTTGATTGGTTCCATAAAAAAAGTTTAATTCTTTGATTGTCAAACTTTCATTGAACTTTTCTAATGTTACAGTTCCATCAATTTGTTTATGTTCTTTTAACTCGTCATTAAAGGTCAAAATATTATCAATAGCACCTTGATTCGCAATCATATTATTGTAACTGTTTTGAACATTTGTGATATACATTAATGCTCTATATAAAAACAGCAAACTAATCATCAATTCAGATATTCTACTCCCAAAAAATAATATTTGTATTATAATAACTATACAAACTACTGTTACTAACACAGGTTCTCTAAAAGAAGTAATAATAGCTCTTAATTTTCCTAACTGATAGGTTTCATACTGGGTATTTTCAATTCCTTTCTCTACAAATTTTTCATACCTATAAACATATCCTGAGGCTTTTAAGTACTTGAAATTGTTTATATACTGTGAAATTAATCGGGCATATTCGTTACCTACAATAGAAATATTTTTAGATCTAATTTCAGTTAATTTATTTATTCTTGAGAAGATAAAATTAGAAAGCCAACCCCCAAAACAGATTAAAATAGCAAATTTTGAATCAACCAAAAATGAGAAAAATAAGTAAACTAATACCATTATAATTCCTTGGAGCATTGATATATAATTTACATAAGTACTATTTAATCTACCTATCTCACCTATAAAAATATTTTGAATTCTTCCTATATCAACTTTTACAAAGTAGTCATATCTATATCTTGACATATTCCTGATTAACTCAACCCGAATTTTTCTTGATAGCTCTTGTTGCACCAAATGTTTATAGATACTGGCTATGTATACGACTATGCCTTTAATTAAAAACACAAACAATAAAAAAAATAAAACTTTATAAATAGTCAATTCTATTCCTTTACTGGCTAAAAAATCAGTAATAAAACTAAGATTTCCTAAATCTACATTACTTCCCCCATCTGCCAATTGCAGCAAAGGCAAAAACATTGTTAATCCAAAAGCGTCTAAGGCTCCTATCGCGATACTCAAAGCCACGACAACAAATAGCCTGTACCCTAAATATCTATAAAAATAGACAAAAGACGAGAAGTTTTTCTTTATAATATTTTTTGCGAACTTCATTTATAATACATTCCGGTAATGTGACAAAAGTAAACGAAAACCAAATATATACATAAAGTTATTGTTATGTAAATTATTTCTTTTAAAAGCCGTCATCTTTGTTACAAAAGAGCTTATTTTAGTCTTTTTAGATTTCCAAAAGTCTATCTTTGTCCAATAATTTACTAAAAAATGCCTAGACTACTTGCTATAGATTACGGAAAGAAAAGGACCGGTATTGCTGTCACAGATGATTTTCAATTGATTGCTTCGGGATTGACTACTGTCGCTACAGAAAACCTTTTGTCTTTTCTTAAAAATTATTTTGATCAGGAGAAGGTAGAAAAAGTAATCATTGGAGAACCCAAGCAAATGAGTGGTGAAGCGTCTGAAAGTGCTGTTCTTATCGAAGAATTTTTAAAGATCTTTATTAAAACCTTTCCTGATATGCCTGTTGTGAGAGTAGACGAAAGATTCACTTCAAAAATGGCCTTTCAGACCATGATAGACAGCGGATTAAAAAAGAAACAACGGCAGAACAAAGCTTTAATAGACGAAATCGCTGCCACAATTATGCTTCAGGATTATATGTCAAGAAAGTTTTAGTCTGAAGTTTTTTTGTAGCTTTTAGAATGCTCTCCGACAAATTTGTCAGCCACATCAATTGCTCAATAACCAATTGCGATTCCTGCATTTTCAATTGAAAATCACTTTCGTCTTTTGCCATAATTTTCAATTCATTCTGTCTGATGCTTTTAAGTTCCGTAAATCTTACTTCTAATTCTTTTTTAAGCTGAATAGTAATACTGGAATCTATTTTTTCACCATGTAAAATTTCGATAGCAAAATCCAGGTTCTTAACCACGGTATTGACCACTACATTAAATGCTTCCGATGCTTTGGTTGTTTTATGGTTCTGAATATAAGTTCCCAAAGAAGCCGATGAAGACAACAAAGTGTGATTAAGCTCTACCAGTTGGTAAATTTGCGGCAAATGTTTTTGTTTGGATTTAGGCTCTTGATTCATCCTCTGAAACGATTCCATCAAATTTCCTATTTCGACAAATGCAAGTTTTCTCGCTAATTTGTATGAGGTTGGCAACTCTCCCTTTTTGTTATAAAACAAAGAGATTTCTTTGATATAATCTCTGTTTGCCAAAATAGATTTTTCTAAGAACGACCTTACATTAAGAATTTCCCAAGAAGGCCAGATAAGATAATTGGCAACAATAGCCAGTCCTGCCCCGATCATTGTGTCGACAATTCTATATTGAATTACTTCTTCTACATTTGGAGTTATCATCCCGTATATAAAAACTACATACATGGTAATAAATGTTGCTCCTACTTTATAATTGATTTGAGAAAATGTAAATCCGAATAACATTGCCAAAATTGCCAAAATCGTAATAACGGTACTACTGTCTATTATCGAAATTAATACAAACGAAACTACTCCTCCTATCACAGTTCCTATTGTTCTTTCTATAGACCTTGTTTTTGTTAATCCATATCCCGGACGCATAATCACGACAATAGTGATAAGAATCCAGTATACATTTTGCAAAGGAAATATTTCACCTATTATTATTCCTGTTAAAATAGTAATCGTAAGCCGTAATGAATGTCTGAAAATAGTTGAAGAGAATGTAAGGTTTTCCGTAAGCGTCCGTAAAGGATAATACAAAGGTGTAAGAAATTTTTCCAGATCTTTCTCAATTCCTTTATATTCTACAGAATTAATAGCCAATGTAAATGCTTTTTCTACCACACATATTTTTTCTATTTGTTTTTCGGCATAATCCCTCATACTGGTAAGCATCAGGATTCCGTCCCAGTTTTCATGATTATTACTGATTTCCTGATATTCTAATATCGTTTTTTCTAATTTTTCCAAATCAGAAAACAATTTATGATCAGAAACATATTTTGAACTTTCTTCAATGCACCTGGATAAATGTTTTAATGTTCTTCCTAAATTATATGCCAACAACTGGTATGTATTAATCATATTTGGAAAATCTGAAAACCTCTCCCGAAGCTTACTATGATCAAAAGAAGTAGATAACGCCAATTCGAGTATTTCAACCAAATTATCAAAAACAATAAGCATCTTCCTGTTTTGATTAGAACTTCCTGAATTAGATCTGTTCCTTATAAGAATTTCTCTTAAATTTTCATGGATAATATTGAGTTCTACCTGAACAGCCAATTGTTTTTTGATGATTTTTTCTCTTGGTGCATCCACATTCCACAAATCACCCCGAAGCTTAAGATACTTTGCAGTAAGTTTAATACATTGTGCTATTTGTAGTTCTACATATCTGTGAGGTCTTATTTTATTGAAAACAATCGAAATAAATAAATACAACAATCCTCCAACAAGCATATAAAAAGCATTGATAAAAATCTGTGTTCCGGTAGTAAGGTTCCCAAATGCTATTGCTATTGCTAAAATTCCTGAAAAAGAAACCATGGTTGCACGATGACCATAAACAGAGATCATCGAAAGAAAAAACAGTAATACAATAATTACAGGATAAAAAGTATAAGGCGAGATATGAGCAATATTTACCAGTACAGCAGCACCCACAAATAGCAAAATCCCTACCAGCATCCCATTTACTTTATGCTTAAAATTACTGGGGATATCTATAGGATAAGCCAGCAAAGCCCCCAAAGCAATAATGAAACCGACCTCAAATAAATTTACATAAGCAAAAAATACGACAGGAATAACCGTTGCTAATGTAATTTTCAGAGCATTAATAAAAGTGGTTTGATCAGTAAATTTTTTTACAGATTTTATCATACAGAAATTCCTATTCTACAAAGGTAAGGATTGAAATAGATTGAAAGTTTGTATTAGATAAATTTTAAAATAATTCTTAGTTAAAAACTTACCTCTCAAAAGCTTTTTCACTATTTTTGCGTTCCATTTTCCTTTTTTCAGAAAATGGAACAATAAAATTTATTCGATATGATACTACCAATTGTAGGATATGGCGATCCTGTTTTGAGAAAAGTTTGCGAGCCAGTTACTCAGGAATATACTGATCTTCAAACCATTATTACAAACATGTACGAAACCATGTATAATGCTTATGGTGTTGGATTGGCAGCTCCTCAGGTTGGTTTGTCAATAAGGCTTTTTATAGTTGATACAAGTCCGTTTAGTGAAGATAAAGATTTAAATAAGGAAGAACAGGAAACACTTAAAAGTTTTAAAAAAGTTTTCATCAATGCAAAAATCCTAAAAGAAGAAGGCGAAGAATGGAGTTTTAATGAAGGGTGTCTGAGTATTCCAGATGTGCGTGAAGATGTATACAGAAAAGGAACCATTACTATAGAATATTTTGATGAAAATTTCAACAAACATACCGATACCTATAACGGATTAATCGCCAGAGTCATACAACACGAATACGATCATATTGAAGGGATTTTGTTTACAGATAAAATTTCGATGCTAAAAAAGCAATTGATCAAAAAAAGATTACAGAAAATTATAGATGGAAAAGCAAATCCAGATTACAAAATGAAATTTGCGACTCCAAAAAAAGGAAGATAAATCATTAATAAAAAAAGTATAAATTAATTTAAAAATGAATTTAGAAAAAATATTAGCTATTTCGGGTAAACCGGGATTATACGCATTAAAAGTTCAGACTCGCTCAGGTTTTTTAGCAGAATCATTAATAGACGGAAAAAAAATTACTGTAGGACTAAGAAGTAATGTAAGTTTACTTTCGGAAATCTCAATTTACACCAATACGGGAGAAAAACCTCTGGTAGAAGTAATGAATGCTATTGCAGAAAAAGAAAACAACGGACCCGCAATTTCTCACAAAGAAAACAACGACGTACTGATCCAGTATTTTGGAGAGATACTTCCTGATTACGATCAGGACAGAGTATATCCTTCCGACATCAAGAAAGTAATTACCTGGTACAATATGCTACAGTCAAAAGGACTTGTAACTACAGGATCAGAAGTTGCAGAAACAGCAACAGACGAAGAATAATTCTATAATAATTATACAAAAATAAATCCTGTCTCGATTATCCAGACAGGATTTATTATTTTTACTAAAAACTAAACCTTATGAACTCCAGAACAACCCAGCTTCAAGCCTTCGAAAGATTACTTAATATTATGGATGATTTGCGTGAAAAATGTCCTTGGGACAAAAAGCAGACCATGCAAAGCCTGAGGCATCTTACTATAGAAGAAACTTACGAACTGGGAGATGCTATACTGGATAATAACCTGGAAGAGGTAAAAAAAGAATTAGGAGACTTATTGCTTCACATTGTTTTTTACGCAAAAATAGGCAGTGAAACGCAAAGTTTTGACATTGCCGGAGTGTGCAATGATATTTGCGAAAAACTCATCTACAGGCATCCGCACATTTATGGAGATGTGCAAATCGAAAATGAAGAAGATGTAAAACGCAATTGGGAGAAGCTCAAACTTAAAGAAGGTAAGAAATCTGTACTGGAAGGAGTTCCTAAAAATTTACCTGCACTGGTAAAAGCTTCACGCATTCAAGATAAAGCAAAAGGTGTTGGTTTTGATTGGGAAGAACCTCATCAGGTCTGGGAAAAAGTCCAGGAAGAATTAGGAGAATTACAGACAGAGGTCAAAAAAGGCAATCAGGATCTTATCGAAGCCGAATTTGGAGATGTACTTTTTTCTATGATCAATTATGCCCGATTTCTCAAAATAAATCCTGAAGATGCTTTAGAACGTACCAATAAAAAATTCATCAAAAGATTTCAATTTCTTGAAAGTAAAGCCAACGAATTAAATAAAAACCTCAGCGATATGACACTTGCAGAAATGGATGTTTTCTGGAATGAAGCAAAAAAACTATAGAATTAAGCATATAAGCTTTTGTTTTAGGTTCAGAAAAAAGAAATAAGATTTTCCAAAAATTTTACCTTTTACCTGATCTATTTTGACTTAAATAAAAAAACTACCAGAGAATTTCTTCTCTGATAGTTTTCTAAACAAAACTAACTTATAACAAATAATATAAAAATTATCTATCTGAATTTCAGAATTGATTTGTCTAATAATAGTGGTTTCCAAATCTTATAAGAAAGTCCTATCAGAATGATATTTATTATTAACAATCCCAATGTTTGTAGAAGATCTGCAGTATCATTGGGTTCCAAAAACAAGTGAAACAAAAAAATGTTTATTGTAATTGGAAGCGTAATTATTGCTCCAATTCTTGAGCAAACCAAACTAATAAGCAACAATCCTGAAAAAATTTCTAATATTCCTAAAAACTCCCAGAAAAAACCGGTCTGCTTCATCCCAAAAATATAATTCTTGATCTTAAGCACTTCGTCATTTGGAGCGATTGATTCTCCTGATTTTATCTTTTCAATTAGTTCGGTTGGTGATGGCATTGGTTTTTCAAATTTCTTAAAACCTCCGTAAATCATCATCAGACCTAATACAATAGATAATACGATTTTAACAATATTTATGGTTTTCATAAAATGAAATTACTTTAAAATTGCGTATTCAAAAGTTGGATTTCCTCTTTCTCCCTGAACATTGGTCATTGCGATAAATCTCACTTTATAAATATTTCCGTTTGGATCTTTTACTACATAAAAACGATCATCTCTGGCAGATGGTAAAGTTCCCGGTCCTCCTCCATTTCTCCAGTTTGCACCAATAACTCTTTGGTCTTCTGCATCTGCATGCTCCAATTTCGCATCAGAAACATCTGCTAATGTAAAGTCTGCAAACAATTTTCCTGCACTATTTAAAACCTCGTAAGCTCTTGTACCTCCTTTTGTGTTGATAACAATAAAATCCTGATAAGCATAAGAAACTAAACCTCCTCCAAAATTAGTATGATTGGTAAATGGTGTAAAATTAATATCCCATTTAGTTTTTTCAGGTTCAACAGTAACAGTTGTTTTTTCTGTTAAACTAAAGAAAGTAAAATTGAAAGCCTGGTCTTTTGTAATTGTAATTTCTTCAAAAGTAGCTGAAGCTACATCTGCATATTGCAATTTGTAATTACTTCCATCTCTAAGAACTCTTACTTTTTTCCAGCCTCTGCTGTTTCCATAAGGATTTACACTTCCTGTTCCCGGAGCTTCAGTAGGAATAGAATGACCCAAATTTACTAAGTAAACTTTATTATCTGCATCGTTTTGAGCTACTGCAATTACTGTATTTTCTATAGCTCCGTCCGGACCATCAACATAAGCGATATTTCCGTTTACAACACCAGAACCTCCTCCTTCTCCAACAGCAACTGTTTCATCAATAGCAACAACTTGGGTAATATCTGTAATATCCAGTTTTTTTGCAGCCATTTTGATAGATCCGTTGATAGCAACTCTAAAATCTGAACCGCCATAAAAACCTAAATCCCATTTTGTTCTAGTAATTGGATAAGTTGCTCCGGAGCTAAAATCTACATAAACCTGATTAGGTACATTTGCTCCTCCAACTTCTGGTTGTAAAGTGCTTGATACAACAGGTACCTCATCAAAATTTACCTGAACAGATTTATTATCAGATGAAATCGAAACTCCCGATACTGATACTGATGCTATAGTAAAAGCTACATTTTTTTCTATACCTTCAATTCCTGAAGTTACTTTATGAAAAGTAAACTCAACCTGACTCACACCTGCTTCAAAAGCAACCGTAATCTGGTTATTTTCTACTTGTGGTAAAGTTGTATAATCTGTTTCATAAACGGTATTTGTGTTGCTTACTTGTAATGTAACCGTTCCCGAGTTTGAAACAGGTTCTAAAAAGACAATTTTTACAGCTGTATCCGCTTGTATCAGGTTAATTGATGAGTTTGCAAAAGCAATTTCATTAGATTTTGGAGAATTGCTATTGTCATCGCTACTGCAACCTACTATTGTGAGTAAAGCGATTACTGCCAAGAATATGAGATTCTTTTTCATTATTAAAAAATATTTATAGTTAAAAATTAAAATTATATACGAGTTTTAAAAAATAAGATCTTCCATAAGCCAGCATTGTAGTATTACTAATTGCGTGTGCCCCTCCCGATCCCGGTGTTGATCTTCTTACATCTGCAACATCAAAGAGATTTCTTGCTCCCAAAGTCACTTCAAATTGACGATTATAAAAAGATTTTCTTATCGAAGCATCCATCCAGCTAAATGCTTCTATCGAAGCCAGCTTATATGTGGGTTCTCCGTTTTCGTCTGTAGTTGCTACAAAATCTTCTTGTTTTCCGTTGTATTTATAAAAAAGCGAAAAAACTGTATTCCATTTTGGAACTTGATAGGCAAGAGATCCGTTCATTTGAAGTGTGTACAAAAACCTGTCGTCGGAAACTGCTTCGCCACCATCTATAACCTGTGAGACTCCAACTAACGAAAATCCTGCAGTAAATCGAAATTCTTTATAATTAAACTGGTTGGTTGAGGCAAAATTGACCATCTCATATTTATCAATATTGATGTACTGGGATTTTTGTTGCGGAAGAAATTCTATTACAGCCATTCCTATTTTGTCTTTCACGCTTGTATGGCTCACAACCAGATTATTGTGCATGATCAAATCCTGCGTAAGACCTGTAGTTTTTTTCAAACTAAATTCATACGAAGTACTTCGTTCGGGAATTAAATTTTCATTACCAATATAAGAATGTGCAGGAATGATCATTTGAGAATACAACTCTTCAAAATTGGGGGTTCTGAAAGATTTCCCTAAAGAAGCTCTCATTTCTATTCCACTTTTATACAACTGTCTGAATCCTAAAGAAACTGCATTTTGCGTATCAAATAGTGATTGAAAAGAAATTCTCGCTCCCGGTCTTATAAATAATCTGTCTGTGATTTTATATTCACTGGAAACAAAAAAATCATAATTATCTATTCTTTTTCTTACATCTTTTGTCAATCCATTTGGTGCGTCTACTACAGAAAATCCAATATTATTTACCGTTTCATAACCCAATTGCAAGTCGAATTTTTCACTTTCAAAAAAATTATTGAATGTTCCCGTACTATAAAATACTTCCGAAGATTGATCCTTTACTTTCTTTTTTTCAAACTCAGATTTTTCATTGAGATTATACTTATAAGTTTCCAAATCTCTTTTTTGTTTTTGATGTGAAAGCGAAATATTATATTTTATTTTATTCCAAATACTTCCCACTCCATTAATATGATGAAAAAATCTATTGGTAAAATACCTCTCATCGTTACTTATTTTAGTTTCTCCAAAAGGAGGATTGGTAATAACGTTTACACTTCTGTTATAGAAATCTACTACATCATTCATATAATCGAATTTATAGAAAAATCTAAAATCGTTTCTTCTGTAATTGATCATTGCATTGGTAACCAATTGCTCTTTTGGCAACCAGGAATATCCGCGTAAACCATCGTTTACAGCATGATCTTTTCCCTTTTGATCACCCAAATATCCCGTAAGATCATTTCTGTTGGCTCCAATCGAAACAAACCAATTATCGGTTACGGTATGTCCTATTTTTAATCCCTGAATATGTCTTCCTTTGTCGAACATTGCATATTCTTTACCAACCGTTTCTTCCTGAAGAGTCGCAGAAATTTCCCATTTGTTGCCAAATGATTTTTTGGTAATAATATTAAGAATCCCACTTACGGCATTTGCTCCGTGAGTAACTCCCATCGAACCTTCGATAATTTCTATTTGCTGAATATCGTCCAGGTTAATTTGTGATAGATCCACATTATTTCCCAAACCGGAATCAGAAACCAAAGGCACATTATCTACCAAAATTTTGAAATACTGAGCATCCAGTCCAAACATAGAAACACTTGATCTTCCCGTTCTGCTATTTGGTCTTACCGTGATATTGAGGTATTGATTAAGTACATCACCCAGATTATTTGCTGCCAATTTTTGAATATTTTCCCTGGAAATCACCCTTACATTATGTACCGATTTTTTCAAAGATTGTGGCTCAAATTGACCGGTGATTACAATTTCGTCTATATCATGAGATACAGTATCTTTCATTTTTTCTTGCGCTAAAGAAATAAATGGTAAAAAGAACATTGAGGTTTGTAGAATTACTCTTTTCATTATTTAGATTAAATCTTAATAAAAATATTTTTGCAAATATATATTTTATTTTTATTCATTCTAAATAAATTTCATATTTTTGTTGACGAATTTTTTTAATCATATTTTATAATGAAAAACATACTTTCGGCTACATTAATTATAGCCTTAACTTTTACAGGTTTTGCACAAGACAAGAAAAAAGAAGACATCAAAGCAATAAAAGCTATGTGCGGATGTTATGAAGTAGAATTTAATTTTGCTGAAACTTTTCAATTAACAAAAGATGAAAATTACAAACCTTCTCCAACCAAATATGATTATGGGTTAGAATGGGTAGAATTAGTTGAAGACAAAGAAAACAAAATCGTCCTGCAACACTTATTAATTGTAAGTGATACAATGATCATAAAACACTGGCGTCAGGATTGGGAGTTTGAAAACACCAACTTCTATCAGTTCTTCAAAGATAAAACATGGAAATTTAAAACTTTAGCCAAAGCCGATGTAAAAGGACAATGGACACAAAGAGTATATCAGGTAGATGACAGCCCAAGATACGAAGGAACAGCAACCTGGTCTCATTATGACGGAAAACACGTTTGGGAAAATACAACCGATGCTCCACTGCCAAGAAGAGAGCATTCTATAAGAAAAGATTATAATGTTTTGCAAAGAACCAACGTACACGAAATTACAAAAGCCGGTTGGACACACGATCAGGATAATATAAAAATCCTTAGAAACGACGATGGAAGTGATGTTGTTTTAGCCAAAGAAAAAGGAACAGATTATTATAAAAAAGTAGATGATTCCAAATGTATTGCAGCGCATAAATACTGGAAAGAAAACGCTGAACTTTGGAAAAACGTGAGAGCAAAATGGCAAACTGTTTTCGATAGAAAAAAAGATGTGAATATGAATGCTGTTGTTGACAATCAACCTTTGTACATGCATTTATTCAATTTGAAACCAAATGCTTCAAAAGCAGAAACAGACAAAATTATCGATAGTTTTGTAAAATAATTTACAAAAAAATGGAGCTTTTCAGCTCCATTTTTTTATATCCATAAAATTCAAAACCAACTCAGCAAACTCTTTCTCTTTCCCAAAAAAAGAATTTTTTATAGGAAGGTAATACAGATTCTCATTGTTTTTTAACTTCCCTGCCAGACGAACATAATCCTTCTCTGTAGTTACGATAATATTAGAATTTGCCAATTGATTAATTTTATTCAAATCATTTTCGGTAAAATCGTGATGATCGGGAAATTCCAAAATTATATCCTCTTCACTTTTCAAAAAATCAAAAAACAGTTTAGGTTTGGCAATCCCTGCGATCAATAACTTTGGTTTGCTTTTAATTTCATCTGCCAGGATTTTATTTTTTTTATTAAAAATATAATCATCATAAACTATTTTACTAAAAAACAATTGCTGGTTTTTTTTCAATTTTATTTTTTGCTTTACAACTTCCATTTTATCATCCGGCATATTTTCGGGACATTTGGTCACTACGATCATATCGGCTCGTTGAGCTCCACTCCTGCTTTCTCTCAAATTTCCCATTGGCAGCAAATAATCATCAGGAAAAAGCTCATCATAAGTTGTAAGTAATATATAAAAACCACCTTTTACTTTACGGTGCTGATAAGCATCGTCCAAAACAATCACTTCAAGATCTGGATTAATCTGCAACAATTGCTCAATCCCTTTTTTTCTATCAGTATCAACCGCTACACTTACATCAGAAAATTTTTGATGATATTGAAACGGTTCATCTCCCAAAACCTCAACATTTGTTTCTTCATCTGCCAAAACAAAACCTCTGGATTTTCTTTTGTAACCTCTTGATAAAATAGCTACTTGATATTTTTCTTTGAGTAAGCGAACCAAATATTCTACCTGAGGTGTTTTTCCTGTTCCTCCAACACTTAAATTTCCTACAACAATTATTGGAATTTGAAAAGAATAAGACCTAAAAATCCCAAAATCATAAAACCAATTTCTTATGGAGGTAATCACACCATAAATAATTGCAAATGGGAAGAGTAATTTTCGGAGTAAATTCATTCTACGAAAATAGAATATTTTTTTTATTTTTAAGTTGAAGGGTTTATTCGTTAATTTGCTCTTACTAAATTTTAATTTTCTTTTATGAAACTCAGTCAAATAATCGCTGTATTAGAACAAATGGCTCCATTGGCCTACGCCGAGGATTTTGACAATGTCGGGCTTCTCGTAGGAAATCAGGAAGCAGATATCAGCGGGATCCTGGTTTGTCACGACGCATTAGAAACCGTAATCGATGAAGCAATCCAGAAAAAATGCAACCTCATCGTTTGTTTTCATCCGATTTTATTTTCAGGATTAAAGAAAATCACAGGCCGGAATTATGTAGAAAGAGCCGTAATCAAAGCCATCAAAAACAATATTTCCATATATGCCGTTCATACAGCTTTAGACAATCACAGACAAGGTGTCAATCAAATTTTCTGTGATGCTTTAGGATTAAAAAACACCAAAATTCTGATTCCGAAAGAAAATTTTATCCAAAAATTAATCACTTATACCATTCCCGAAAACCATTCTAAATTACTCAATGCTTTATTTAAAGCCGGAGCCGGAAATATTGGTAATTATGAAAATTGCAGTTTCAATACTTCCGGCTCCGGAACGTATCAAGGTAACGAGTTCAGTAATCCAACGATCGGAGAAAGAGAAATTTTCACAACAACCGAAGAAATAAAGATTGAAGTTACTTTCGAAAAACACATGCAAACTTCAATTCTTAAAGCGCTTTTTAACAATCATATTTATGAAGAAGTGGCTTACGAAATTTATGATCTCAAAAATCTCCACCAAAATATAGGGTTGGGAATGATTGGTGAATTAGAAAATTCACTTGATGAAAAATCATTTTTATATTTTGTAAAAGACAAAATGCAAGCCGAAGGAATTCGTCATACAGCATTTTTAGAACAAAAGATCAGCAAAATTGCGGTTTTAGGCGGCTCAGGAAGTTTTGCAATTCAAGCTGCTATCCGGTCTGGAGCAGAAGCATTTATCACCTCAGACCTTAAATACCATCAGTTTTATGAAGCCGAAAACAAAATACTCCTGGTAGATATCGGACATTTTGAAAGTGAACGTTATACAAAAAACTATATTGTTGATTATCTTACAAAAAAAATTCCTAATTTTGCAATCATTTTTTCAGAACAAAATACTAACCCGGTTAAGTACTTATAGAATATGGCAACGACAAAAGAATTGAGTGTTGAAGACAAGTTAAGAGCAATTTATGATCTACAATTAGTTGACTCCCGTATCGACGAAATTAGAAATGTACGAGGCGAATTGCCTTTGGAAGTAGAAGATCTAGAAGATGAAGTAGCAGGTCTGAAATCTCGTTCTGAAAAGCTTAAAGCTGATTTAGAAATTATCGAAGAACAGATCAAAACAAAGAAAAATGCTATTGAAGAGCACAAAGAATCGATAAAAAAATACACAAAACAACAAGAAACTGTTCGCAACAACAGAGAATTCAACTCTTTGACAAAAGAAATCGAATTTCAGGAATTAGAAATTCAATTGGCCGAAAAGCAAATCAAAGAAATGAAAGCTTCTATCGAACACAAAAAACAAGTTATTGAGCAATCTACCGAGAAGTTAGAGCAAAAACAATCTCATCTTGGCCACAAAAAATCAGAATTAGACGCAATTATGTCTGAAACTGAAAAAGAAGAGAACTTCTTGATTGAAAAATCAAAAGAATTTGAAAGTCAAATAGAAGAAAGATTGCTTAAAGCTTACAAAAGAATCAGAGGAAGTGTAAGAAACGGATTAGCCGTTGTTTCTATCGAAAGAGGAGCTTCTGCCGGATCTTTCTTTACAATCCCTCCGCAAACACAAGTAGAAATTGCTTCCAGAAAAAAAATCATCACAGACGAACATTCAGGAAGAATTTTGGTAGACAGTCTTCTTGCATCAGAAGAAAAATCAAAAATGGAGGAAATTTTCTCAAATATATAAACTATTAAGCCTCGAAAATCGAGGCTTTTTTTATGAAAAAAATCAATTATTTTTTACTAACCAAAACATTAGGACTGTATCTTAATATATTGAGTTTTGTAGCCCCAAACAAAGCTTTAAGGCTCTCATATAAATTTTTTAGCCAGCCAAGAGCAGGAAAGTTACTCAAAAATCAACTGCCTGCCATCTTACAAAACATTCCTTCAGAAAAATTTCATGTAAACGATTATGATTTTGAAGCATATATCTGGCCGGGAAACGAAACCACTATTTTGCTTGTTCATGGATGGGAAAGTAACGCCTCACGCTGGGAAAACCTCCTGCCACACCTTCAAAAAACAGGCTGTACCATTATTGCCATTGATGCTCCGGCTCATGGATTATCCAGCGGAAAAGAATTTAATGTTCCTACTTATGCACAATTTATAGATACTGTTTCTAAACATTTTTCTGCACAATATCTCATCGGACATTCTTTAGGTGGAGCGACTTGCGTGTACTATCAACACCATTATCAAAACCCCAATATCAAAAAAATAATCTTACTCGGAGCTCCTTCGGATCTGAAAATTCTGATTAAGAATTTTGCACAATTACTTAGTCTCAATAACCGTATCGTCCAATTATTAGAACAACATTTCTTAGAGAGATTTGAAATTAAAGTAAGTGAATTTTCAAGTAAAGTCTTCGGAAAAACCATCAAAATTCAGGGACTTATTGCCCATGACTTAGAAGATCCGGTTGTAAAAATTGATGAAGCACACAAAATTGCCGAAGCCTGGTCTCATGCAAAATTTATCAAAACCAAAGGACTCGGTCACAGCATGCACGATGAAAAATTGTATCAGAAAATTGCTGATTTTATTACAGAAACAGAATATTGATCCTTTTCAAACTCATTTCAGCTACTCTTTCCGGTCTTTGCCCGATTAAATCCATATTGGTTCATATAAGTATTCGATATTATTAAAATTTCAAAATATTAAATATCAATAGCTTAAAATAATTATACAAAAATCCATCATCTCCTTTTAATGCTAATATAGCCATAATTTGGTTCCTTCTTAAATATCCGATAACTAAAAATTTAGTAAAAAATCATACCTTTGTCCAATGGAAGAGCCACTCAAAAGAATCAATAAATTTATAGGAGAATCAGGGTATTGTTCCCGCAGAGAAGCAGATAAACTGATCGAACAACAACGTGTTACGGTAAACGGACAATTGGCAGAAATGGGAACCAAAGTTTCTTATAATGACGAAATCCGGGTTGACGGAAAATTGATCCGTGAAAACAACCAAAAGCCTGTTTATTTAGCTTTCAACAAACCTGTCGGAATAGAATGCACTACCAATCAAAACGTCAAAAACAACATTATAGATTATATTAATTATCCCGAAAGAATTTTTCCTATCGGACGATTAGACAAAGCCAGTGAAGGATTAATATTTATGACCAACGATGGTGATATTGTAAACAAAATCCTGCGTGCCAGAAATAATCACGAAAAAGAATATACCGTTACGGTAAATAAACCTATTACGGACCGATTTATACAAAGAATGGGAAATGGAGTTCCTATTTTAGGCACTTTAACCAAAAAATGTAAAGTCGAACAAATAAGTAAATTTACATTCAAAATTATTCTGACACAAGGATTAAACAGGCAGATCCGAAGAATGACAGAATATCTCGGATATGAAGTAACAGCTCTCAAACGTATTAGGATCATCAATATTTCATTAGACATTCCTGTTGGACGTTATAGAAAACTTACAGAAAAAGAGATGCTTACTTTAAATGAGCTTATTGCCCCTTCAAGCAAAACCGAAGAAGCCAGTGTGACAGAAAAAATTGTAACGGGAAGAAAAATAGAAATTATTAAAAAAGAAGATATAAGGTTTAGAAAAAAAAATGAATATTAAACAAATATAATATTCATAAATTATTAACGTTTAATAAACTAAACAAAATAATAATTTATGAAAACCAGATATCTAATTCTTTTAATTTTATGTATTATAATTGCTCTTGGAACATTAGGGTTCGTTGGAGTTAGAACTTTTGTCAAAAAAATTTACAACAATAAAGATTGTGAGTTTGCTTTAATTGATCATTTTGAGATCAGAACCAGTATTGATATCCCAAAATCAACTAAAATTTTTTGTAATTATAACGAGTTAACCAATACCAAAATTGCTGTTTTCAAAATTGAGGATCTTAATTTTGACGTTGAACAATTCACGACCAACAATCATCTTGCAAATTTGTCTGATAAAAATTTACTTAAAAGTGAAAAATTCAGCAATTTTCAATTTAGTGATAATGATGAAATATACTTCAGATCCAACTCGACCGAATCTGGAATATATGATATTATATTTAATGCGTCAAATCTTAATTTATACATTCAATACAAGTATTTAGACTTTTGATTATAATCCTTAATGATGTTTTTATATAATGATGTAATAAGTTTTCAGCAGGTATGCCGTTGTGATTATTATTGTACATCTGGAATTCGTCCGATGTGACAAAGATAAAAGGCTCAATATAAATATTTAAACCCATTTCTTAGAATTTTGAAGTATTAAAATATACTTTGTCTGTATAAATTTTTAATGGTATGAAATAAGCCGGTATTTTCGTAACCAACTCTAAACAAAAACTGCTCGTTTTATTGATCTTTTTAATTTGCCTAACTCAATTCTTTCTTCATCTGATTTCTTCGGATCTTTGATTTTCCTTCGCAATTTTTATCTGCTTTAATCTACATATTCTTTATGTGTTCCAAATCCGTAGGTAATTCCTACACCGAAATAGCTATTTTTGGAAATATTCCCTATAAACTTAAATCCAAAACTCCTTCCAAAAACAACTTTCTTTTTTCCTACAGGAATAAGTCCGTAATAAGCTCTAAATCGTTTCTTTTCGGATTTAAACCACTTTACATTTAGCTCTATGGGAATTCCTATGTTGGTATTATTATTCCATTTTCCATATTTATTTTGTTCCGGAATATATTTTCGTCTCTCATTATAAACTATTCCCAAACCAGCAGACCAGCTAAAAGAAAAGCCATTCTCAACATATCTGTTTCCATAAAGTAGAGAATATTCAGAGAAATTCTCAACGTTTTTATATGATGGAAATATAGAGTATCCTATGCCTTTGTTGTATTCTATACCTACAAACTCATTATATCTGAAAGTAAACAAATGTTCTTTGTATTGATAGTTAAGATTAGCTCCCAAATATCCTCCAGATGAACTTCCTTTTCCTAAACCTATAGAAAATTCACTAAAAATGATAGGATTGTTTTTTTGTATGGAGTCATTATCAACTAAATTCTTCCCAAATCCTAAAAAAGGCAAAAACAAAAATAGTAAGGCAGACTTCATTTAGATTTTTGGTTTTTCTTCAAAGATACATAAGATCTTATCTCTTCATCGCTAAAAAAATCTTACTTCTGCACTTTAAATATTTTTATAATGCAAAAACAATCCATGGTTGACGTCAGTTTGTTTGTTTCGGGATTTCTTACAGTGTACCAACGTGAGGACAAATCTTTGGTGGCATCATAAATACCTATGCTGTAATTTTTTTTATTTCGATTCCAAAAGAGTATGCAGAATAGTATGCAAAGTTTAAAATCCTGTTTTCTCATAACAAAAAAGGCTTTAAAATCTCTTTAAAGCCTTGTCTTTTTTAGGTTTTGTTTTGTAGCCGAAACCGAACAAATCTCGAAACATTTTTTGGAAGATTTGGAACGATTATCATCAATAAAAATCGAGGCGATTTAAATTATCTCAAATGCTTCCATTGTGTTTCTTTATCCCAATTTCCCGGGCGTGAAGTGAAAAGTGATGGCTTAAACCAGATGTTGTTGATTAGATTTAATAGTTTGTTTGATTTCAACAAACCACCTGTGTGCTCTGGTTCTGTTGCAATTGTTATTCCTTGTAATCTTTGAAATATCCATTGCATTAATGGATTGTCGGAATTGAGCATTTCTTTGATATTCTTGTCCGATAAGTAAGTGTAATTACCACTTCCTCCTCCAATCTGTAAGGGATTATCCAGAGTAAAAAAATCTAAATCTATATCGAAGTAAACATTATTTTCTTCACTTGATAAAAGATGATCCTCTAAATCTTGATATTCTTTAAATTTCTTTATTGTGTGAACATTACCATATATATCTGTAATGTATTCATCCTTCCAATCGCTTTCAAAAGAGCCTTGACGGCAATGTACATAAATATCACCAATTATATTTAAATAAGCTACTGACATTACATGTGTATCATTTAGACCTCTCAAATTAGCCCAGGAATATAAAGCCATATCCTTATTATTGTTCAAATCTAATTCTTTTAACCACTCTTTTTCTCCATCGGTAGGATAAACCAAATCCTGATGCCAGTCTAAGGTAACTAAGCTTGGCGGATAGTTTATACTATCATCATTCATTAGCTTTTGTGTCCATTTATTCCAAAAGAAAAACGCATATCTATGGTCATTGAAAACAGCTAATTCAATGGTCTTCCTGTCTCCATAGTATGGATGAGAAAGCAACTGACTCAATGAGCCGGGAGGGGTAACATATTCGTCGTTGTGGAAATGGAGTTCCATAGAGGGAAATATTTATTGATTAAGGATTCGGTAGAACTCTTTTAAATAAGGAATTCTAATAAAATTTTTATCATAAAAAAGGTTATTTGTATACAAGTTACAGCATTGGTCAAATGTAATCCCGAGTTTCATCATATCAAATTGAGTATTTATAAAACTTCTAGTGGAATTATCAAATAAATGTGCTTTATGAGCTTCACTGACATTAAATAATCTTTCCCAATTCTCTATTTCTTCATCGTAATTAGGCAATGAGTAATCAATTATGATATCGTCTTTTGTTAAATTTGATAGATCATCATTTGTAATAGATACAGATACTTCAATCATTTCATAGTCGGTTGAATAAGGATAAAATGCCCTAAACCTTTTTATGTTTTGAATTTTTCTTCCTTTTCTTGTTATCACTTTAATGGAAAACAACGTATCCTTTTGAGTTTTGTATTTTGAATTACATATGTCACAGATTGGAACTAGATTTTTAAAGTTAATTGAGGAAAAGGGGTAGTGATTTATAGGGAAATAATGATCTAATGCTCCAACTGGAGTTTGATGTTTATTTGGCATTGTTCCAACACCACAACAGCTACAAACTGTTTCTTCTCCAATAATGTCTTTATAAAAGTCTCCTTTTCTCCCATAAACAGAATAAAATGGTTGACGATCAATAATATATTTATACAGTCGTCCACAAATTTTTTGAATTTCTATTGAGAGTTGTGTGTCTATCTTGTTTATCTCACGATATGTAACTGGTACCAATTCACCATTACAAATTTTTTCAATTTTATTATTATGGTGCACTGCTTTTCGTAACAATTTTAATTGTTTGCTATTTAATTCTTTACATATATTAAAAGCATCGTTCACAGAGCTAAGATACTCATCTCCAAAACTCGAAATAATACCATTATACTTTCCAATCACTAATGCAGTCGAAAAAGATGGATTATTTTTTAGAACCGTACTGTTGAAAATAACATCAAGGAAAAGATAGTTTACAAATGATTGTCCCCTAGAAACAATATGATATTTATATGTCAAAGGTCTAAGCATATTCTAAGGTTTATATTTATTTTTCATTCGATTAATAAAAAGTAATTTTTCCACAGAATCTCCAATTTTAGAATTTAATATTTGAAGAGCTTCGTTATAGCTTTTTTCTTCAAAGAATTTCTCAAACTTTTGTATTTCGTCATTTGAATGATGACCTATTGTTTGATTGTTATTAAATATTCTAGAAGTAATCACTCCTATTGACGTGCCATAAGTATTGAAAGCATTATTGAGTTCTGAAACTTTTTTAGCAGATGTTTTACCATTTTCTTGCTTCTCGAATAGAATTACGTTATCAGGCAAGCAATCAGATATAATGAAAGGAGAATGAGAAGTTAATAATACATCTTTTAGCAAATGTACATTGAAACCTTTCCCTTTACTTCCGGCTTCAATACTATCATTTAAAACCTTTACAAACTTTGCTCTCCAACTAGGATTGAAATGGGTTTCAGGTTCATCTAGTAACAATAAGGTTCGTCTATCTTTAAGCAATAGACATATTCCCATAGTATGAATAAATTGATGTTCACCATCGGAAAAACTTCGTAGTAACAAATCCTTTTTTTCTCCAGTTTTCTTCAATTCTTTTGTGATATAAAAATCTAAGAAATGAAACACATCTTGAGATGGACTTGGAGTCGGTAGTTTACCATCAGTGTACACACCTTTTGAGCGATACACATCAGCTTTGGTTCTTTCGTCAATGAAATAGTTATTTAGCTCGTATAATAAACGGAAGAAATGGAAACACTCTAAAGCATTACTAAAATGGCATCTAAAAGCTTCTTTCGTTGCTTCATCAACATAGAAGTCTAACGATAAGGTATTTGTTTTATAATCTATAAACCACGAGGTAGCACATTTTTTAAGATTGCCTAATTCTCTATGTTCAAGAAAATCTATTATCGGTCGCTTTTGAGTGTTTTCTTTTGAATCCTTAAATTCAAATTCGTGGAGATGGATATTCATTCTAAAACTCCTTAAGCCCAAAATACCCGTATTATCTACAGCCCTAAGTGGTGCTAAAGCATCTTCTTCTTCAAATAGCAAGCAAGTTAATAGTACCGCCTGACTCATATTATTGTCAATATAAATCAAGCTATTTTCAGCTTCTTGGTAGTTATTGTAATTATCTCTAACAGCTTGTAAATATTCATCTAAATGGATTAAACGACTTTTTATAAATGGCAGACTTAAAATCTCATTTTCTCCTGACGAGTATCCTATGATATGAGCAGGTAAATAAGTTTTCCCTTCAGCTGCTGATTCTTTATTTTTCGAAGGAACCAATGATACTTTCCTTCTTTCGACTGAATCGTCAAATGGAAAAGGCTGAATAAACATTTGCGGTTCTTTGCCTTCTTCCTTAACAACAGTGACTTTATCAAAATAATAAACGGCATAATATTTCCTGTTGTGTTGACCAATTAAATACTCTAATGTAAAAGCATCTGGTGTACATTCAGTTCTTTTAAAGTTCTTAGGGTTTTGAATACTCTGTGGTAAATATCTTGCCACACAAACTTCCAAATGATAAAAAATGTTTGCCAATGCTTCTAATACATTTGATTTACCACTTCCATTTAATCCTGCAAAACAAAAAGGACGAAAATATTCCATAGCTTTAGTATCAGCCAAAGAATGAAAGTTTATTTCAAAGCCTTGTTGAAGGCTTCGGAACCCCTCTTTATTTTCTATTTTTAATCTGAGTAATTTCATCAAACAGTCAGTTTTACACGTTTCGAGCTATTATCAAAGACTTGTTTTATCTTATCGTCTTTTAGAAGTTCAAATACAAATTCTTTTGCTTTATCATATAGCTGTTGGTCATAGAACTTGTTATCATTGAGTTCATCTTTATCTAGTCTTTTCAGTAATAGTCTTATAGCTGCTTGATTACTATTCTTTTTAAAAAATGTATAATCATTTTCCAATAACATTTCTAAATCAACCGCTGTATTAAAATTTAATTCTCCTTTAAAAAGTAAATATGATAATACATCAAACAAACTCTGAAACTCATCTTTAGATTTAAAAATTTTATTTACTGTTTTGATACTTTGCTTATAAACTAGTTCAAATCTATTTTGTAGTTCTATTGGAGCCTCTTTTATTTTTAATTCCTTTATTAGAGTCAAGTTAAGACCATCCATTACAGCTCCTCTTTCTCTAATTCTTAATTGTCCTGTAACATAAGGGTTAGAATGAATAGAAAAGGCTAAGTAATAAGGATTACATCTTTTTTCATTCAATGTAATTGCTGCTAAATGTTTTGTATTTATCGTTGTATCTATATTCTCTGGAATAACTGCAGATCTACCGACTGTACCCATTATGGTAATAATAACATCCCTAGGATATACTTGGAAATTTTTAAATTCAATAAATTCATCTTTCGAAATAAATCTCCTTTTCTTCCACTTAAAAATATTATCAACAGCATTGTCAATTCCCAAAACAGCTACATCACCCTCTTCTTTAAATCTCTCGTGCTTTAATTTACTTCCAAATGGTCCAGTTCTAAAACTTTTTTTAGGATGCTTTCCCAATTCACCTATTGATATCTCTTTCCATGAATTGAAACTTGGATTTTTCTTGCCAAACATTTCAAGAAAGACAGATTCAATAAATTCATTATGAATTCTAATAGTTTCATTTTTATTATTTAGTAGACCTTTTACTTTGTCTAATATAGCAACTGTCTTATTTTGAGTTTCAATATCAGGCAATAATAATTCAATCGCTTTAATATCATTAATTGAAACATTCTTGATTACAGCTTCTTTTGCCTTACTTATGATTTCATCTATAGAATTTTGAATTTTATAAAATAACCAATCTTTGTTTATTCCTTCTTTAGACTGTATTTTTACAATTCTTTGGTTTAATAACCCTTCTGCACCTTCCCATTTGTGAACCTTAATTGTACCAGAAAGGCTTAGCAAAATATCATCTTTCTTAACCTTGTATCGGTCTTCATATTTATCATTCCAATAAACAAAATCAGTCTTGTCTTGATATAAATTGTTTATTCTTATAATTGGAATACCAGCATTAGAAAAATCTTTAGCTCTCCAAGCATTACCAGGATAGAAATCACATATATCACCTAATTTAACCTTCTTCATTACCCAATCAAATTTCTAAGTTCTTGCATATCTTTCTGTATCTCTTCTTCCAACAGGAATAAAGAATCTAGTATTTGTTGTGGAGGCTCATAAGTCGGTTCCTTGTATTCGATTTGTCGATAGCGATTATAGCTTAGATCAAATTTATTTTTTTCAATTTCTTCTATAGGTACATAAAAATGAGTTAACCGTTCCGTAGAGTCGGTTGTTTCTCTTTCATTAAAGGAGTCTCTAGCGATTGGAAGGGGGGTATCAGATAATTTTCTTCTATTGTCATCTAAGCTATATCCATCATTCTTTAACTCATAAAACCAGACTCTTTTTGTATTGAAATCACTACTCCCTTCTTTAACTTTCGAAAACACTAATATTGAAGTCTTAACACCTGCATATGGTTTAAAAACTCCACTGGGTAGAGAAATAACCGCTTCAACATTATTATCTTTCAATAAGACTTCTCTTGTTGCTTTCTGATTTTTGCTTGCACTAAATAAAACCCCTTCTGGAATAATTACAGCGGCCTTACCTCCTTTACGAAGCATTTTAGAAATACGAACTAAAAATAATAATTCGCTTTGAGTACCGTAACTTTTAAGCTTATCACTAACTCCATCTTTGTTTATTCTTCCAGTAAATGGGGGGTTCGCAAGAATAATAGAATATTCTCCATCCTTGTGCTGTTCATCATATTCTTTTGATAGAGAATCAAGGTTTTCAATTTGTGGGATTTTTATTCCGTGAAGCATTAGATTCATTAAACCAATACGCACCATATTTTGGTCAATGTCAAAACCATAAAAAGTACTCTTGTTTAACTTATCCCAAATTTTTGAATTTTCTATTTTCTCGCCACCATTTTTTTTAAATCGGTCTAATCCATTTTCATCTTCTATAATATTCTCCGCTCTTGTATGTTTTGTAAGTATATGTTGATATGCTCCCAATAAAAAACCACCTGTACCACAAGAAGGATCACAAATTTTATCGTTCACATCTGGATCTATAAGTTCACACATAAATTGGATAATATGCCTTGGTGTTCTGAACTGACCATTTTTTCCCGAAGTGCCAATTTCATTGATGAGATATTCGTATACATCTCCTTGCGTATCTTGAAACTGTTGTCCTTCTTCTTGTTGTATTTTAATATCAGTAAAAATGCTATTTATGTCATCAATAGCCTCCTTAAGCAATGTTGCATTATTAATATCGAAAGTAGCATTTCGCATATGCCTAGTATAAGGCTGATTAAGATCATTTAAGCCTTTTATAAAAGGGAATGCTTTTTTGCTTACGACTTCTAATATTTCATCCGTATTTTTTAAAACAGAAAAGTTTGACCAACGACAATCATCCGCACTTTCCATCAGTACTTTTCCATTTTTACCTTTTAATGGCTTGCCATTTTCGTCTAATTTTTCTCTGACAAAAATAGTCTTGTGATTTTTATTCTGATCTTTAGCTTCTTTGTCTGCATCATCTATCCTACGCAAAAACAACAAATATGAAATTTGTTCAATTGCTGTAATCGGATTAGTAATACCTCTACTCCAAAACTTATCCCAAAGCTTATTTATTTTTGATTTTAAATCGTTTGATAACATAATCTTTTTTTATATACTCTTATACCAATAGAAAAATGCTTCCGGATTGGTCTTTTTTAACTTGTTCAATTTGTTGTACGTTTGGTCTTCAATCAGCCAATCCTTAATCTCCAATGGATTTTTGAACCGTTCTACTTCCTGATTTTCTTTATTCAGTAATGAAGTCAGATAGGCAACTTTAGATGATGCTGTTATGGCTTCTTCGATTGAAAAACGGTCAATAATGAAATTCGTAAAGTTCTTAATACCCAACTGCAAGTGTTTGAACTCATCAGACTTCATATCTCTTTCTGCTAAGGTATAACAAGCATTCCAAGTGTCTTTCAATATCTCGTCAGCATCAATATTTAACTTTCGATAGCCGATTTCCTCCCGTACCACTCTCGAATAACTTTTTTTTACTACGTTAAGATTAGTTATTTGGTCAAACAAGAAACCTATATCATACAGCTGTTTGATGATTTCGACAGGTCTGTTTTTTGAATACAAAATACCTGTGGTTTTGGGTGCAAAAGCGGTTAATTTATCTCCTAAAATAGCCTCAAACGTTGGCAGTACAACCGTAGTATCTTTGCCCGATGTTGCTAACCAACTGTGATTTATCAGATATTCTTTTGTTTCAGGATATGGATTGGGCGTGTATAATAAATCCAATAGTATCGGTTCTTCGTGACTATCTACAACACTTTTATAAAACATCTTGAAATGTCCGATGGGTGCATCAGGCGTATGTTTTCGGTCGTTATCATCTTCCCAGCGGATAAACATTTCCAATTGGCTTATCTTCGCTAAAATCTCCTTGATTTTATCCTCTGATTCTTCTGTAATGATGTCAATATCTATCGAAAACCTCTTAGGCGTTTCCGTTGCTAAGAGCAGAGCCGTTCCACCTTTAAACACAAAATTTAGATTATTCAATTGCAATTGCTCCAAAAGTGTTAAAGCATATATTACTTTTTCAATCAGTTTTGGGTCAATGCGTTTCCCCAACTTATTTCGTAAGTCGGTGATCCATTCAATAGTATATGACTTTGTGTCTATCATAATTTATATATCATTGGCATAAATAAATTTATTTTGCCAAACTTATATTTATCAGTTCGTCAATTTCTTCCTCTCTGTTTCTTCGGACAGCGTACCTACGCATCTTTAACTCATTTAAAGTATATTTCTCCATTACACTCCGCATAATAAATTCCTTTTCATTTTGCTGTGCTGAAAAAAGTGATGTGTCAATCAACATATCCACCAATAACTTTTCCAATGCAGGAATAATAATTTTGTCTTTTTCTATCAAAGGAGGTTCTGAAACCATATTCTTCACAATAAGGACTTCATCTTGGTTGTGAATGTAGCGGTCAAATATTTCCTCATCAGGATTAAAGAAAACGCTTTTAATAGTGTCCGTTAAAAACGCGAATACAGATTCGGAAGCATCTTTTTCAACTTCCACGACGGTATAATGCTTAAAAGGTTGATGACGCATAAAATCATTTAACCACACGGTATCCCAAACACAAAAACTGATATAGGGAAATTCCCGCTTGACCTTATTGAATATTCTTTTTAGCGTGGTTGAAATATTGGGCTGAAAAGGCTTTTGTCCATCAAGTTCATAAATCCCTCTGGAGGGAGCATTTATAACCCCTTCTTTTTTCAGCTTGGACAGATACATATTAATGGTGTTGTCAGACCAAGTAGGGAAATCCTTTTTTATTGATTCCACAAGCTTCTGCTTGGAAAGTCTTTCGCTTTCCTTAAAATAGCGACCGATATGTTTTTCTAACGTTTCTGCCAAAACAGTTTTTTATGGTAAATGTAACACTAATTTATATAAGTTCGGCATAAAAAATATATTTTATCAAAGTTATATTTTAATTAAGTTTTGTTTTTCAAGGTTTTAAGTCTGGATTTTGCTGTAAATTAACGTCTAAAATAAGATGTTATGAAAAAGGGTAAAACGTCAGAACAGAACCTTGAGGATATAAACAAGTTTTATGAACAGATGGAGAAAGAAAAAGAAGACCGTCTGATAGACCTTATTGTGGAGATAATTGTGGATGCAACGCTAAGGGAATATTATGGGCAGATTGATGCCAGAGATAACCCGACATCTGGTAAAGAAAGAGATGAATAATTCTTAAAATTCACTCCAAAAGAAAAAAACAGAAAAAAAAGAAAGCCATTCTACGAACGGATATAAGATAACCAAGCACTATAAGTTCCGAAGGGTGGCGAAGCCATTATGCGTGCGCAGTTATCGTTATCTTTGCTTTCCTTTTTGTTTGTTTTTGACACCTCTATACATCCTTGTCCATATATTCTTCCAAAGAAGATTTCAGTTGGTCTAAAAATGCGGTTCGGGAACCCGCACGATATTTCATTCGGTGGAAAGCATTGTGCAAATCCCCTAAGGTAATCTGAAACAACTTTTCCAATACCAAACTGATTTTGCGTATTCCTATCTTACCGTAGGAAAGAGAACCAGTCGCATGCAGCGCATAAATCAATTCTATCAAGGCATTTTTGGTGTCCGTCCAAAGAATACCATCAGATGAAATATCCCTTGCAGAAAGAGAACCTGCCATTTCATCATTGTTGATTTTTTGAAGTATGTAGGTATAGAGCAACTCATTGGCTATAATACGAGCTACTTTGTTATCATAATAAGTTGAAAACAGCGGGTCAATTTCAAAAACAAAACTGTTCAGCCCTTCGTGGAAATTAATGTTGCCTAACCTAAAGTAGGTTTCATCACGGTCGGTTCTTCCCGAACGATAATACCTGTAAAAATCTGAATTGTAGATATGCTTTCTGTATTCCTGTTTTAATTCCCGCAATTGCTCTGAAAAATAACTCGCATACATTTTCCCTCCGTCGACAGGACAAGCGGTCTGTATACGAAATATCTTATTGTGGTAAATGAGTTTAGAAAGGATGTATGGCTTAATGTTGCGAAAGAAATTGATTTCCTCCCAATGGTTTTTAAAGCCTTGCTTTGTAATATCCTCTCTTATCGACCACAGGTATTCTTGCAGGTATATAGTCATTTGGTATGCTTCATCAATCTCATTGGGAGAAGCAAGCGAAATAGCGTTTTCTTTTCGCTGTATCTCCGAGATAATATGGTTTAATGAAAATGCCATTCCAGTTAATTTGTTATTTACTATCCCTATTTTCTATATATTATGTAGGGTAAATATTATAAATGCTAAAACATCAAAAGAAACATTGTAGTAGATTGTCGACTTTAATCTTCAACTCGTTGAACCACTAAAAACCAAGAATTTATCATAACAGTTCAACCTATCATAAAACTATGTGGGAGAATATTTCAAAAACCTAACAGGAGAAAATCTTCAACAATATGTTTGGCTATACAGAATGAAGTATATCGAACAACGTCTGTTATAAAGCGATTACACCATAAGCCAAATAAGTAATGAATCAAGATTTACTGATGAAAGTCATTTAAGTAGGTAGTTTAAAAACTTAGCGGAATAAGCCCAACAAAATTCAGATAGGAGAACAGTGGGTAAAAGGAGAAGATATAAAAGATCTTCTCCTGTGATTACTTTTTCCAGTCCGCCACTTCGTCTACCACGGCAATGGCTTCAATTTCGATAAGCGCATCGGGAGAGAACAGTGATGATACTTCAAAGATGGTATCTGCCGGATAAGGGGCTGTAAAATATTTGCCTCTCAATTCGACAATCTTCTCGAAGTTGCCCATGTCACGAAGCATGATAGTGACCTTAACAACGTTCTTCAGACTTGAGCCTCCGGCTATCAACACCTTATCTAGATTTTCAAAAGCTTTTTGTGCCTGAGTCTCAAAGTCGCCTATGCCTGTGAGTTTACCATCATCGCCAATAGCTGTCTGCCCTGAAATAAACAATAAATCGCCTACACGATGTCCCTGTGCCAGACGAAAAGGTTCATAAGTATCCGGCGTAATTTTAATCTGTGAAATTTTCATTTTTTCTTTATTTAAAGTTTATTAATAGTCTGCTTATTTTCAATTTCCCCTGTCTAATTATTTTCGAGATTTAATTCTTTGATGATTTTCCGTGTATGGCTGAGGGTTGCTTCCGGCCATAACATATCACGATGAAAAGGGATTATGGGTAATTCGTTCAATGTTTTTATCACCCAATATGGATCTGCCAAAGCTGCCTTACCGATAGCGATTAGGTCGGCATGGTTGTCTTTCAGAGCAGTTACCGCCTTATCAAGATTATGAAAGCCTCCGTTGGCAATAACAGGGATGTTGGTTGTCCGCCGGATAACCGATGCCAAAGAGACTCCTTCTCTATAGAAGCTATCCCGTTCCCATTCCCCTGTCTGCACCGCTATGTGGACGAAATCGGATTGACTCGCTTTTATTTCTTCTGCTAGCTCTTTGGCTGTTTGAATACCATCTGTCCAACGGTAGGAAAGATTGTTTACTTTTCCCTCCGAAATCCTTAAACCAACAATGAAATCTTCGGGTACTGATGCCTTTATTCCGGCAATGATTTCGCCAACTACTCGGAAGCGGTTCTGTATCGCCCCTCCATACTGGTCATTTCGCTGGTTTAGTTCTGGCGTGAGGAACTGATCTAATAAGTAACCGTTTGCAGCATGAATTTCTATACCATCAAAGCCTGCTTTATAGGCATTTACCGCTCCATTTATAAAGCCCTGTTGCATTCTTTGAATATCTATCGTGTCCATTTCCTTAGGAAGCGGAAAGCCCCCTTCGCCACCGTATGAAGCCATCTTCACACCGACAGGTTTTACAGCTGACGGGGCTAAGGTATTTTCGTTAGATTGAGACAAAGCTCCTCCGTGCATCAACTGTGCAAATATTAGGGATTGTGTTCTATGGACAGCAGAAGTTACCTTTTGCCATGATTCTGACTGTTCGTCATTTACAAGCCCAGGCTGATTGTTGTAGCTTTGACTGCCATATATATCGGTATAGAGACCTTCGGTAATGATGATACCAAATTTTCCGATGGCGAATGCGGAATAATAATCCATCATTTCATCGGTAGCCTGACCGTTTGCTGTAGCACTGACACGTGACATAGGTGCTACTACCGTTCGGTTAATCAATTCTCGATGCCATATACTGATTTTTTGAAAAATAGGGTGATGTTTCATTTACTTCTTAATTTTTATAAAGCAAAATTCACGGTTATTGATTTAGGAAAAATTGATGTAGGTCAAGATGATTTATTTTTTTTTCGTACCCGGCTTATAAATTCTGCTGATACCCCTAAATAGGATGCTATTAAATACTGTGGTACTTTGGATGCTATGTTTGGATAAGTTTCCAAAAAATCATAATATCTGTTTTCAGCATCGTACACATTACTATAGATAATTCTCTTTTGCAGGGTTCCCAGATAACTCTCCAGTATTATCCGGAAGTACCGCTCCAAACGGGGAATATCTGTCAGTAATTTTTGAAAAGAATAATGGCTGATTTGTAAAACAGTTGTTTTTTCTATGGCTTGTATGTTGTATATGGATGGCTTCTGCTTAGAAAAGCTGTCCAAGTCAGAGGCCCACCAATCATCAACAGCAAAAAAAAGAATTTCCTCGTTGCCATTTTTGGAATTGTAATAAAATGCTTTCAATGCCCCCGAAACGACATAACTATCGTAGCGGCAAGTATCGCCGTTACGTAAGAGATAGTCTCCTTTTTCAAATGTTTTCTCTGTCCAAAAACTTTCAAAGATTACGATTTCTTCTTCAGTTAGATGAATATGCCTGGAAATGTTGCGTAATAGGCTATTTTCGTTCATAAGATTGCTTTTAGCTCCATCTTTAGCAGTGGTCATCTGATGGAAAACACTCGTTTACCCAATAGGTATCGATGTAATCTCCTCAACTTGAATGTGGTTTATCTCGCTTCAAGTCGTTAGTTTATTATCGTCTTTCCACTAATTTTTATCAAATATACCCCTTTAATCATTACAATTTGGCTATATGCCGTAAAACGAGTTTTCAATACCAGTTTCCTATTCTTCTAAATTTTCTCTTAAAGCTTTAGCCGTCAAAGATTTTTTATCTTTCAATAGGTCTGTTAATGTGCCTTGAAATATAACCTTTCCTCCCTTAATACCTGCCTCTAACCCCATGTCGATAACCCAATCCGCTTCTTTAATTATATCAAGGTTATGTTCAATAACTATAACCGTATTTCCTGCATCAACAAGACTATTCATTATCCCAATTAACTTAATGCCATCGGCGAGGTGCAAGCCTGTTGTGGGTTCGTCCAAAATATAGGTATTGCCTTTTTTATGGAGTTCGGAGGCTAACTTAACCCGTTGAGTTTCCCCACGGGAAAGGGTACTAACAGGTTGCCCCATTTTTAAATAATGCAATCCTACATCAATTAATGACTTCAACTTTTTTGAGATTTCATTGTCATTGAAAAACGTATATGCTTCTTCAATTGTAAAATCTAATACATCGGAAATACTTTTCCCGTTTAGCTTATAATTTAATACCTCCGCTTTGAAACGTTTTCCATCACAGACTTCACAGGCAGTAAGAACACCCTCCATAAAAGCTAAATCAAGATAGGTAACTCCTAATCCTTTACAATTGGAACAAGCCCCGTTTGAATTGAAGCTGAACAAAGAAGCACTTACTTTATTCGTCTTGGCAAATAATTCTCTGATATTGCCCATTGTACCTGTATAAGTTGCAGGTGTTGATCGTATGGATGGCCCTATCGAGTTTTGAGTAATTGCTATTGAATTTGGGCAAGTCTTTCTAAGTGCGTGGTTAATCAAGGAACTCTTACCCGAACCTGCTACACCTGTAACCACTGTTAAAACACCTTTAGGGATTTCAATAGATAAATTCTTTAAATTATGTACAGATACATTGTGGAGAGGCATATATCCTTTAGCGGTTCTCGTATTAGTTTTTATGGCCTTTTTTGTACTGAAAGATTTACCCGTAATTGTGTTAGCTTCTAGTAATTCTTGATAATTCCCCTCGAAAACAATTTTTCCTCCTTCTCTTCCTGCTTTTGCGCCTACTTCAACGATGTGATCTGCAATCTTTACAACATCTTGGTCGTGTTCAACAACGATAACTGTGTTTCCTTTGTCTCTTATTTTTTTAAGTAGATGGTTCAGCCGTTTCACATCCCGTGGGTGTAAACCGATACTTGGTTCATCAAAAATATAGATTACATCATTGAGACTGCTGTACAAGTTTTTAACCATCTTTACCCTTTGACTTTCTCCACCCGAAAGTGTAGAGGTATCTCTATCCAATGTTAAATAGTCGAGCCCAATATCTACTAGATGCTGTAACTGCTCTATAATGGTGTCGATTACCGTTTCCGCTTCTGAATTATCAATAGACCTTATGAGATGGATCAATTCCGCAACTTCCAAAGCACTCATTTCCGCAATATTGTACCCCTGTATCTTGCAACTCAAGGCTTTTTTATTAAGCCGTTTGCCATTACATTCTGTACACATTCCAGAGGTAATAAACGCTTCAACTCTTGCACGGGTATTCTTGGCTAAGTGATTTATATCCCTTTTAATGTATAATCTTTCAAATTTTGTGATTACTCCCTCATACTCCGCATTTATATCACCTCCTTTTGAGGGAAGTTTCATAGGTATTTTAGAACCGTAAAGAAATAAATCCCATTCTTTGTCTGAATATTCTTTTATCATTATCAAAAAGATTGGCAAGTGTAAATGATTTCCAGTACCAAGAACCAACGGAGAAAACAGGGAACAATATACCTCCCTCGTTTAATGACTTTTCTCTATCAAACATTTTGTCAACGTCCACTTGAATACTCCTCCCAATTCCGTGACATTTCTTGCACATCCCCTCGGGGTCGTTAAAGGAAAAAGCATTAGAATACCCAACGAACGGTTCTCCAATTCCCGAATAGAGCAAACGTAGGTAAGAATAAATATCCGTAATCGTACCCAATGTTGAGCGACTACTATTGCCTATTTTTTTTTGGCTGACAATAATAGATAGGGAGAGATTTTCTATGCTTTCTGCATTGGGTTTCCCATATCGCGGAAGTAGGTTTTGGATAAATGGAGAAAACGTATTGTAAAGTTGCCTCTTTGCTTCTGCTCCAATAGTATCGAATACAATAGAAGATTTCCCTGAACCGGATAATCCCACAAAAGCTGTTATCCTTTTTTTTGGAATTTTAAGAGATATGTTCTTCAGATTGTTTTCAGATACGTTTTTTAATATGATAAATTCGTTGTTATTTTCCATTATCAATCTATAACGTATTGTTAGGCTTAGAGTTCTTTCACCCCTAATTGCTGTAAAAGTGCCATTGCATCTGCAACTGCCCAATGTTCTACAATTTTTCCGTCTTTCATACGAAAAATCAGCACTTCTTCGTACTCAATCGGATTGTCGGTAGCTGGCACGCCCATAAAATCGCCTTTGTGCGTACCGAAACAGGTTAGTTTCACCATCACTTTGTCATGTTCAGCCATGCTGTCATTAATAGTAATATGCTTGTCGGGAAATGCCGAACGGAAAATCTCCATTGTTTCTTTTACGCCCTTTATACCCGATTTTTGCTCTGGCATGGGGTCATGCGAAACCACGTTTTTACTCACATAGGTATCAATCGCATCCAGGTTATGTTTGTTGTGTATTTCGTCTAAAAACGTGAGGCAGATTTTTTTGTTCTGTTCTGTCATTGTTGTCATATCTAAAATTTACTAATTAATTTTAGGCAAATTTGGTATTTTTCGTTCACGAAAAATTGTATCGAAACGACAATCTATTCCCCAAAAGCAGCTACAAATTTTTTAGGTGACAATCCTGTAAACTCTCTAAAATCATGATTTAAATGAGCTTGGTCATAATAGCCAAACTGATATGCTGATTGTGTCAAATTAGAGGTTAGCTGATTGGATTGAATAGCTTGAAAAAAAATCTCAAATCGTTTGAGCTTAGAAAACTTTCTGAACGAAAACCCGGTTAGTGATTTAAAGTCACGTTCAAATTTTCTCTTGGATAAAAAATTGCTTTCAATATGCTTGTTTAGTTCCGAATGGTCGCCCAAAAAATTTACTGTCTCTATAAACCTTTCTAACGATTGAAATTTGGGGTTAATTTTTTTCTGTTGCTCTTTCAGAAATATCGAAAAAGCGGTCGATTTTTCTTCCAACGTTTGTGCAGAAAGTATAAGTTCGGTTAGCCTTTCACCATCATATCCAAACAATGTCCGTAGGTCAATTTGTTGCCCTGTGATTTCACAGGCAGGAATATTCAACGTGGCAAGCAATATGGAGGGGCGTAATTTCATCCCAAACAGCGTTGCTTTTTCGGATGTTGTGCTGTATTGGTCGAAAGATGTTTTTTGACCGTAGATTATCCCATTTTGAGATAGCCTTTGCTTGGTTTGGTTGTCTTTAAAATGTCCTTTATCAAAAAAGATGAGGTCTAATGTTGTTGATGCAGGAGCAAGGTGTTCAAAAGTTTGTTGTCGGGTTTCGTCAACATATATTTCACCTGCCCAAAAATAATCCACATATTTTTGAAGTTCGGTGTCCGGTCTTATTATTTTGTAATTGCTCTTGTTCACTTCTTTGTTATTGCATTGTTGTTTGTCCGAGTTCAAATTCGTCCTTCAACCAATTGTCCGCACCGATAAACTAATCCGACAAGCCTGAAATCAGTTTTCCCGAATAAGCCTCGATTTTTCCGTCTAACAAATTCTCAACTCTACTCATAAAATCCTTCAAATAAAGTTGTTGCCAATGTTTGTCCAAATCTTCCTGCGAACGCCATACTTCATACAGAAAAAACGAACCGCCCTTTTCTTCGTGGATATTATAAACCAAATTTCCCTCTTCCGCACGAGTTGGCCGAACAAGGGATAAAAGTGATGTACGAAGTTCATCTTCATATCCTTTTTTTGGACGTAAAAAACCATAAAGACTAATGATTTGAGTGGTATCTATGTTCTTATTCACTATAATTTTATTTTTTTTAGATTCATTATTTTGCGCTAAGCAGTTAAACGAAACAGCACAGGCAATAAACAATACAAAGTAAAATTTATCCATTCAGTAATTTTAAAAATTGGTGTTCGGGCAAGATATAAAACCTAAATCTGTTACATTTGGTAGTGTACATAAACAAATTGATAATTGTCTTGTTTTGTAATTCGTTATTATACTATTCCTCAACAGAATAATAAATGCCTCTTTCCATCGTAATACCTTGTTGCTTCAAGAATTCAGGCATATTTAGTCCTTTTTTTCTCATCTCTTGCTGCATTACAGACTTTGCACGATCTAGGTGATGTTGATTTTTCCAAGTAGCAATCGTAATAACCGTAAGATTACCACTTTTGTCTTCTTGTTGAAAGATTTCATATTTCAAAAAACCTACTTGTTGTCGGAGTATATTTCTGATGTAAACCGATTTTTCAGAATATGCTGGCACAGCTTTTACAGGAACGGTAATCTTATCAATTACGCTTACTTGTTCGTCATAGGGATGAATTATTGAATGATCTTGTTTCATCGTTGTTTGATTTTTATTTTGTGTAAAACCACTGAAAGCTACAAGCATCAATGAAATTACGATAATAATTCTGAACAATTGTTTCATAAATTGGATATGCTAATGGTTCTATGGATGGTAAAATTCTATGGTAGTTGCATAAAACTTGCACCAATGATTTTTAATGTGTCGTCAAATCGTTTCCAAACTCTAAAATAACGGAATTTTCCTTCTAACGGGGCTCCCATCACTTTTCCTTTCGCGGTCATTGTTGTTACTGAAAGTGCTGTTTTTCCTGTTATTTTAATGTCGTTAATTTCTGTTGAAGCATCTTCAATAATTATTGTTTTTGCTTTGTGAGAACTCAAGTCCATTTCCTTAGTTACAATTTGTCCTGTTGGTGCAACTGCAATTAAGTCATCGTGCAATAGTTGATCAAGAATCTCCACATTGCTTACAAGCTGAGCCGAAAAAAGTTTATTTTCCGCTTCAACAACGTCTTCTTTGTTAATTTTTGTTTTATCCATGTTCAATGTTTTCAATTTTTAAATGATGTTATCATTGCGGTGCTGCGGCTTTGACGTGGCGGATTAGAAAGCACAAAAGTTGAGTTTTGCACTTCACTCGCCATTTTGGAATTACTTATTAGCTGAAGTTTTATTTTTAGCCTTGCTTGTTAATGAAGTCCAATATATTCTCTAAGGTTTCATTCCTTTCAATAATTTTATCCGGAATAACCCCTTTTCCTTCCCAGTTCATATTGGTTTCATTAACTATCGGAGCAGAAACAGAAATCGAAATTTTAAAATTATTAGGCAATTCAAAATATTCATTCATATGAGCTGCACCAGCACTGTTTTCTCCAAGGATTTTTGCTTTCCTGAATGCTTGTGCTGTATATGCAAAATATTCTGCAGCAGACGCAGTCTTACGGTCAATTAATATATACAAAGGTTTATTTATCATAAGTTTGCCATAAATTAAATCAGAGGTGAAAGTTGTTTTAGGAGTTTGGGTTTTATCCGAAGAATACGTTTTTGACAACAAAATAGGCGGTCCGTGAAAATAGTGATTAAGCAAATATTCTGCTATACCAGAATAACCACCTCCATTTCCTCTTAAATCAATAATTAATTTATCCGTATTTTCTACCATCTTCATTGCGGCTATTGCAGTTTGCATCGAACGCTTAGGATGCATGAACTCAATTATTTTAATATATCCAATATTATTTTTTAATATTTGTACGGAAGTAAAGCCATAATTTTGATTAATTTCATTCAACCTTTCAATCTCTTCCCAGCTTTTTTCTTGGTTTTTTATATCATTTTTTTTTACCACAACATACATATGTCCATCATTACTTATTTCTTTTAAATCCTGTGATATTTTTTTTGCTAGAGAATCAGCGGTATGAACGGAATTGTATTTTTTTGAATCTATTATCTTTTGAAATTTTATAGAAATTTCTTTTCCTTTATCAATAAACACATATTTTTTTTGAATTAGTTTAGGGATAACACTTAAAGTTTCTGCTATTTGTTTTTCATTGATATTTTGTGCTGATGCTTTATTTAGTGATATGAGTATCACAATAAGTGATAAGAAAAGACGTAATTTCATTTGTCTGTTGTTTTAATTTTTTTGTCGTTGTTTATCTTTTTTCCCTTGCAATTCTAAATCCGAGGTCGTCAATACTGTTAATGATGTTGTCTGTCGAAATCAATTCGGCAATTTTTGTGTCTTTTATATTGTGGGTTTCGATTTTCATTTTGTCAGTCTGCTATTCTTTGCAAGGTCGTCCGTTACAATGCCCGCTAACTAGAGAATTGGTGTAATTTGTGGTAAATCAATCTCCATTCTGTCGCTTTTCTAAGAACGATATGGTTTAAGCTTCTTGTTTTATGAAGTACCAAGAGCTATCCAATGTGTGTTTCATAAAACGTTCATTTGTATACCTATGTTGCTTATTGTTTCCATTTAGTTTTTCCGTTTTGGTCAAACATTTCAATAGATGGATTGCCTAAGCTATCGACTTTTAAAACAATTCTCGGCACTTCATTGTGGTCTTTCATAACCAGTGAAGCATTTCCGTTTTCTGTAATCAGATTGATTCGGTTGATGTTATGTCCGGGTTTGCCCGAAAGGTCTTTGTCATTTATGACTAAACCCGCTCTGAAATAGTTATCGTGTTTATTGTCTTGTGCCAAAATTCCTATGGCATCAGCATTTTGGTAATCAAATGACAACGCATTTAAATTAGTTTCCTTATTATCTGTTATGGCCAAACCTCCTCTTTCATCACCATTTTTGTCATAAAAAATGAGCCCCGCAGGAGTAACGGCTCTTTGATACGTTTTGCCATTGACAATGGGTAGGGGAATGTTGTCTACGTTTGAAATAATAATCCTGTTTTTCCCTGTTTTGTCTTTGATATCAATCCTTTCAGCTTCCATAAACGCATTAGAATTACCGTTTAAAAGCATATAGGATAGTATGGAAAGAAGCACAATATTGAATAGTAAAAGTGTGCCAAATAGAAGTTTGAAAATTTTAGATGTTGTTTGCATAATTAAGATATATTTCGGTATTAGTTTTTCAGTAATCGTTTATCAATAACATTAATTTTGTTAAGTTAAGTTTTTAAGCTTTTCAGGGTCGATAACGACATCAATCCGGATAATCTTGTTGTGATGTATCTCAAAAATCTGACAAGATTGTATCTGACCGTCTTGCATAAATATTACCGCAGGCTGATGGTTAATGATTGTAAATTTGATTTCGGAATCACTGTTAAACGTTTGATACACATAGATCAACAGCTTACCTACTTGATAAGTACCTATACATTCTTTGGCAACAACTTTAATCTGATTGCCACCGTCAGCATAAAACTGAATATCTTCTGCTAATAACATTTTCACGCCCTCCGTGTCTCCATTCTGAATAGCATCGATTAATTCCCTTACTGTGTCAGACACTACAGGATGAAAATGTATCTTAGTTATGTCCCCTATTTTTTTCAATCTATCCTTGGCTCTGCTCAAAATTTTTCTGGAATTTTCAGGAGTAAACGAAAGCATTTTTCCAATATCCTCATGTGAATGCCCAAAACCTTCTTTTAAAATAAAGACTGCTCGCTCTTTGGGATTAAGCTGCTCCATTCTTGCCAATAGCGAAAAATTAAAAATTTCTTGATGTTGTAGATCATCATCAGTAATCACAGGTTCGGGCAACCACACATCAACCAGAACAGCTTTGTTCTTCTTTTGTTTTAGTTGGATGGCCTGATTTATGACACTCTTGATCAGGTAATTCTTGGGATTATTTATAGCATCTGGTGTATTTTTCGTGTACCGAATCATTACATCCTGGATTACGTCTTTAGCATCCTCTACCGCACCAAGTACATTATATGCATAAGGAAACAACATCCGCTGATAGTTTTCAATTGAAGCATTCATCATCTTATTGTTTTAGGCTGTGGGTAATTAATCAAAAATATAGCTAAAAGAATAAATGTAACCCCTAACCATTGATATAAATTATGTTTTTCATTTAGTATAAATTCCGCCATCAGTAATGATACGGGAATTTCAACTGATATTAATAATGCACCCAATCCTATACCAAGTTTAGGCATCCCTTTGTTGAGTAGGATAGGGGGTAATATCGCACCAAAAAGTGCAAGAAACAATCCCCACTTCCAGAATATTGATACGTTCAAAGGTTTGTTTATAATAAACAATCCAATGAAAAGAATAAAAATAGTTGACCCAATAAGTATCATCAAACTTTTAGCAACCGGACCTAACTTACTTTTGTTGTTCTTTGAAATATATAGGGCTACTGTATAGGTAGCAGCAGCACATAAACCCCAAAAAACACCTTTTGTATTAAGGTATTTCAGCTCGGTAAGGGCATTCGTAGCGAAAATAGTACCTAAAAGTATGACAATAATTGCTGCGACCTTTATAACGGACGGTAATTTCTTCTGCTGGATACTTTCTGCAACAACTCCCATCCACACCGTTTGCATTAATAGAACCACAGCTACAGATACGGGAATATACTGTAAGGACAGATAATAAAAATAACCGGTCATTCCATAGGTTGATCCTCCTAGAACCAGCAACCACTTGTTTTTTCCTGAGGTTTGTGCATGCACAGTTCGACCTGTCTTCCTTACCAGAAAATAAAGAAACAACATCACGAGTGTCCCCAAAATATATTGAGACAATATTACATCACTTACCGTATAACCATCACGGTAAGCCAGTTTAACAATAGTTGCTAATGTTCCGTAACTTGCAGCTCCTAACAATACCAATAGGATATATTTCAGCAAGCTTTTATTCATTTTCCGGGCGTTTAACAACCAAAGCTTCTATTTCTATCAACATACCAGCTATGGCCAATTTGGGGACAGGGATTAATGTATTGATGGGAAAATTTTTCTCCGGCCATACCTTATTGAACTCCTCTACAATAGTGTTCAATTTTTCTTCATCGTGATCAACTACCAAAGTGGTTAGTTTAACAATGTTATTCATTGTAAGGTCTTCTGTAGCAAGAGCTTCTTCGATATTTTTCAAAGAAAATGCCAACTGCCTTCTAAAATCGGGACTTAACTTGCCTTCTGTATTTTCTTCGCCACCTTGTCCAGCAACGAAAATTAATTTGTAGCCTTCTGGAACGGTAACCATATGGGAAAATCCGTATGGACTGGGATCGAAAAGAGACAAAGGGTTTTTAAATTCTTGTGCTTGAGTTGTCATTGTAAAAATTATAGCTGTTAAAAAAAATAAATGTTTCATGAGTTCTTTTAAATGTTATTTTCGATATACGATCCGGGTACTGCACCTATCGTCTTGTTAATCCTGTTCCAGGAATTAATCTGTGTGACCACCAAAGTCAGAATGGATATTTGTTCTACAGAATAGTACTGCTGTAGCAAGGCATAAAGCCGATTGTCTATTTCTCTCTGATAGGCTAAGGTCAAATTTTCCGCAAATTCCAATGCTACTTTTTCATAATCTTCAAAATACGGGCATTCTTTATAGGCAATAAGGGTGTGTAGTCTCAACTCAGACTCCCCAAGAGCCAAAGCTTCTTTATGATGCATATCCAAGCAGTATCCACATTTGTTCATTTGTGATACCCGGTATTTGAGTAATTCAATTAGCTTTAAGTCAAATCCTGATTTCTTTATATACAATTCCGTTTTTATCATACCGTCCAACAACCCTTTTGGCATCTGGCTCAAATCAATTCGTGTGTTCATAAAACTTCCTTTTATTATAATAGATCGTGTTTTCTATAAAACGTGACACATTTTATCAAAATTCTTTTCTCATAAAAAAACCGATACTACTATAATTGTTACCCAAACTTCCATATTGATCAAAATTTGCTGCTGCTCCCAGTTGCATCTCTCCCAGACTAAATCCAATTCTCAAATATTGATAACTTCGGACGTGCTCTTCCTTATTCCATGTGGTCATATACTGCAAACGGGCATATAGCTTCAATTTCTGACTTGCTGTACTCTTATATTCAATGAAGCCCATCAATTCAAGATTTGGATCTTTCCAAAGATCAATTCTGGGATAGATCATAACAGATGTTGTTTTTCCTTTTAGAAAATACTGCAGGAAAAATGATGGACGAACACGATCCAAAGGCGTATAAATAGATCCTACTCCTGTACTCCAAACATCACTCAATATATAGGAAAGGTAAGATTGGCTCATAATTTCATTTCCGCGATTCTTATCATAAGGCATAAGAATAGATGAGGTGTGAAAGAAGCCCAATGCCTTTTCTTTATTAAATCTGGCAGCAAACGAATGTTGATAATAATAACTGGAATGCCCCGCACTGATTTCTACGGGTATCTGTGCCCAAGCTGAACCCTGACACAGATTAAAAAATGTCGAAACCAGAATCAACTTTAGTATTTTTAGCATCATTGTACGTTTTAATTAACATCAATGACAAAACTATCAGGAAATTATAAGGGGGCTACTGTAAATAAAGCGGTAAGTACTGTAATTTTTACGGTTTTTAATCCAAAGAAAGTGATGAAATATCGTCAAGATTACGTACAGCATTTTTAAATTCAGTAGGTAATTGACCATCATATTTCCTAAATGCACGTGAAAAATGCGATGTGTCCGTATAACCTAACTGAAATGCAACTTCTTTAACAGACTGATCTTTAAAACTTAGCAGGTATTTTGCTTCTTGCATGATATGGAATTCGATCCACTTTTTTGCAGAAAGACCTGTTTGGTCAACTAATATTTCACTCAGGTATTTTGAAGAGATATTTAACTGTTGTGAGTAAAATACAACATCTTTGTGATTAGCAAAGTTTTTGGCAACTAATTCCCTGAATTTTACAACCGTATGTTCTTTATCACTTAATTCTATTTTATCGCCACGATGCAATCTCCAGAAATGTTTCTGTGTAATAATAAGAATCGAATACAGTATTCCAGATAATGCTTCTGGTTTGTCGACTACCATTCGGAGTGTTTGGAAGAGCTGTCGCATTTCTTTAAACTGATTATCGGACAATTGAATCACGCTTTGTTCGTCCGGGCAGAAGAATTCCAGAGAATAAAAAAATGAATTGCTGAAATTATTTACGAAAATGTCATCATAAAATAAAAGGGTATCATTTAAGGGAAAACTGGTATTCAGCCATTGGCAACTAACCCCGGGTCCAATGGTTAATAAGCTCCCACGAGTCAATTCATAAGTTTTATTACCTATTTTGATAGTGGATCCATTACCATAATACAGTCCTATCGTATAAAAGTAATTTTTAAAAACATGTGTAATTCCGGCATCTTCCAAACATTCTTTTGATGCTAAATAATAAGGAGCATCCGAACGATCCATTTTTTTGGATTTTAAATACTTTAGAAAATCAAAATTAGTTGAATGTTTTTCGGATTTCATAATAATGGGTAATTTAAAAGGGCTTATTCAAAGGGGAGCGGATGGCTTTTGGTGGCGGTATTCTGCTTATTATTTTTATGCAGAGATAATCTTTTTTAATTCGATATCTATGAGTTGTAGGGAGATATTTAACGCTTTTATTCGACGTACCATTAATGTATATTGTGAAGATTTTCCTTCTAGTTTGAGGGTTGCCTTATCACATTTACTTAATAGTGATGTAAGAGAATTTTTCGCTTCTTTGAGTTCAATTTCTGTTGGCATATAGGGATATTATGAGTTTATAATAGCAAAATTAGAAATAATTTATATGATTATAAATTACTTAAATCAAATTTATACTTACATTTTTTTTCTTTTCTTTTTCTTCATTCGTTTGGCAAACTGTTCTTCCTCGTAATCTACGCCTTGTGCATCAGGTAAAAGACTGAATAATCCCATATCGAAATTAGGCAAATGTTCCTGCGAGATAAACTCAAAAAGGTCTTTCGTTGGCAATTCGTCCAATGTATTCGTTTTGGAAACAGGGCGGTCTTGTACCTTTAATTCGGGTTTGTTTCCGTTGTTCCACCAATCGTTGAAAACATTTGCCGAAAGATTTCTATCCAAAGCCGAACCGTTCCAAACGCTACGGCTTTCGTGGTCG
>CAZSOC010000010.1:0-65464 GCA_964608415.1 uncultured Flavobacterium sp.
ATGAAGATGATTGGGACGGATGGAAATATCTTACAGAATTAATTGGGGATAAAGTTCAACTGGTTGGAGACGATTTATTTGTAACAAATGTTCAAAGATTAAAAAAAGGAATAGATAAAGGAATAGCCAATTCTATTTTGGTAAAAGTAAATCAGATTGGAACTTTAACAGAAACGATCGCAGCGGTAAATATGGCTCATAATGCCGGATATACATCAGTTATGTCCCATCGTTCCGGAGAAACCGAAGACAATACGATTGCAGATTTAGCTGTAGCTTTAAACTGCGGACAAATTAAAACAGGTTCCGCTTCACGTTCAGATCGAATGGCAAAATACAATCAGCTATTAAGAATCGAAGAAGAATTAGCAAACACAGCATATTTTCCGGGAGAAAATGCTTTTAAGATAAGATAAAAATAGTTGTTGTTTTTATTAAAAAGTCGATATATTATCGACTTTTTTTGTGTAGAATTGAATTTATTATTTAGTAATGCATTTAAAGTTTGTAAAACAGTTAACTTTAGAAAAAAATTAACGATTTGTACCGCATAATCTTTTTTTAGTTCATTAGAAATTCCATATTTTTGTTAAAATATTATATCACAGAACATTTTAAATACAATATATGTCAAAAACAGCTATATTAGAAATCGATGGTAAAAGATTTGAATTTCCCTTAATAGAAGGAAGTGAAAAAGAAGTTGCTATTGATATCAACAAATTACGCGATCTAACAGGAATTATAACTATGGATCCGGGGTATAAAAACTCAGGTTCCTGTACAAGTGAAATTACATTTCTAGATGGAGAAGAAGGAATCTTGAGATATCGGGGTTACTCTATCGAAGATTTGGCAGAAAAAGCCAATTTTCTTGAAGTTTCATATTTAGTTATTTTCGGAGAATTACCCACCAGACAACAACTTGAGCAGTTTGAAAATGACATTAGAAAACATACTTTAGTAAATGAAGAAATGAAAAACATCATTGATGGTTTTCCAAAAACAGCCCATCCAATGGGTGTTCTTTCTTCACTTACAAGTGCTTTGACAGCTTTTAATCCGAAGGTTGTAAATGTCGAAAACGAAAAAGAAATGTATGATGCCGTTTGTAAGACAATGGCAAAATTTATTGTTCTTGCGACATGGACGTTTAGAAAAAGTTCAGGATATCCTTTAAATTATTATGATAATACTAAAGGTTATGTTGAAAACTTCTTAAACCTGATGTTTAAATTACCAACCGGACCTTATGAGATAAACCCGGTTGTGGTTTCTGCATTAGACAAATTATTCATACTTCATGCAGATCATGAACAAAACTGTTCGACATCTACAGTAAGAATGGTTGGGTCTTCTCAAACAGGTTTATTCGCTTCTATTTCTGCGGGGGTTTCTGCACTTTGGGGACCACTTCACGGAGGTGCAAATCAAGCTGTGCTGGAAATGCTTGAAGAAATTCAGAAAGATGGAGGAGATGCAGACAAGTATATGGCTAAAGCCAAAGATAAAAATGACCCGTTCCGCTTGATGGGGTTTGGTCATAGAGTATATAAAAACTTTGATCCGCGTGCAAGAATTATTAAGAAAGCTGCAGACGAGGTCTTATCGACACTTGGAGTTACAGATCCGGTTTTGACAATTGCTAAAAAACTAGAAGAATCTGCATTAAATGACGAATATTTCAAATCAAGAAATTTATATCCTAATGTAGATTTCTATTCAGGAATTATTTATCGTGCATTAGGAATTCCTACAGATATGTTTACTGTAATGTTTGCAGTAGGTCGCTTGCCGGGATGGATTGCACAATGGAAAGAAATGCGTGTTAATAAAGAACCGATCGGTCGTCCGAGACAAATTTATACAGGAGCACCATTGAGACCCTTCAAAGAAATGAAAGATAGATAGTCTATCATAGAAATTATTGTACAGCCTTCCGGATACGGGAGGCTTTTTTTATTATAATTTTTTTATTTTGAAGATATAAACCAATCAATTTTGCAATTATCATTTGGCTTCTCTATATTTGTCCAAAGCCCAAAGCTATGTTACAATTAAATGTAAAAAACGAAACTTCAAAATTAAAAACAGTTATTTTAGGTTGTGCCAACAGTAATGGACCAACACCTACTGCAGATCAGGCATACGATCCGAAATCTTTAGAACACATATTGGCAGGAACTTATCCTGTTGAAGAGGATATGATTAAAGAAATGGATGCTTTTGATGAAGTTTTCAAAAAGTATAATGTTCAGGTTTTCAGACCGGAAATTATAGAGGATTATAATCAAATTTTTTCACGGGACATTGGTTTTGTGATTGATGATATATTTATCAAAGCCAATATTTTAGAAGACAGAAACAGAGAACTGGATGCTATTGAATATGTGATAAAACAGATGGATCCTGCAAAAGTGGTTCGTCCTCCGGAAGAAGTTCATATAGAAGGTGGCGATGTAATGTTGTGGAATGATTATATTTTTATAGGAACTTATAAAGGAAGTGATTATAAAGAATACATCACGGCGCGAACCAATATGGAAGGTGTTGCCTATATCAAAAACCTATTTCCTGATAAAATTGTCAAAGAATTCGATTTGGTAAAATCTAAAATTGAAGCCAGAGATAATGCTCTGCATTTGGACTGCTGTTTTCAGCCTGTCGGAAAAAATAAAGGAATTATTTATAAAAGTGGTTTTAGAGAAGAGTCCGATTATATGTATTTGGTAAAACTTTTCGGAAAAGAAAATCTTTTTCACATCACACGAGATGAAATGTATAATATGAACTCTAATGTATTTTCAATTGATGAGAATGTAGTAGTTTCTGAAAAGAATTTTACAAGATTGAACAATTGGCTTCGTGAAAACGGATTTACAGTAGAAGAAATACCTTATGCAGAAATTTCAAAACAAGAGGGACTTTTAAGATGTTCAACTTTGCCGTTAATAAGGGATTGAGGTATAGAAAATATTCTTTTATTATAAAAGTGTTTATTTGCTTTTGGATTGAATTTTCAAAATAATTTTTAGTTCTTCTAAAAATACCTAAGAATAGGTATTTTTTTAAAGTTGAAATTTCATCATTTTTGCAAGACTATAATTATTGTGATATATAGTCAGGGAAGCTGAAAACTGATAGAGTAGGAAAATTAAAATTTATAAAAATGAAAAATATAAAACTCTTTTTAATATTTTTAATTTCATTGGGATTGTATAATTGTTCAGAAGATAATAGTAATAGCACTAATACAATTTCTCCTTCAAATCCGGATGCATTGGCTTCGGTATTGGTATTTCCAAATGCAGAAGAAATTATTTCGATTACTTTGCCATCATCTTCGGATCCTTCAGTTGCGCCAGTAATTTCTCATATGGATGTCAGTATTTCTTATTCGTCTGGCTCACAAATTTTTATTCCCTGCAATGTTGTTTCCCCTACTCAGGCTAATATTGCGGGTGTATACATTCAAGTAAAAGGAGGGACAACTTATTTTGATGTGCCTATCAATGCAGGAACAGCAAACGGATTAATCTCATTACCTATCGGACTGCCTTCTATTGTGGGTCCTGGTAATTTTATACTTATTCTAAAATTTTATGATGTTGAAGGGAATGTAAGTGCTACAGTCGAAGTTAATATAACCGTTACGACCCCAAGCAATTGTGGCGTGACAAAGGTTTCTGGAGGAGAAGGACTTACGAGTAATGTGTTTGTTATTCCTAAGGGACAGAATGGGGTAATAAAGATATCCTATGAGACCTATACTGTTCCGGATAAAATAGATGTATATCAAAACGGAGTGTGGATTGGTGGTACAGGGCCCTTTACTGAGAGAGCTACTTTGAGAAAGGCACTCAATTGTAATATAGCCACTGAAATTGATGGTTATAAAGGAGAGCAAGGAGAATTTAGTTTTAATTATGTTCCTGCTGCTGGAAATGAAATAGAAGTGGTAGTATCCGGATGTGAAGACGGCGGAACAGCTTGGGAGTATACTTTTTCGTGTCCTCAACAGTCTGTAATAGGTGAAGGAACGGTAATAATTAATGGTATCTCTTATGGAGTAAAGTGTATAGCCGCCCAAACAAGCGATTTTTGCCCTGGTGAAGAAACTAGTGTACATTTGAATTCCTTTGAAGGAGAAAGTATGAAAATATTATTAACAATAAGTAATATGCCCCCAGAAGAATTTGGAGAGTTTGATGTGTATAGTGGAACAGAAATTGATCATTGTGCTCTACAGGTGTCGGGACTTTTTGGGGTAGGATTGAATACTACTAGTATATGGAGCTTTGGAGGTTCGGGAAAAGTTACTAAAACAGGAAGCAACTCCTTTACCTTTACTAAAACGTGGTCGGATCCTTTTTCGGATGAGGTTTATACCATTTCCGGATCTGGCACTTATCAATTACCTTAACAATAGAAGGGGCTTTCTCAAAAGATGTTAGTCCCTTTTTTATTGGTTCCTTTTAAAATAAATTTTCTACTTATGCGATTCACAAAGGTTTTGTTTTACTTTTGAGATAGTACCTAAGGCAATAAAAAATAAAATCCGCTTGAAACAAATTCTTCAATAGAGATATAAGCTTAACCCTTAAACTTAAGTAGGGGCGAGATAGTCATAATTGAAAAGAAAAATTTAGATATGTTTTAATTTTTGATTGAAACAGCAAAAATTATTTGTTCTAAGCCTGATTGGAAACTCAAATCGTCAATTTGAAAATACACTACAAATAAATTGTCAGTTTTCAACAATGAAGCCTCTTTAAAAGCTGTATATTTGATTTAAAATTAGAAGTAATTATAAGTAAGTGCATAGAAAATGAATCAAACTACCAATACAATCTTAATGATTCGTCCGGTTGCTTTCAGGATGAACGAGCAGACAGCAGTAAATAATTATTATCAAAAAATAATAGATGGTTTATTGCCTGCAACGGTAAATGCTAAAGCACAACAAGAATTTGATGCTTTTGTTTCAAAATTAAAAAGTAAAGGAATCAATGTCATTGTAGTAGAAGATACTATAGACCCCGATACTCCCGATAGTATTTTTCCGAATAACTGGATCTCTTTTCATGAAAACGGAGATATCGTATTGTATCCGATGTTTGCAGAAAACAGAAGATTAGAACGCAGAGAAGATATTCTCGATTTGGTAGAGGAAAGTGGTTTTAAAATAGAAAATATTGTAGATTTTACTTCTGCCGAAGAAGACGGCTATTATCTGGAAGGGACGGGAAGTATCTTACTGGATAGAGCAAATCAAAAAGCATATTGTGCTTTATCTCCTCGTGCCGATGAAGAATTATTTATCGAATATTGTGAAGATTTGGATTTGGCACCGGTTATTTTTGAGGCATATCAGACTGTAAATGGCGAAAGAAAACTTATTTACCATACCAATGTAATGATGTGCTTGGGAGAAACTTTTGCAGTAATTTGCGCAGATTGTATCGATGATAAATCAGAAAGGAAAATGGTGATCGACAATCTAAAACAAGATGGGAAAGAGATAATCTACATAACAGAAGATCAGGTTAATAATTTTGCAGGAAATATGTTGGTTGTAAAAGGAGCCAACGATAAAAAGTATGTAGTAATGAGTAACTCTGCTTTCGAAAGTTTGAATAAAAATCAGATTATGCAAATAGAGAAACATGCCGAAATTTTGTATTCGAGTCTCGATACAATCGAAGCTTGTGGAGGTGGAAGTGCAAGATGTATGATGGCAGAGGTTTTTCTACCTAAAGTTTAAGTGAAAAAACAGGGAGGGATAAAGAAACAAAAAGAAAAATTTTCGACTTTTACCTATTGTGTCTGTTTTGTTTTTTCTCATAAATCTCTTTGAAGTTTGGTAGATAGATTTTTGATACTTGCCATCATTCTATTATCTTTGCACCTCACAAAATTTATCATACTATGTTCGATAATTTAACCGATAAGCTCGATAAAGCGTTTCATATATTAAAAGGTCACGGAAAAATCACTGAAATTAACGTTGCTGAGACGTTAAAAGAGGTTCGTAGAGCTTTGCTGGATGCCGATGTTAACTTTAAGATAGCTAAAGAATTTACTGCAAAAGTAAAAGAAAAAGCAATTGGACAAGATGTATTGACTACACTTCAGCCAGGACAATTATTGGTAAAGCTGGTCAAAGATGAATTGACTGAATTAATGGGTGGTGATGTTGCCGGAGTGAATTTGTCTGGAAACCCAAGCGTGATTCTGATGTCTGGTTTACAAGGTTCCGGAAAAACTACTTTTTCGGGAAAATTGGCCAACTTTTTAAAAACAAAGAAAAATAAAAAACCTTTACTGGTTGCATGTGATATTTACAGACCTGCAGCGATCAATCAATTACATATTGTAGGTGATCAGGTAGGAGTGGAAGTTTATTCTGAACCGGAAAATAAAAATCCGGTCGAAATTTCTCTTAATGCGATCAAATATGCTAAAGAAAACGGTTTTAATGTTGTAATTGTCGATACCGCCGGTCGCTTGGCAATCGATGAAGAAATGATGAACGAGATTGCAAATGTTCACCAAGCGATCAAACCACAGGAAACTTTATTTGTGGTAGATGCCATGACGGGTCAGGATGCTGTAAATACGGCAAAAACCTTTAATGACAGATTGAATTTTGATGGAGTTATCCTGACTAAATTAGATGGAGATACCAGAGGTGGAGCCGCAATTTCGATAAAATCTGTTGTAAATAAACCAATTAAATTTATTGGTACTGGAGAAAAGATGGAAGCCATTGATGTTTTCTATCCTTCTCGTATGGCCGATAGAATTTTAGGAATGGGAGATGTTGTTTCCCTGGTAGAAAGAGCTCAGGAGCAATTTGATGAAGAAGAAGCCAGAAAATTACAGAAAAAAATCGCTAAAAATGAATTTGGTTTCGATGATTTTTTGACTCAGATCCAACAAGTAAAAAAAATGGGTAATATGAAGGATTTGGTAGGAATGATACCGGGTGCTTCAAAAGCGATGAAAGATGTAGAGATAGAAGATGACGCTTTTAAACATATCGAAGCAATTATTCATTCGATGACTCCAATAGAAAGAAAAAAACCTTCGATCATTGATGTAAAACGAAAAAACAGGATTGCAAAAGGTTCCGGGACAAAGATCGAACAAGTCAATCAATTAATGAAACAGTTTGACCAAATGAGCAAAATGATGAAAATGATGCAAGGTCCGGGAGGTAAAAATCTAATGAAGATGATGGGCGGAATGAAAGGTATGAGATAAAATTTAATTTCAGGTTTAAAATTTCAAGTTTTTTGAAAAATTAAACCTGAATTTTTTTATATAAACTAACTACAACTGAACTTTTTAAAGTTTTGAAATAATCAAACTTTAAATTTTAAACAATTAAAAATGCAACTATTAGACGGAAAAAAAACATCAGAAGATATCAAAGCAGAAATTACTGCTGAGGTAAACCTGATGAAACAAAATGGAGAGAAAGTCCCACATCTGGCTGCAATTATTGTAGGAAATGATGGCGCCAGCCTGACTTATGTGGAAAGTAAAGTAAAAGCTTGCGAAAGAGTAGGTTTTGAATCTACTTTGATCAAAATGCCAAGCACGGCTTCAGAAACAGAATTACTTAAGAAAATTCAACAGCTCAATCAGGATGATAATATCGATGGTTTTATTGTGCAGCTGCCTTTACCTAAGCAGATAGATACACAAAAAGTTTTGATGGCGATTGATCCCAGTAAAGATGTAGATGGTTTTCATCCGGAAAATTTTGGTAAAATGGCTTTGGATATGACAACTTTTATTCCCGCAACTCCTTTCGGAATTTTAGAATTATTAGAAAGATACGGCGTTGAAACAAAAGGAAAACATACTGTTGTAATAGGGAGAAGTCATATTGTTGGCAGACCGATGAGCATTTTAATGGGAAGAAAAGGTTTCCCCGGAAATTCTACAGTTACCCTTACACATAGTTATACGAAAAATATTTCTCAAATTACGACACAGGCTGATATTATAATAACCGCGTTGGGAGTTCCCAATTACCTGAAGGCAGAAATGATAAAAGATGATGCAGTAGTTATAGATGTAGGAATTACAAGGGTTATAGATGAAAATTCAAAAAAAGGTTATAAAATAACCGGAGATGTAGATTTTGAAAATGTGAGTAAAAAAGCTTCTTTTATCACTCCGGTTCCGGGAGGAGTTGGTCCGATGACAATTGCGATGCTATTAAAAAACACATTGCTTGCCCGGGAACAAAGAAGGCATCTTTTATAGGAATTAGAAAAGCCTCATTTGAGGCTTTTTATTTTGTTCTTTTCATAGGAAAAAACTCTTCTTTAAACTTTCCTTCGATATTGCCGGAGATTGAGGCTACCAAACTATCATGACTAATTTTCTTGTAGGAAATATGCGTCGGATAATCATTTTCTTTATTTTCGAAGGTCATAGAATTTCCGGTTTTTTCTATTAGTTCAAAAGAAACAGGTTTATCTTCGGGATTTATGCCGTGCTGAACTGTGTAACATAATTTATTATCGTTGTTTTCTAATCGGATGGTTTCGGAAAAAACAGTATCATTATTGACTACAAAAAACATACTTCCGAGCATTAAGGTATCATTTTCTGTTTTCCAAATCTCAGAAATATGACCTTCTCCGGTTTGATTTTCCCATCTTCCATTTAACCATTTTGCATCTTCAATAGCTAAGATATTATTGTCTTTTTGAAGTGTGTTGTTGCTGTTCTCTTTTTTACATGAAGTAAAAGCAGTTGTACAAGTAAGTACTAGCAAAATGATTTTTTTCATATTGAATATTTTTGAAATTTAAAATATATAAGCTTTGTAAAAATATTACAAAACCCAGATTAAACTATTAAACTGATGGTTTATTAAATAAGCTTACAGGAATATTGATCTGTAATTACCTGATTTTCGCGACTTACGTGCCATTTTGCCAATAACCCTCCAATTATCAGTAAACAGATCACAACGATTACTCCATATTTCTTCATTTTACATTTATTATGTAAACCTTTAAATGCAAATTTAATACAAGATTAAAAATATGGAGTTATAATATTATAATAATTAATTATAGTATTTAAATACAATTATTTTTCGTAAAATTCTATGGGTAATTGATCCGGATCCTGAATGAATATAAATTTTTTCCCAGTAAATTCATCTAACCGAACCGGTTCATAAGGAATATTTTTTGAAGATAAATATTTCATCGTTTCTATTATTGAGTTTACTTCGAGTGCCAAATGTCTTAATCCACAGGCTTCCGGTCTGGAAATTCTTTTGGGAGGTGTAGGAAACGAAAATAATTCTAAACTGAGATTGTCGTTTATGGCCAGATCCAGTTTGAATGAATCCCGCTCTTTTCGATAAACTTCTCGGATAATTTTTAGTCCTAGTATTTCTGTATAAAAATATTTTGAAACCTTATAATCAGAACAGATCAATGCAACATGATGAATTTTATTAATTTGTAACATATCTTAATTTTTGGATGAAGGTATAAAAAATCAAAACTAATTTATAGCCATTTTTATCCGAAATCCGAAATGTTTTACGAATACGACATTATATTGTATAAAGGATTGAAAAATTTATTTAAAAATGATTCTATTTAAATCAATTCGTTGATTTTTTTAAATGTTTTTGGACAAATTGGATCAAATTATATCTTCGAAAAGTTCGTGATTTCAGGTAAAATTATGGTGAAATCACGAACAAAACTACTCGACATTATAAGTTTGTTTTCTTATTTCTGAAAGGCTAAAATATCCAAAAGCAAAATTTTCGAAGCTGGTCTGATTAATAATATTTCCTTTGACTTTTGCAGGTGTTGTCCCAAATGGTCCACCACCATCGATTATACCGTCAAGCAATTCCATATAATTAAAATATTGTTTGGAAATACCATACAATGTTATGTCTATTGAAATTCCGGATTTTATATCTTCATGCATAAAAATTCCGTTAAACTGATTTCCCTGATAAAATTTATCTTCACTGGTGCTGTAAAAAGGAATTACACTAAAATCGGGTTCATACTTTATCATATAATAATTTTCGGTAGCTCCGTTGTCTGTGTAAAAAACTTTAATTTCGATATCTTCACCGGTAAATCCGCCATTGTTTTTTTGTTCAATTTTATCAATATCAACACCTTGGGTCATTTGTTCTGTAGCAGTATAAACTGAACCATCGTGCTTTACGGTAAGTTCATAACGGGCATTGAGAATAGGGTTGAAATCGTTGCAGATGTAATAACCGTCATCTTCATTTTCAATAAATTGAAAAATTTCATTGTTGTCTAAATTGGTTATAAAAACTTCTGCGCCAATCACAGCGGGAACCTGATTTTCATAATAACCGGTGGTGGTTGTAAGTCTTATTTTCTGTTCGTTCCCAGAAGTTCTGTTTTCCCAATTGATGGCTGCATCTATTACTAATCGAGGATTCTCTGTTGGTAAATCTACATGAATTACATCTTCGCAAGAAATCAAAGTAATTATGAATAATAAAAATATATATTGAAATTTTTTCATGATAATTTATTTTTTTTAAAACTTAAAGTTATAACTAATTCCAGGTACAATTCCGAAAATAGATAATCGTACAGCTTCATTCATTCCTGAAAATTCATTTTGTCTAAAAGAAATTGAAGCCGCATTTTTTCTTCCGTAAATATTATAGACACTAAAAACCCATTCACCTTGCCATTTTCTGTTTTTGTTTGCAGATGGTGTATAAGTGGCAGAAAAATCCAGATGATGATAAGCAGGTAAACGGTCTTTATTTCTTTGTCCATAACTCGGAATTTTTATTCCCTGATATTCATAATATCCGCTAGGATAAGTTACCGGTTGTCCCGATTGCAGGGCAAAATTAGCTCCCAAAGTCCATTTTTCGTTTAGCTCATAAGTTGCGGTAACAGCTAGATTGTGTAATTTGTCGTAAGCAGATTTATACCATTCTCCGTTATTAATTCCTGTTTCATTTGGAGTTCTTCCCGGAGTTCTTTGTTCGGATCTGGATAAAGTATAAGCAATCCAGCCACTTAAATTGCCTTTGTTTTTTCTAAACAAGAATTCTGCTCCGTAAGAACGTTGTTCGCCGCTAAGAATTACTTGTTCTATGTTTTCGTTTCCGATAAGATCTGCGCCATCAATATAATCGATCCTGTTTTTTACAGTTTTATAAAATGTTTCGAACTCTAAAGTATAAGTATCTTCTTTTAAGTTTTTGAAATACCCCAAAGCGATCTGATCTCCGATCTGCGGTTTGATGAATTGGTCGCTTGGAGTCCATAAATCGAGTGGAGTAGGAGAAGCGGTATTAGAAATTAACTGAAGATATTGAACCATACGGTTGTAGCTTGCTTTAATGGAGTTATCATCGTCAAAAGCATAAGAAACTGAAGCTCTTGGTTCGAAATTGTCAAATGAAGCGATAGTTTTATTTTTGCCATAAAAAACAGAACCAATAGGAGTTCCTTTTTCATAAATCTGAAAATTTTCGTTAAAAACTACAGCTTCATTATTGGCATAAGTATTTATAGTTGAAGAGCCTAATCTGTAAAACATGCTGTATCTTAATCCGTAATTGAGCGATAAGTTTCTTGATAGGGATTGCTCGGCTTCGATATAAACTGCCGGTTCAAACGCATATTTTTTTTCAAATTGCTGCGAATTAATTCCAGAATCCGGACGATTGGGTTCTATTTTTCCGGGATTAAAATCATAATACATCGCGTTTACTCCATAGGAAAGTTGTAATTTGTCTGATATATAATTCTTTAAATCGTATTTTAAATTGTAGTTTTTAATTCCTAAATCAAAATTAAATCCTACAAAATCTAACGTCAACCCATAGTAATAATCACTATAAATCATAGAGAAATTAGAAAATAATTTATCATTAAAAACATGATTCCATCTTAAATTTAAAGTAGCATTTCCATAAGTGTTTTTGAAAGTATTGGCAATATCAAATACGTCTCTGCCAAAATATCCCGAGAGATAAAGACTATTGTTTTCATTGAGTTCATAGCTCAACTTGGTATTCAGGTCATAAAAATAAGCACTGTTGTCATTGTCGGCTAATTTTAAAAACAAATGAGCATAGGATCCTCGTCCGGCAATCAGGAAAGAACCTTTGTCTTTTACAATCGGACCTTCGGCCATTAATCTGCTTGAGATCAATCCTATTCCTCCATTGATTTTGAAGTTTTTAGAATTCCCATTTTTCTGATAAACATCCAGAACCGAAGAAATTCGTCCCCCAAATCTTGAGGGGATTCCTCCTTTGTATAATTTTAAATCTTTTATAGCATCAGAATTAAAAATAGAAAAGAAGCCAAAAACGTGTGAAGAATTATAAATAGTGGCTTCATCCAAAAGAATAAGATTTTGATCGGCTCCGCCACCTCTTACATTAAATCCTGAAGCGCCTTCTCCGGCATTGGTAACTCCCGGAAGTTGTAAGATAGATTTGAGTACATCAACTTCTCCCATAACAACAGGGATTTTTTTGATGGTTTCTATCGATAATTTATTTACACTCATTTCGGCTTTTCTAATGTTTGATCTGTTAGAATTGTTAATTATAACTTCTTCCAGTTGTGCATTTTCCTCCTGCATAGAAAGAGAAATTCGCTGATTCGATTCCAGATTAATAACTTTTTCGATGGTTTCGAATCCCATGTATTGATACATAATTGTATGTTCGCCTTTGGGTAAGGTCAACGAATAAAAACCATATTCGTTTGTAAGCGTTCCGATGTTAAGTTCCGGAACCTGTACTGTTACGCCTATAAGTGTTTCATTACTTTTGTCGTCTTTTAAAGTTCCGCTAATGCTAAATTTTTCTTGTGAAAATCCGATAAGCTGGAAGGTACTGCATAATAAAATTAGGATACTTTTTTTTAACTTCATTGAGATTGTTTTTTGATTGGGGTTTTTATGTTAAATGAATTTGGTAACAGCATCAATATCTAATACGGATTATTCGACTATTGAGATGTAAGCTTTTCATAACGCTTGATGTATAAGTATTATTATCATTCTATTAAAACAATTCATCTTTAGTTTTTGACAATTCAGGCGCAAAGTTTTCTTTTTAACAACCGGAATATTGAATTTTACAATATCAAATACTGATTATATGAAATTATTTTACTTTTTGTTAGTAGCTATAATAACACATAATGTTACAGCTCAAATTAAAATTTCGGGAAATGTTTTGGATGATAAACAGAAACAAATTTATGGTGCAAATGTTTTTTTAGACGGAACTTATGATGGAGCATTGACAGATATTGACGGAAATTTTTCATTTGAAACAGATGAGACAGGAGTTCAATTGCTTAAGGTTACTTTTTTGGATCATGAAGATTATTTTCAGAAAATTGAAATTTCTAAAGATTTAGAACTTAAAATAATTTTAAAATCTAATATCAATCAAATAGATGTTGTAACGATAAATGCTGGAATGATGCAATCGGGAGATAAAGCCAAAGTAGCTGTACTAAAACCACTCGATATTGTTACAACTGCGGGATCTGCCGGAGACATTGTAGCTGCTTTGCAGACATTACCGGGAACTCAAGTAGTTGGTGAGGATGGGAGATTGTTTGTAAGAGGAGGAGAAGCGGAAGAAACACAAACTTATATTGACGGGTTAAGAGTATCACAACCTTATGGAGCTACAACTAATAATCTTCCTTCCAGAGGAAGGTTTTCTCCTTTTTTGTTTAGTGGAATTTCATTTTCAACAGGAGGATATTCTTCAGAATATGGAGAAGCATTGTCCGGTATTTTGCTTTTGGACACAGAAGATGAAGCCAGACAAAATCAAACAGATATCTCGTTAATGACAGTTGGATTGGGATTAAGCAATACGCAAAAATGGAAGAAAAGTTCTCTTAGCTTAAGTACTTCATATATCGATTTATCGCCTTATCAGGCTGTAGTTCCGGAAACTGTAGATTGGAATAGGCCTTATCAAACCTTGGCAGGAGAAAGTGTTTATAGATATCATTTTGCCGAAGGAATTCTAAAGATTTATACTGCTTTTGACGCGTCAAAATTTGATTTGAATCAAAAAAACATTAATTATCAGGATCCGATCCGAGTGTCAATGCATAATAAGAACCTGTATTTTAATTCGGTTTATAAAGGATATGTTTTTCAAAATTGGCAGCTCCATACAGGATTAAGTTATGGTCTTTCAGATAATGATCTGGATTTAGACCTCAATAGAGTAAATAATACCGAACATGCTTTTCATTTTAAATTTAAAATCGATAAAAAACTTACGAGCAAAATAAAATGGTTGGTTGGTACAGATTATTTCCGGACTAATTTTGACGAGAATTATTCAGCACCTGCAGAAAAATCAGATTTTGGATTTAAATCAGACATCTGGTCTTTGTATACCGATTTAGATTTTGGAATTACTAATAATTTCGTTCTCAAAACCGGTATCAGAGTTTCAAAAAATTACCTTTTGGACGAATTTCAGTTTAATCCCAGAATATCTTTTGCGTTGAGATCAGGAAAGTTTAGTACTACATCTTTTGCATATGGAACTTATCTTCAAGCTCCTGGGAGGGATTATCTCAAATATTATTCGGATTTAAAAAGTGAGAAAACGCAACATTATATTTTTAATTATCTGTATAGTAAAAAGGGACAGACCTTAAGAGCCGAAATATATTATAAATCCTATCGTGATTTGGTAAAATATGATACTTTTTTGACACAATTTAATTCGGAATATAACAACAAAGGATTTGGATATGCAAAAGGGGTTGATTTTTTCTGGAGAGATAATCAGACTTTTAAAATGCTGGAATACTGGATTTCTTATGCTTTTATTGATACTCAAAGAGATTATAAAAATTATAGTTACGAGGTCACACCTCCTTTTGTTGCGAAACACACTGCATCATTGGTTACCAAATATTGGATAAATTCATTGAGATCTCAAGCAGGATTTACTTATACTTTTAATTCGGGAAGACCATATCATAATCCTAATGAACAAAATTTTATGCAAGGAAAAACCAAAAACTACAATAACCTAAGTGCAAGCTGGGCTTATCTGATATCTCCTCAAAAGATTTTATATTTTTCTGTTTCTAATGTTTTGGGACACCGCAATGTTTTTGGTTATGAGTATGCCAATCAACCTGATCAGAACGGAGTATATCCGCGACAAGTAATTTTACCAACTGCCGATCGTTTTTATTTTGTAGGTTTATTCTGGACTATTTCAAATGATAAAAAAACGAATCAATTGGATAAGTTATAATTAAGTTACAATTCATCCGTAATTTTTTACAATTCGGTAACAACTAATTTTTTTTAGTTTTAAAACAGGGGATATTTGTACAGGAAAATAAGAGTTTCAATCATTAATCAATAAAAAAACAAATCATGTTTAGACTTACTACATTTTTAGTTTTATTTCTTTGCGGAATAATGAATGCACAATCCAAATATGAAACAGCTATGAATCAGGCTTTTCAGAACTGGACAGATGGAAATTCAACAGAAGCTATAGCTCGATTCGAAAGAATAGCTGCTGTTGAAAAAGAAAATTGGCTACCTAATTATTATGTAGTTTTAATTAATGTAACAAATGCATTTCAGAACTTAGGAGATACAGAAAAACTACAAAGCTATTTAGGAAAAGCTCAGGAAGTAATTGCTGTAGAATTAAGTAAGTATCAGGAAAATGCAGAGCTATTAGTGCTCGATGCGTTAATAAATACTGCGTGGATAGCATCCGACCCTATGGCAAACGGAATGAAATTATCCGGAAAAGTTATGGAAACTTATGCCAAAGCACAGCAAATCGAACCGGAGAATCCAAGAGTGATCTTTTGTAAAGCAGAATTTGAATTAGGAGGAGCTCAATATTTTAAACAGGATATTAAACCTATTTGCGAAAGAATAGACCATGCTATTAAGCTTTTTGCTAACTTTAAATCAGAAATCAAATATTATCCGGACTGGGGATTGGATAGAGCAATTGAAATTCAAAAACAATGTGGAGGAAAATAGGTACAGATAATAGACAATAAAATAATAAATCACAAGTATTTCAGATGCAAAGAGCAATTCAATATATATTCAAAACAGCTATAACAGGGTTTGTGGTAAGTTGTGCAATTATGGCGATAATGTTTGTGATTGAAGCGATATTTGGAAGAAATTTTGTACTAAACATTGCTTTACTTGAAGAAATGGGATATTATTGGCTGTATGGCATTGTGCTTACTTTTATAAATTCAGCTTATTTTAATTATCTCCATCAAAAGGGTCTTTGGGAAAAATATAAAAAATACAGAGTAATTATAGGTGTTATCGGTAGTATTGTCCTTACGATTACCGGTGTTTTTATGGTAAGAATGTTCATGTCTGTTTTGGTATTGAAAAATACTTATTCAGAATTTTTAGAGAATGAAAACTCACGATTTTATGTGGTTACATTGATTATAACAATGGTGGTAACAATGGCTTTTCATCTCATTTATTATTATAAAAAATCACAGGAAAATAAGGTCAAGGAACAAAAAATAATTGCAGGGACCGCCTCTGCGAAGTTTGAAAGTTTAAAAAATCAAATCGACCCGCATTTTCTTTTCAACAGCCTGAATGTTTTGAGTTCCCTGATAGAAGAAAACCCGGAAAATGCGCAACGTTTTACGACTTCTCTGTCTAAAATTTACCGTTATGTTTTAGAACAAAAAGACAAAGAATTAGTTTCTGTTACTGAGGAATTATCTTTTGCAAAAACTTATATGAATTTGCTCAAGATGCGTTTTGAAAATAGTTTGTTTTATGAACTGCCGGAAACGGTTTCTAACCCTGATGCAAAGGTTGTCCCATTGTCCTTACAATTATTGTTAGAAAATACAGTAAAACACAACGTGGTTAGTGAGCAAAGACCGTTGCATATCCGAATTATCGACAAAGGCGATTATCTTGTGATCCGGAATGATTTTCAGAAAAAAGAAGTATTACAAGACAGACAGGGTGTTGGTTTACAGAATATCATCAACCGATATGCCATTATCACGAACAGAAAAATTCTGATCGAACAAAATGAAAAAGAATTTTCGGTAAGCATACCGATTTTAACTAAACAAATATCCGTTATGGAAATAAATAACAACAACGACGAGAGAAATATGTACCTCAAGGCTCAAAAAAGGGTAGAGGATATAAAAGGTTTTTATGGACATTTGACTTCGTTTATAGTAGTGAATATTGGATTGATAGCACTAAATTTAGGAACAAGTCCGAAGCATCTTTGGTTTTTATACCCTTTAATAGGATGGGGAATAGGATTGATAGCTCACGGAATGTCAGTTTTTAATTATATGCCTTTCCTGAACAGTGATTGGGAAGAAAGAAAAATCCGGGAATTGATGGAAAAAGGAAGAAAAAACAAGTGGGATTAAGACGAGAAATTATGGAAGATTTTAATGAATTTGAAGAATTTAAGTACCGTAAGGCAAAAAAGAAAGCCAAAGATATAAGAAGTTTTTATTTTCAGCTGACGGCTTACTGCATCGTTATTCCGTGTTTGATTTTTATAAATCTTACTTATGTTCCTGAATTTCATTGGTTTTGGTTTTCGATGATAGGATGGGGAACCGGAGTGTTAATGCATGGTATGGAAGTTTTTGACCTTAATCCTTTTATGGGGAAAAAATGGGAGGAACGAAAGTTACAGCAATTTATAGAAGAAGAAAAACTGAAACAGGAGCAAGTTAAAAACTAAATAAAAATGGAAAATTTCAATAATATCGAACAGCAAAAATTTGAAAGAGCAAAGAAGCGTGTAAAATCAATTGCAGGATTCTACAAACATCTGATGGCATATGTTTTAGTAAATTTATTTTTGTTAACTCTCAAATATATCAAACTCGAACCAGGTGAAAATTTTCTGGAATTCTCTACCCTTTCTACCGCTTTCTTTTGGGGAATCGGTTTGGTTTTTCATGCATTAAGCGTTTTTGGAAGTAATGTTTTCTTAGGAAATGATTGGGAGGAAAAGAAAATCAAAGAACTGATGGATAAGAATCAAGGAACGAAATGGGAGTAGGGAGAGGTTCGGTGTCAAAAATCAAAAGTTAGAATCTGAAATAAAAGAAATGAACATTATTATTATCGAAGACGAAAAACCTGCAGCAAGATTACTACAACGAAAAGTGGAGAAATTAGGCTTAAAAGTCAATATACTTTTACATTCGGTTGAAGCATCATTGGATTGGTTTTCTAAAAATGAGCATCCGGATTTGATTTTTTTGGACATTCAATTATCAGATGGGTTGTCTTTTGAAATATTTGAAAAGATAGATATAAAAAGCGCTGTAATTTTTACTACGGCTTATGATGAATACGCTTTAAAGGCTTTTAAACTCAATAGTATCGATTATCTTTTGAAGCCTATCGATGAAGAAGAATTGGAAATTGCAGTTACAAAATTCAGATCCAGAACTCCAAAATCTGAAAACTTTCAGTTTGATTTTGAACAGATAAAAAAAATGCTGGTCAATCCATCTGAAAAAACATACAAATCAAGATTCACAGTTAAAATAGGACAATATCTCAAAGTAATTTCGACCGATGAGATAGAATGTTTTTACAGCGAAAATAAAGGAACTTACATTCATACGAACGATAACAGGGATTATTTGATCGATACTACATTGGAAATTTTGGAACAGGAAATGAATCCGAAAGATTTCTATCGTATAAGCAGGAAATTTATTATTCCTTTAAAATCAATCAAGGAAATTATATTGTACAGTAATTCAAGATTAAAAGTGATTTTACCAACTTATAAAGCAGAAGAGGTAATTGTAAGTAGGGAAAAAGTAGGAGATTTTAAAGAATGGATAAAATAGAAACTGTTTCAATATAAATCTACAAATCAATGTAAATTGTATAATTGAAACAGTTTTTTTTTGATTTCTAAGAAATATTTCTAATTAATCAAATAAAGATTTGATTTCTTTTTCAGTTTTCCCTAGTTTCTTTTGCAATTTTCCCCACATTTCCTGTTCTTTACCTTCTTCGTATAACAAATCATCGTCTGTTAAATCGGCAAATTTTTGTTTAAGTTTTCCTTTAAACTCTTCCCAATTTCCTTTAATTTCCTTTGAATTCGGCATGATATAATTTTTAGCTGATTAGTAAAATTCTTTTTCATTACAAATTTGGTTCTTTTTCGAATGGAGAGCGTTATAGGATTTTTAAAAAAAGTTATAAGATAAATAGAACAAAAAACGCTCCAATTAAGGAGCGTTTAAAAAATATTTATTTCACGGATAAATTATTCAACAATTTCAAATTCCTGATTTTCTCCGGGAACAGATTTTCTTACATTTATTGTTTTTTTGTCAGTACCTACAACAAAAGCTACAAATTCCATATTGGCTGCATTAGAAACTTTTGCAGGAACCGGAATATTAAAGTTTTTGGTCACAACATTGTCATAAACTGTTTCTGTATTTGAAAAAGGATCTCCTAATAAATTTGTAAGCGAAGCTCTCAGAACATGATTGTGTTCGAAATTTGGTATTGGATCAGCACCACCATAATAATCTGTATAATTTACCTGGTCAAGAATTAAACCATTTTCGGTGATATATACAACCAATTTGGTTCCAGAGAAGTTTTTACCAAATTTAGTTCTTACCTCAAGATTAATCGTTCCGTCTGTAACTGTAGAACTCATAGCCAGTCCAAGATTAGGTTTTTCACCATTTGTTAGTGCAATAACCTGGCTTACTTTATTTGGTTCCGGAGTTCCCCAGGTTGTCATTCTGTTTAATTTTGCTGTAGGATAACCTTGTAAGTTGATCATATTTGCCAATGAATTTACATTAATATGATATGGATCATAACCATTGCCCGGAGTAGTATTTCCGTTATGGATTGCAACCACTACGGATTTATCCGTTTGTTGCTTAACCAATTCAATAGCATACGAAACTCTAGGACACCATCCACACCAGGCACCGGTATAATCTTCTATTAAAACTCTTTTTTCAAATGCGATTGATGGAGGCAAAGCTTCTTCGGTAAAGTTTACAGTAAGAGTTTCAGAAGTCAACCCGTTTAAAGTAGCAACAACCTGAAAAGCACCCGCTGTAGGTGAAGAAAATGTATTTCCAGGAATTGTAGTTGCAGCAACAGAAATCGAAGATGTAGAAGTTACATTTGCTCCATTATTATCGGTTACAGTAAAAGTGATGGTTTCTCCAACCATTTTTGTTGTAGCATCCGAAGTTAATGTGATTGAAGTGATACCTGCTCCCAGTTTTTCTCCATCATCAGATGAAGAACATGAATTAAGCCCAATGAGTACAATACTCAAAAATAAAATCTTGAAAATTTTCATAATAATTAGGTAATAGTTAGTTAATCTTTTGGTTATGTTATATTTTGCAATAATAATATATTTTTTTCACACAGAATAGAATTATTATTTTTTTTGTTTATTTGCACAACAAATTTAAATACTATGAAGCAACTAACTATTTTACTACTATTCATTATTTCAACAGCAAATGCTCAGAAAGAATTGCCTAATCTTACTTTAAAATCTTTAGATAACAAACAGGTTAATATTAAAACAGATTACCAGGAAACAGACAAACTTTATGTTTTTTCCTTTTGGGCAACATGGTGCGGACCTTGTTTAAATGAGCTGGAAGCAATAAGTGAAGATTATGAAAACTGGACAAAAGAACTTAATACAGAACTAATAGCCGTTTCGACTGATGATGCCAGAACTCAAAAACGGGTAAAACCTTTAGTTAATGGAAAAAACTGGCCGTTCAGCGTAATATTGGATTCGAATCAGGATTTTAAAAGGGCGCTTTCTATTGTTGATATACCTTATACCATTGTAGTAAAAAACGGAAAAATAGTGCATATTCAGAGCGGTTATATGCAAGGTGGTGAAAAAGAACTATTCACGATTCTTAAGACCTTGTAATCATGAAAAAAATTATTTTAACGGTTTGTTTGCTTACAGTTTCCTTAGGTTTTTCACAAGAAGAAAAATCACAGGAAAAAAAAGATTACGGAAAGGTTTTTGGTGGTTTCGAATCTAATTCTCAATGGTATCTCAATGATAAGGAAATGGGAACTGTTCACCCGGAAAATCCAATACGGTCTAATAATTATTTGTTTGTAAATTATAATTACAAGAACTGGACTGCCGGAATCCAGGTTGAATCTTATGAGTCTGATGCTTTATTGAATTATAATCCAAAGTATGATGAAACCAATATTGCTACCTATTTTATAAACTATAAGAATAAAATGCTTGACATTACAGCAGGATATTTTTATGAGCAATTTGGGAGCGGTTTGCTCTTGCGAAGCTGGGAAGACAGGGCATTAGGCTTGAACAATGCAATCAGAGGAGGAAAAATTAATTTTAAACCAACAGATTATTTGAGTTTTACAGCTCTTTATGGTCAGCAAAGATCCGGTTTTGATGTTTCTGATTCTAAAATTTACGGATTCAATTCAGAATTTATTGTAGATGATTTATTCAAATTTGAAACGTCAAGTCTGTCATTTGGTTTCAGCTATGTAGGACGTGATGAAAAAATTAAATTTGAAGATCCCAAATTTAAAGAATTGACCAATAGTTTTGCAGGTAGATTTAATTTTAGCCATGATTCGTTTTATATTTCTTCAGAGTACAATTTCAAATCAGAAGACGCGATTTTGATCCTTCAAGACAATACGATTTCCAATGAGTTTGTAAAACCCGGAAGTGCATTGTTGTTAAACATGGGATATTCTAAAAAAGGATTGGGTATTGATGCTACTTTCCGCAGGATGGAAAACATGGGTTTTTTTACAGAACGTATTCCTGAATTTTACGGAGTAGAGCAAACAAGCTTAAGTTTTAATGATAAAATAATGAATTATGTTCCGGCTTTAACCAAGCAGCACCATAGTAATCTTGCCAATATATATGTTTATCAAGCCCAAAGCAGAGTAGATTTCCCTACTCCTTCTATAACTAAAGCAGGAGAGATCGGAGGTCAGATAGATGTTTTTTATAATTTTAAGAAAGGAACTGCGTTAGGCGGAAAATATGGAACAAAAATTGCCTTAAATGCTTCAAACTGGTACAATCTAAAAGGGAGTTATACTTATTTTGATCCGGAACCGGATTATAAAACAGATTTTTTGGGATCAAGTGACAAGTATTTTTCGGATTACAATATTGAAGTTTTCAAAAAAATATCTGATAGATGGCATACAGGTTTTGTGTACATCAATCAATACTACAATAAAAGATTTATTGAAGGAGGGAATTTGGTCAAGACTAATATTTTTTCAGCAGAAGCTACTTATTCTTTTACTAATACAAGCTCATTAAAATTTTTAGGAGAACATATGTGGGCAGATGCTGACAAAAAGAATTGGGCAGGAGCAACATTAGAATACAATATCAATTCCAGGTTTTCCTGTTATGTTTGGGATATTTACAATTATGGCAATGATGATGCTAATAAACGCCATCATTATTATAACGTTGGAGGATCATACAGAAAAGGAGCTTCCAGAATCGGACTGAATTACGGTAGACAACGTGGAGGTCTGGTTTGTGTAGGAGGAGTTTGCCGTATGGTTCCCGAAAGCACAGGTCTTTCCTTGTCATTAAATACTTCATTCTAAAATAAAGCACATCAAAAAAGCCGATAATTTTTTAATTTATCGGCTTTTTTATTGACAAAATTAATTGTCATTTATTCAACAAAAGAACTTACTATTTCTTTTCTTTCTCCAATTTGCTGACGCCACATCGCAAAATACAATCCTTTTTTTGCCACCAGTTCTTCATGTGTCCCTTTTTCTACAATTTGTCCTTTTTCTAGAACAAAAATTGTGTCAGCGTGCATGATTGTTGATAATCTATGGGCTATCAAGATGGTCATTTGCTGTTTGTCTGCCGAAATTTCTTTGACCGTTTCGGTAATTTGTTCTTCGGTTAAGGAATCCAGAGCAGATGTTGCTTCATCAAAAATGAGCAATCTGGGTTTTCTCAACAAAGCCCTCGCAATGGATAAACGTTGTTTTTCTCCACCAGAAAGTTTCTTACCGTTTTCACCTAAAATAGTATCTAAACCATTTTCAGAATTAGTAATAATCGTTGTTGCAGATGCTTTTCTTAATGCTTCATGCATTTCATCTTCGGTTGCATCGGGTTTTACAAATAATAAATTTTCCCGAATTGTTCCCGAAAAGAGTTGGGTATCTTGGGTTACAAATCCCAATTGTCTTCTGATTCTATTGTACCGCAATTCTTTTATAGAAATTTCATCATACAAAATATCTCCTTCGACAGGTCGATACAATCCAACAAGTAATTTAACCAAAGTAGATTTTCCCGAACCAGAAGGGCCAACAAATGCAATTGTATCTCCGAGTTTTACATTAAACGAGATATTTTGAATGGCATTAAAATGGGCATTTTTATGTCGGAAAACAATATTGTTGAAATGGAGTTGCTCAATTGGTCCAACTTCTACAGGATCTTCGGGGCTAAATTCAGGTTGCTTTTGCATCAACTCATTAAAAAGCTGTAAAGCTGTTTCGGCTTCTCGATAGGATAAAATAATGGAACCTAAGTCCTGCAACGGAACTATAATTCCGGTAGAAATAAATTGCATAGAAATTAATTCGCCCGGCGTGAGAATATTTCTAAAAATAAGCCATAGTAAGATAAATAATATAGATTGTTTCAGCAAAACCAAAATACCACCTTGAAAAAAAGTCAAGGTTCTCATTTTCTTTACCTTTGCCATTTCTAAATCGTAGATTTCTTGTGTATGTACTTTCAATCTGCGGATTTCCGGGTAGGTAAGCCCTAAACTTTTAACAAGTTCAATATTGCGTAAACTCTCTGTAATGGTGCCACTCATTTGCCTGTTTTGCCTGATTAGCGACCGTTGAAGTGTTTTTATAGAACGACTCAAAATACTAGTCAAACCACCTAAAAGTACAACCCCAATTAGAAAAACAGGAATCAAAGCCCAATGTTTGGTGACGGCATACCACATCAAAAAACCAATTCCAACCATAGATGAAAAAAGAATGTTGATGAACGAGGAGATAAATTTTTCTGTATCAGATCTTACTTTTTGTAGGATCGATAAGATTTCGCCACTACTTTGATCCTCAAACTCCTGAAAAGGTAATCGCAAAGTTTGACGCAAACCATCATTAAAAATCTGCATTCCAAATTTTTGAACAATCATTCGGAGAATATAATCCTTGAAAGTACTAAAAAGTTTCGCCAATAATGCAATGACAATAGCAATCGTTAAAAGCTTCAAAACACCTTTTAAAAGTTCGTCTTGAGTCTGTTCTTTTGGATTCAAAGCATAATTATCTATGATCTGACCAAAAATTATCGGGTCATAAAGTGCTAAAACTTGCGAAATTCCAGCTAATAGAAGAGCTAATAAAACCCAATATTTATAGGGATTAAGGTACTGCCAAAGTAAATTCATTTTTTGAATATATCAGTTTTAACCAAATATAGTCAATAAATAAATCTTTTTTAGACTCTTTAGAGGTTTTTCAAAAATGGAATTTCTATTTACTGAATCGATGTAAAGTATAGACCATTGCGCTCAATAATAAAAATGCCATAATCTGGTGTACCAATCCTAACCACAAAGGAACATGAAGTAAAAGTGTAAAAACACCTAAAAGAAACTGGAGAAAAACAAAACCAACAAGTACATTTGTACCTGTTTTTTGTTGTGTTGTCAAAGCAAATTTACGGCTTTTGAAATAGAGGAAAAGAATTAGTCCAACCACAACATAAGCCATCGTTCTATGCACAAATTGAACACCGCTTTTTCCTTCTGTCAGGTTCAATAAAAGTGTAGGTTGTTCAATATAAACTGTTTCATGTATAAATTTTCCTTCACTCATCATTGGCCAATGGTTGTGAATTAATCCGGCATTTAAACCTGCAACAAATCCACCATAAATAATCTGGATAATCAGGAAAATCAGAGCAATACGAGCTAATTTTCTTAAAGGAAAAATTATTTCTTTCCGTTCCGGATAAATCAAATCCAAAGCTACCCATAGAGTATAAGCGAAAGTGATGAAAGCAAAAGTTAAATGCAGTGAAAGCCTGAAATGACTCACATCCGGATGATCTATCAACCCGCTTTTTACCATAAACCACCCTAAAAATCCCTGGAAAGCACCCATCGCCAGAAGGATGATACATTTTTTTATAGTTTCGCTGCTCAATCTTTTTTTAACTAAAAAATAAACAAACGGAACAATAAAAACCAATCCGATTATTCTTCCGATAAAACGATGAAACCACTCCCAGAAATAAATAAATTTATAATCATCAATTGTAAAATCGTTGTGGATGTTAATCTTTTGATATTCAGGGAATTTCTTATATTCTTCAAAAGCGGCATTCCATTTTTCGTCTGTTAGTGGAGGAAAAGTGTCTGTTACCAAATGCCAGTCTGTCATCGACAAACCCGAATTGGTAAGTCTTGTAATTCCACCAACTACAACCATAATAAACAAAAGCAAACAACCTGATAACAACCAGATAATAATGGATCTATTTTCTTTTTTCATTTTTTTGAGTGCATTACTGTTTTTATATTTCTAATCTTCAGATTTTTTGACTGAAGAATTTTATTTTGTATCAGGATTAGAGGAAAATCTACTTTTATTTGAGAATCTTTCCCTAAAAAATGTCCTTATTTTGAAACAGGAGTTAATCCTAATTTCTGAGCCTTTTTCATCAATAATTCGTAAGCTGCATCGTATTCATTCGGAATTTCACCTTCCAGAATCGCTTCTTTTATAGCTTCTTTCAAAATTCCAATTTCACGAGAAGGTTTCAGATTAAAAATTTTTATAATTTCTTCACCAGTAATCGGAGGCTGAAAATTTCTAACGTGATCACGTGCTTCAACTTCAATTATTTTTTTTCTTACTATATTAAAATTGTTATGATATTTCTTGAATTTTGCTGGGTTCTTTGTTGTGATATCTGCTTCACATAGCGTCATCAAATGATCAACATCCTCGCCAGCATCAAAAACCAAACGACGGACTGCCGAATCCGTAACCGTATCTTGAGCCAAAACAATAGGTCTTGAACTCATAATTACCATCTTCTGAACAAATTTCATTTTCTGGTTCAACGGCATATGCAAACGCTCAAAAATCTTTTTGACCATTTTTCCGCCCAAAAATTCATGACCATGAAAAGTCCATCCCTGTTTTTTATTGAAACGTTTTGTTGGCGCTTTCCCGATGTCGTGCAATAAAGCAGCCCAGCGAAGCCACACATCATCGGTATTAGGACAAATATTATCTACGACTTCCAATGTATGGTAAAAATTATTTTTATGGGTATGACCTTCGATTTCCTCGACTTGGTTCAAGGCAGTCAATTCGGGTAAAATTATATCTAATAATCCGGTTTTATACAATAATAAAAAACCAACAGAAGGTTTTTCGGTAGAAAGTATCTTGTTCAACTCCTCTACAATCCGTTCTCCCGAAATAATCTTGATTCTCTCCTTGTTTTTCTTTATGGATTGTAACGAGACTGTGTCGATTTCAAATCCTAATTGGGTTGCAAATCGTACTCCTCTCATCATTCGCAAAGGATCGTCAGAATAGGTAATGTCCGGATCAAGAGGTGTTTTGATGATCTTATTTTTCAAATCTTCTAATCCACTAAAAGGATCAGAAAGTTCACCGAAATTATCTTTGTTCAAAGAAAGCGCTAAAGCATTTATGGTAAAATCACGACGGTTTTGGTCGTCTTCCAGTGTGCCGTTTTCTACAACAGGATTCCGGCTTTCAAAATGGTAGGATTCTTTTCTTGCTCCAACAAATTCTATATCAATATCTTGAAAACGCAGCATTGCCGTTCCGTAAGTTTTAAAAACCTGTACTTTTGGTTTCCTTGGAAGTAATTCTGAAACCTTTAAGGCTAATTCAATACCACTTCCGACAGCAACAATATCGATGTCTTTTTTGGAATCTCTTCCCAAGATTAAATCTCTAACAAAACCGCCAATGACGTAGCTTTCTACGCCAATTTCTTGTGCAGCTTTGGATATAATTTCAAAGATTGGATTATGTAAGGCTTGTTTGTAATTATTGGTCACAATTATATTTTTTTGCCACGAATTCACAAATTTTATTTTCAATAAATTGTGGCTTAAATTTTTATCGAATAAAATTAAATTTTTCACAAATCATATCAAAGAATGATTCTTTTATATTCAAGCGAACTATGGTTGAAATTAACTAAAACAGCTAATTTATTGTTTGAAACTTTTAGATAATTAATACATTGGGCTAAATGTTCATCATTTAGAGATTTACAGGATTTGATTTCTAAAATAATTTTATCAAAAACTACAAAATCAGCATAAAACTTGTGTTTTAGGATACTATCTTTATAGGCAACCGAATATTCTTTCTCTCTTTCAAATGGAACAAATGAATTTTTAAATTCATATTCGAGCGCATCTTTATATACAATTTCAGAAAATCCTTTACCTAAATTATTGTGAACTTCAAATAAAATTCCAACTAATTTATAACTTTCATCTTTGTATAAAATATCTGGCATAGTATATAGTCTTAAAATTCGAGAATTTGTGGCGAATAAATCTATTTCCTGATAATCTTAACCTGAGAATCGTTCGTCAACTTTATAATTGTAGACGGTTTTCCTGCAATTTTATCGTGGTGCAAATTTACAACATAGTCAACTCCTTTTATAATTTCAGGACTAATTTCTTTGAAACTTTTTGGAGTTGGTTCACCAGAAATATTGGCTGAAGTTGAAACCAACGGTTTTTTCATTCTTTCCATCAGTTTGAAGCAAAAAGGTTCTTTTACAAGTCTGATCCCTAATGTATTGTCTGATGCGATGAGGTTTGGCGCTACATTTCTGGGTTTATCCAGAATCAAAGTAGTCGGTTTTTCGGATAAATCCATAATTTGCCAGGCAGTTTCGGGAATTTCCTTGAACACGTTATACATCATCTTTTCGCCATTCATCAGTACAATCATGCTTTGGGTTTCGGCACGTTTCTTTAAGGTATATATTTTTGCAACAGCTTCAGGATTAGTAGCATCACAGCCAATTCCCCAAACAGTATCAGTAGGGTATAAAATTATTCCGCCATTTTTTATTACTTCAAATGCATTGTGAATTTCCTGATTGATTGTTTCCATAAATTTAGATCGAAGTAATTTTTTACTTTGTTACAAAATTATTACCTTTTATGATATAATACTAAGGCAATATTAATTCTTTTATGTGTTCTGAAGAGAACAGAAATTAATCAGATATTTTGGGTTTGTAAGATTTTCATGAGTTTTAGAAACAAACTCAAATCAATTTAGTTTTTTGATTTTACAAAATACGAATTATTTATCTGGAATGCTTTGGCAATTATTTCATAATTGAGGTCTTCGTCTAATGTGTTGAGTTGATTATCGGTAATGTCATAATTACCGGATTCATAAATATTCGTAATTCTGTTTTTTTCTATTACAGAATATTTTTGGTTATAACCACACAAAAACCAATCTCTTTCTTGTTGTAAATAGATGTTTTGTCCGATGCTATAATCTTCTAATGGATTGTTAACACCTAAAATATCTGTCATAATGGTTGGAGTAATGTCGTAATGTAAAGATAAATGCTGATATTTTTGTGGCGTTTTCTCTTCATCGTAAATGATCATAGGGACTTGAATCTGGTATTTAGAAAAATTACCGCCATGTTGCCAATGTCCTTTTTTATTATCATTAAATTCCTGACCATGATCACTGGTAATGATTACTATGGTATTTTTGAGAAGATTTTTTTCTTCAAGTTTATGGAGAATTTTTGCAATTTCAGAATCTATAAAGTGTAAAGAATTTTTATACTTATTATACAGTTTTTCGCTATTGTAATTTCCTTTGATAGATAAGTAATCTACTTCTTTAAGGCTTGGCTGAAATGGCAAATCTGTTTTTTCGGGATGATCGAAACCATGTGCAGCATCATAAAATAAAAACCCGAAAAATGGTTTTTCTGCAACTTCATCAATATCATTTATCCAATCGTTAGTAATATCCTGATCTCTTTCTGATGGTGTATTGCCATCTGATGATAACCTGAGATTCGGAGCTTTTACAAATGCGTTGAGGTTAAATGGCGGATTTTCTATTGTGGAACTAGAGTAAATATTAATATTGTAATCTTGTTTGAGTAATTCGTCTATCATTGCCGGACTTTTTTTAATACTTGTAAAAGACAAAAAGTAGGTAGCAGGAATTCCGTAGAAAAGTGTAAAAATTCCCCCGGTTGTCATATTGGCGCCACTTTTATGATTGAGAAATTGAGATGATTTTTCTGCAAAATCATGAATATTTGGAGTGATCTCCGGAGTCATACAATCAAATCTCCAGGAATCTATTGCGATAATCAGTATGTTTTTTTTATTGGATTTTGGTGTTGATACAATTTTTTTGAGCGGATATTGTACCAGATTTTGTTTCTGGTTAGAAACAATGTTTTTATTTTGATTGATTTTTTCAGAATCTACCAAATTGAGTCTCATTAGTAAATCGTCTGCTGTAAGTGGGTAGTATATCGGCAGCACTCTTTTGTATTGCATTACAAAACGGTCATAATTGGCATCTCCCCAGGCATATAAAATATTAGAAAATAATAGTGCGGTAAAGAATCCGATGAGTGTATATTTTGGATTTAACCATGTGTATTTGGATGCCAGTTTTTTTCCTAATTTCAAAAAGAGAAACTGTGCAGCAATTGCAAGCAGGACAAATCCTATAGACATTAATTTGTTATATAATGAAAATTGAAAAATATCTGATGCTCTTTTGCCAAAAACCAAATCGAAAACAATTGGATTGAGATGGTAACGAAACTGTGCAAATATGCTGGAATCTATTTTCAGATAAATTAAAAGTATTATGGTGAGTAATCCATAAACAATTGAAGAAGCTTTTACGGATTTGCTTATCCATAAAACAATATAACTCAATAGTAAGGGTAAAAACGTTAAGCCAAAGAAATGACTTGTTGTGGTAAGTATGAAAAATACATTATGAATAACACTAGTAGAGAATTCTAATGCGCTTATATAATCCCGGGCAATAAAAAACACAAAAAGCAAATTAAATAAAAAAGCAATAAATAATTTTCTATAGTGATTCTGATAAGAATTTAATTTCATACTTGTATAAATACAATGTTAATTTTGTGCAATATTTATGAAAAGAAATGAAATAAAAAAATAATTATAATGAAATTTTTAAAAGGGCAAAAGTTATGAGAATTAATAATTGAGTCTGGATGAACAGATCATGGATTCTTAATTATAAAAAATAAATAATTTTTTTTTGAACGTTTGTATGTTAAAAAAATAAATGGGTCAAGAATTTATTTCTTGAACAGGACTTTCTCCAGCCAGCCTTCTATTGTGTAAGGATGTAAAATTTCTGAAGATACTGGAGTATATCCGGTTTCAAAAAATGATTTTGGAATTATTGGGTTTTCCATATCGATAATCAAGATGTTATTTGGATTGTAGAAATCATAAGTTGAGATATCCTTATTGGTAGTAATGAGTTTTTTCTGCAATCCCAAACATTCAAAAACTCTAAAAGTTAAACCATCTTGCCCTTTTCGGTGAATATCCAGCAGAGCCATAGCTTGATTGTTTAGCTCATTTACTTTTTCTAAACTTATTGGTTCGTGTATAATTTCAATTAATTCGTCCTGATGTTTTTTATTTTTATCAAAAATGATAAACTTATAATTTATCTCATTTGTATGAAGTTGTTTTGCAATTTGTTTGATAAAATTATTTCTCTTTCCTCCCGAACTAATGTTGAAGATATCTAGTTTTTGAGCGTTTTTAGTAGCAGTTAAGTTTAAATTATAAATAAAATTAGTAGCAAATTGTAAATGGTGTTTTTTACAATCTCCTTTTTCAAAAGAATAAACTTCATCAAAACAATCTATTACGTTCTTAATATTCGGATATCTTTTGATGTTGTCGTTAAAAAAAGCAATTGATTTGTCGGTGAATTTCTTGAATGCTTTAAGGCTTTTTTTGTCTATAAAATCTGCTTTCAAAGTAAGAATTATATCCTGCCGCACAGGATTTTTTTCTAAAATCCGGATAATTTCCTTCCCGTAATATTGATGTTTGAAATTGGTATTCAGGAACAATTTGGATAAAAAGTTCCCAACACGATGTAAGAAACCGGGATATGTGTATTTAAAATCATTAAAATTAATATGAACAACCTGATGTCCCTGATCGCATAATGTTTTTTTTAGGTATTCATTAAACCCCCAGTTATCAAGACTTACAATTGTAATGTTCATTATTTTTGTTTTTAATATGGATAATCACCGGGTGTAAAATTAAAATATATTTTGAACTGTAAATATTTTTTGTTTTGTGAATAAAAATTTATTAAAGTTTATTTTAAATTTCTATAATTTAATACATTTACTCCTCCAAATAACAAAACAAAATCTTAAAAAAGCATGGACTACAATAATAAAAGAGAAGATTATTACAATAAGATCAGATTTGAAATGATCAAATACTTACCTTCTGATGCAAAAAAAATTCTTGAAGTAGGTTGTGGTAACGGAGCTTTTGCAGAAGTTATAAAAAAGAAAAATGAAGCTTTGGTTTGGGGAATCGAGATGATGGAGAATGAAGCTCGTGATGCAGAAAAAGTTATTGATAAGGTTTTTATTGGAGTTTGTGAAGATTTTTTAGATGAATTGCCGGATAACTTTTTTGATGTAATTTATTTTAATGATGTTTTAGAACATATGGTAGATCCTTATATGGTTTTAAAGAAAATCAAGAATAAACTTAACGATAATGGAGTAGTGATCAGTTCGATTCCTAATATGAGATATCATAGTGCTTTAACGGCTTTGTTATTCAAAAAAGACTGGAAATATGAAACTCACGGGATCATGGATTTTACTCACTTAAGATTTTTTACTAAAAATAGTATTGTGAGAATGTATGAAGAGGCTGGCTATACAATTAAAATCTGTGAAGGAATAAACAAAACCAGATCTATCAAACCTATTTTATACAATATCTTGACGTTGTTCACTCAGAGAGATTTATTTTATCTGCAATATGCAACTGTGGCTAAAAAATAGATTATTGGTTGGCTAATCTTATTTTGTCCAGGTGATAAAGTCGTTTGAGTTCGACATAACGTGCTTTTACACTTAAAGCGTTGAGATAGCAGATAATCATACCGCGATAGCCATCTAATATTCCTAATCTTACCAGATATTGATATAAAAAGTTATACAAAGGATGTAGATAAGGATGTAAAAAAGTTGGTTTGAAACCTGCGAGAAATTTTTCTTTGGCTTTTAATTTTCCATAAGCGATCATTTTTCCTTTGTACGAATTATAATCACTATAAGAGTAGTGTATAAGTTTGTTTTTGAAAATACCTATTTTACCATCAACATCCAGTTTTTCATGAACCAGACGTTTGTAGGTATATCTTACTTTGTCTTTTTTGAATAATCGAAAAATACGATCGGTTTGCCACCCGCTAAAATGGAGTATTTTGGTTTTAAAATAAAAAATTCTGTAGAACATATAGGCACTTACATCCGGATCGCTGTCTACTGTATCAAAAATTTCCTGTTTGAGTTCGGGAGTAAGCCTTTCGTCTGCATCAATAAATAAAATCCACTGATTTCTGGCTTGATCTATAGCAAAATTTCTTTGTGAAGTATAATTTTCGAATGGGTTTTCGATAAATTTTACATTTTGGAAAGACTCAGATATTTCACGGGTTTTATCTGTACTAAAAGAATCAACAACTATAACTTCGTCTGCAAAGTTCAAATCACTTAGCAATTTGAACATATGGTTTTCTTCATTGAGTGTGATTATCAGTACCGAAATTTTTGTATTAGGCGTGAATTTCATTAATTGATATAAATTTCAATAAATATACCGCACCACTTTTCTTCAAAATTCTTTATAGAACTTTGACTAATTGTATATATTGAGAAGAGTAGTTTTTTATATTTATGTTATTTTTAATTAGTGTTTTAAAATGTATAAGTCATACAAATTCAAACGTTACTCATTATAATTTATTGCAATTATAAGTGTTTATTTATGAACTTTATTAATTTTTCTTGAAATAATTTAGGTTTAAATTTTTCATAATAGTCTAATGATAATTTTTTTAGCTTTCCATAGCTTCTGTTTTCGAAAATTTCCGGTAAAAAATCATTCAGATGAGTAGAATCATGATTGATCCCATCTTCAAAAGTTGCCCATATTTTTTTCTCTATCCATGGTGAAAAAATAATAAATGAGGGCTTTTTTAAGGATTTGGCAATGTTGATCGCACCACCGTCATTTCCGAAAATAAAATCACAACGGTCCATAATCGCTATAAAACTTCTCAAATCATTTCCCAATAAGTCAAAGTGTATTTTTGACCGGGTGATTTTGCTACACAATTTATAAACGGTCTGGGCATCTTGAATTTGGTTGGGAAAATAGTTAAATAAAATATTTACATCATAATTATCTCCCACCAGGTTTATCAGTTCTGCCATATAATGCAATGGGTAAGTTTTGATTTTCTCACTTCCTATCAGACTTACCATTATGGTTTTTCTGTCGGGATTTACCTGATGTGTTTCAAATAATTTTTTGGCATCAAGTTTTTCTTTTTCCGTAAGGTATAATTTGGGGAAAGTTTCTAATTCTATATTGAGATTTAGCGGATCTAGTAAGGATAACCTTCTTTCTATTGCCAATCCCAAATTGCTTTTCGGATATTTTTCCTGAATGATGTTGTCTGTATAAATCCAGTTTCGCCCCTTTTTTTTATAAGAAATTTTTTGTTTTGCTCCGCTTAACAGGGATATTGTCCAGCTTTGCAGTTTTGAATAAGCATCGATGACCAGATCGTATTGTTGCTTTCTTATTTGTAATCCAAATTGGATGAGGTTGAAAAAATTCCTGTCGGCTTCGGGAGTGAATAAAACAATATTGCTAATGTTGGGATTTCCTTCGAGAATAGGAGTAGTGTTCGGGTTTACCAGATAATCTATTATAGCATCGGGATATGCTTTTCTGAGATTGTCACAGATAATACTGCTGATCAAAACATCACCAATCATTTTCTGTTGTATCACCAGTATTTTCATAAAAATGATTTAGTTTACAATTAACGCATCATTGCTTACACGTTCATTAAAAGTCTGAATATAAGCTTTAATAAATTTCTCCATACTTTTTACCAGTTCGGGTTCCTTTTTGAGCAAATTATTTTTGAGCTGTGTATCTTTTTTCCAAGCAAACAATCCGATACTTTTTTGTCCGTCGAAAGCCAGATAATAATCTCCTTTAAAATAATTATAAATATTATCGAGGTAAGTTACTACAAAATCTTCTTCGGACTGATAGGATTTTCCAAATGTAATGACTTTATCCCGAATATTCAGGTAACTTAATATACTTGGTAAAATATCTATCTGTTGAAGATTTTTTTCATTTATTCCGTTTATTTCCGGACGGGAAGGATCCATAAACAAGATAGGAATCCTGAATTCTCCAACAGAATTATTAACATTATCGGGTAAATAAGGTGAAGCATGGTCTGCAGTTATTACAAATAATGTATTGTTGTACCAGGATTGTTTTTTTGCCTTATCAAAGAATTTTCTCAAAGCATAATCTGTATAACCAATTGTTTCGTGTATCTTGGTTTTTCCTTTTGGGAATTTCCCTTTGTATTTTTCAGGCATGATAAAAGGCTGATGAGATGAAATGGTAAATACAGAAGTAAAAAAGGGTTCTGTAAAAGTTCCTATTTCTTCACAAAAAAATTGTAAGAATTCTTCATCAAAAATACCCCATTTTCCGTCAAAAGAGTCATCGTCGTAAGGATATTGGTCTTTACCATAATAATGGTCAAACCCTGCAATCCTGCAATATTGATCAAAATTTTGACTTCCGTTGAATGCTCCATGAAAGAAAGAAGTGTGATATCCTTGATTTTTGAAAATCTTTGGCAAACCATACACTTTATTTAATGAATATCTTGATGAAATCAAAGATGTACTCATTAAACTCGGGATACTTGATAGGGTAGAAGGGACAGCGTCTATGGATACTCTTCCGTTGGCAAATCCGTTTTTGAAATAGAGTGAGTGTTGAAGTAGTGAATCCAAAAACGGAGTGTATCCTTTCTGGATATTTTCGTTGCCAAAGCTTTCCAGAATAATTATCATTACGTTCTTTTTGATCGAATCGTTTTGACTTTCAAAAGTTTTTTCGGGATTAAATATTGTTTTTAGTTCTACTTCATCAAAATATTTTTCTTTGGATAATTCATCTACATTATTGATGGTTTTGATGATGCAAAATGGGGTGTTGAGAACTAATGCGGTATTTCCTAATGCTGAAAATTTTATGGCATCAACAATTTTTAATGGTTTGTTTTGCAAGCCGCCTCTAGCCATAAGAAACATTACTCCTGTACTCAATATAAAAATCCCTGTTTGCCGGAAGATGTGTTTGGGAGTAAGACTGTCTTTGTAATGACTGAAGTTTTTTTTATCCATCCATTTCCAAACGATAATTGCAAGAATGAAAAACCCGATCGGGAGATACCAAAACTGAACCAGATAACTTTGAAGTAATCCTGCAATTTCGTTTTCCATTCCTTTTGCGGTAATTAAACTAAAGGAACTTCTTCTGCCGGTAAATTTATAATATTCGATATCTACAAAATTGGTTGCCAGAAATAACATGTTTATAGTGAAGAAACCTGTTTTTAAGAATTTCTGATACGATTTAGTATATTTAAAATTTCCCGGAATAAGGTATAACAGGACAAATATAAGATTGATAAATCCAATTGCAGAAAGATCATAAACCATTCCTCCCCAAACTGTTTTTAAGGCAACATCCTGAAATGCATTTGTATTAAATAGAAAAAACAATAATCTGCATAACTGGTAAAGGATAAAAATGATTCCCAGTCTTTTTAAAAACAAGCGAAATAATTGGAGATAATTAGTCATACTAAAACAGAATTAAACCGCAACATCGTATTCTCTCAAAGCATCGTTCAGGCTGGTTTTGAGATCGGTTGAAGGTTTTCTTTTTCCAATGATTAATGCACAAGGAACCTGGTAAGAACCTGCATTGAAAGTTTTTGTATAACTTCCCGGGATCACTACAGATCTGGCAGGAACAATTCCTTTCATTTCTACAGGAACATCTCCTGTAACGTCTATAATTTTGGTTGAAGCAGTCAAACAGACATTAGCTCCCAAAACGGCTTCTTTTTCTATTTTTACCCCTTCTACTATAATACATCTCGAACCAACAAATGCTCCATCTTCTATAATTACGGGAGAAGCTTGTAATGGTTCTAAAACCCCACCAATTCCCACACCTCCGGATAGGTGTACGTTTTTGCCAATTTGAGCACAGCTCCCTACGGTTGCCCATGTGTCTACCATTGTTCCTTCGTCTACATAAGCGCCAATGTTTACATAACTTGGCATCAGGATTACACCGGAAGAAATATATGCACCGTGTCTTGCTACTGCATTTGGGACTACTCTTATTCCTTTTTCTGCATAATTTCTTTTAAGCGGAATTTTATCATGGTATTCAAAAATACCGGCTTCAAGAGTTTCCATTTTTTGGATAGGAAAATATAAAACAACAGCTTTTTTTACCCATTCGTTTACTTTCCATCCGTCTGTGGTTGGTTCGGCCACCCTTAATTTTCCCGAATCTAATAATTCAATTACTTCTTTTATTGCAGTGGTAGTAGTTGTTTCTTGTAATAATGCTCTGTTTTCCCAAGCATTTTCTATGATAGATTGTAATGTGTTCATTTTGCTATTTTGAATTTTTGGGCAAAGATAAGTTTTTTTGGTTGTAGGTGGGTAAGTGTATGTTTAATAGTTATAGGTTTATAAGGGCTTAATTGTAATATTTTTTTTAATTTCAAGCCAGGTGTCGTTAGTAATAATCGATTTGTTTTGTATGGATTGATCAGAAATTGTTTCAAGAATGGTTTCGGATCTTTTTTTAGAATCGGGATGGGTACTTAACCAGGTAAAATAACTTCCATTGGTTTTGGATAAACGATTTAAGAAATTTGCCAGATATTTTGGATGAATATCACTATTGATAAGATAATCGGTTGCCCTAAGATCTGCTTCTTTTTCAAAATTTCTGTCGAAAGCTGTAGAAGAAAGGGTTTTGCTGGTTTTCAAAATTATCTCACTGCCCGTTTTACCACTTGCCATTGAGATCAGTACTGTAAGTCCGATTTCTTTTGTTAATTTTTTCATTACGTGATTGAGCTGGATATGAGCTAGTTCGTGAGCAATAACACCGCTTAGTTCTTCCTGATTTTTTGCAGCAAGGATCAAACCGCTGTTTATTACCAGATGACCATCGGGAAAGGCAAAAGCATTTACTTCTGCTGCATCTATCAGGTGAAGTTTTATTTTATTTCTTTCTATCTTATTTGCGATACATATTTTAGTAATAAGGCTATCTATAGCATTGATAACTCTTTCGTCCTTAATTTCTTTTTCACTTTCGTTAAAAATATTCCAAAACAGGTCGCCTAATTTCTTTTCAGTCGTATTTGAAATCTTTTCGATCTGAAAGACTGAAACCCAATTAACCTTACTTAAAATCCACCAAATACTTAAAAATAAAATGATGATACAAAATCCTTGGAATGCTATTTTTTTCATAGAAAACGTTTACAAATTTTGTTGGTAATACCTCCGTAAAACCACCATACGGTGTGAATGCCTTTTCTGGTTTTAATAGCACTATAGATGGTAGCAATACATTCTGCTATATTAAAAAGAAAGACGGTAATAATATAAGCAATATAGGAATTAGTGATGCTTTTGTCTGAAAATATAATAGATATTGTCCACCAGAATCCAAAGCTATTAGCTACAAATAAAGAAATTTGCGATACTAAAGCTTGTATACAATGCCAACGAACAAAATAAGTTCCTTTTTTGTTTCCGATATAAAAGAAAAATGTAGCAATAAGATTCACGATAGGAAAAGGTAAGCCTACAGTAGCAGCTACCAAAGACATCAAATAACTATTTGAAGCTTTTTCTGCTTCGTGTTCTCCGGGTTGGTATTCGAATGGTTTGATATATATCATAATTCTTTATAAATATTCCAGATCCAGTTTATGATTATTAATAAAATAAGCGGAATAGCAATTTGAGGTTTTTTTAATTGTACTTCTGTTTTTAGATAAAAATGGAGAAAAGAATTTTTTTTGGTAATCAGGTCTTTTATTATCCAAAAAGGAATAATTATCATACATACAGCCACTAACAACCCTAAAGGATTAAGTATAACGGATTGAAAAAAATGACCATTTATTAATGCATCAATTGCTCTGGTAGTACCGCAAGATGGGCAAGGTATATTTGTTACACGTTTAATAAGACAAATGGTTGTATTACTATTTGTCTGGTTTTGATAAAAGTTGTAGAAGAACCAAATATACCCTGCAACACAAGCGGTTAATAATATTAGGTAGAGTTTTTTTCTCCTAACAGGCATTAATATAAGTATTGCTGGAATTTTTCCATATTTTTTTCTCTTGTTGCTCCCATAATCAGGAAAAAGTCTATGATAGTCCATATACCAAGCCCGCCACAAGTAAGTAATTTTGCAACCCCAAGACCAGTATCTCCGATCATAAAACGGTCTATTCCTAATGGACCGGCTAGTAGAGAGACAATCAATATAGTGGTAGGATCTTTAAGTTGTAAAGATTGAATCATCACCCATTTCGAATCATCCATTTTGAGTAAACGTTCTCTAATGGCTCCTATCTGGTGGCTTTCGAAATATTTGGCGTTGGTCATGATAAACATGTCTACTTTTTGTACGTCCATTGTAATTTGTTTTTAGTTAAAATTGATTTTTGTGTTTTAATTGTTGGTATCGGAGATTCAGTAAATGCATGTGGATCATTTTATTGATCTAGTGCACCAGAATCGGAGTACAAGATATAAATTTAGTTTTATTATTTAAAAAAAACTCATGAATTACATAAGTTTTCAGTTGAATTTGTAATAAATATTTAGTTGTAACCTCATAAGTCAAAATTTTGTACCAGACCTTTATAGTAGTTTAGAAAAGCAGGTCTTTTTTATTTTTCAATCCATTCTTTAAATAAGGAGGTAGTATTCTGACTTGTAATAAGATGCCTGTCAAAGCTGTTTAGTGTAATTGCCAAGGTATTTTTGTTGTATCGCCGGATGTGTTTTATAAAATTCTTGTTTACTAATTCGCTTCTGTTGATTCTGAAAAAAAGATAGGGATCTATTACAGCTTCAATTTCTTTGAGAGTAGCCTGATTAAGTAAGTGTTTTTTTCCAAAATGGTCTAGAGCAAAAACAACTCCTTCTTCTGCAGAAAAAAATAATATATCTGTAGTGTTCAAAAAATAGGTGACTGAGTGAGAGGTTATCGAAAAACGATTTTTATAAGTCTGTGTTTCCGGTTGATAGTCTTTTATGAAATGATTGAGATGGTGCAATATATGATCATTTGTATTACTGTTGTTTCTGAGCAATAGAAATTTGTTCCATGCTTTATTAAACCGTTCTTTCGAAAAAGGTTTAAGTAAATATTCAATACCATTGGTTTCGAACGCATCCATTAAAAACTCATTGTATGCTGTTGTAAAAATAATAGGGCAGGAAATAGAAATATTACTGTAAACTTCAAAGACATTACCATCCTGCAATTCTATATCGGATAATATAAGATCTATATCTGTTGTTGTTTTTAGAAAGCTGGCAGCTTCGGTAATGGTCCCTAATTCTGCAATAACAGTAACGGGTTGCTCTAGTTCTTCAATAAAACGTTTGAATTTTCTTCTTGCCGGTGCTTCGTCTTCAAGTATAAGAACTTTTATCATATTTTTTGAGTAGGTATTATGGGTAAAATTACAGAAAAAATGATTGAGTTATGTGTAATTACTAATTCTTCATCTGAGAGTAAACGATATTGTTCTTTTAGGTTTTTTAAGGCTCGTCCACTAGTAGGTTTAGTACTTTTCTTTTTTGCAATAGTATTAGAAACAATTAATTTTTCACCTGTTTCGATGGTAATACAAACGGGATTGCTGGGTGTTCCCAGATTGTGTTCGATGGCGTTTTCCAACAATAACTGCAAAGTAAGCGGCGGAATAAAACCCTGAGGATTTGTTTTTTCGGTTAATTCTAATTGATAAGAAGTATCATATTTGTGATGCATAATTTCGAAATAGCTTTTTGCAAAAGAAAGTTCTTCTTCTAATGCAACTAATTTTTTTTCTGAAGTTTGTAGAACATAGCGATATATTTCAGAAAAATCAGTAAGAAAACATGAGGCTTTTTGTTTATCTTCTTCTATCAACTGATCTAGAATATTTAGATTATTAAAAAGAAAATGAGGGTTGAGCTGGGTCTTAAGCTGACTTGTTTTACTCTCGGAAAGTGCCCGATTATACAATGCCATTTGCTTCTGGCTCTTTTTGTTTTTTTGATAATAGTAATACGCTAAAAAGAAACTCCCATAAATAAAAGCATCCATTAAGTCAGACATTATGGAAAGTATAAGTGTTTCGTGATTAAAATTTCTTTCGAAAGTATCAAAAACAAGAGCTAAAATAAGCCCGAAAGTATTCATGATTACCAAAAACAAAAGGAGCGATATAGTAAATATTTTTAAGGTTTCTTTGAGACTGAATGTATCGGATTTCTGCCAGCGTTTAATCAAGAAACGCATAATAAAAAACAGTATACAAGCACTAATAAAAGTTGCAATGGCTGCTTCCGGAGTAAAGATATACCAATCAAACTGTCGTTGTGCAAAAAAACGGATTTGTATTGATTGTGCATAAGCGAACAATAGGATAAACAGCAGAAAATACTGGTTTTGTTCTATTTCATAAATGATTTTTTTCATCTGTTTAGCTATATTCTGTAGGTCGCAAAAATAGCCCTATAAGTTTTACAGGGCTACTAGTTTCAAAATTATTTTGTTTTGTTATCAGGAAAAGATGCAATTACATTTCCTTTTTCGTCATAGAAATCGAGTTTACCATTGTTGTCTTTGTCTACATAAAACATAGCTCTAGGCATTCCTTTATCATCAAAAAGAAACAATCCGTTATTTTGACTTCTGGTTTTTCCGAGTAAAACTCTGGGTGCCCCACCAATGAGTCCCTGCTCTTCATATTCTGTATATTTTTTTTGCATTGCCTGAGGGTCTGTTTTGCGAAGCTCTTCAAGTTCCTGTGAGATTTCGATCATTTTCAATTGAGATTCTCCGGAGGGTCTGTCATTAAAGACCAAACTGCTTGTTACCATTCGTTTATCGCCATCTTTATAATCCTGAGTCAAAAGCTGCATTACCTGATCGCCATCGTATTGGTCATAAGTAAGCGAGAGTCCTGAGCTGTGTCCGTTCGCTTTTTTCTCACCATCATAAATAAATCCTCCGCATTCGATTCCGTCCTCGTTAAAAAATAACATTCCCGAACGTTTTTTTCTGGTTATGTTCGTCGGACGATCGTTTATTTTAACATCTCCGTTCGGAAACTTTTCTACATTAGTAATAATCATCTTGACCGTTCCATCTTTTTCGATAATGTTGATACGCTCAACGTCAATTTCGGAAAATCGTTGGTTTCCGGATTTTTTAAAAGCTGAAGATGTAAGGAAAATAATACTTGCAGCTGTTGCAATGGCAAATGTTCTTAGAAAAATTAATTCTTTGTTCATGGTATAAAAATTTATAGTTTTACATTGATTCCTGAACAAAACTAAAAACAAACTTTTGTACGGATCAGCTTAAAATAATGAGTTAAGGAAAAAATCAATTGAATTAAGGAATTTACAGAATGAATAAACTTAATATTACCAATTTTTGATAATTTGCCGGAGACCTCTTTCTGCTCTTCAATTTCATTCTTTGTATATTTGAAAACTTTTAAGAAAACAATAGTCAATGAAACAGATCAGTTCTATTCAGAATCCTTACGTCAAAATGTTAATGCTTTTGCAGGAAAAAGCCAAATCAAGAAAGCAAAACGGGTTGTTTTTGATAGAAGGACAAAGAGAAATCGCTTTAGCACTGGCCGGGGGATATCATGTAGAAACAGTATTGTTTTTTCCGGATCTGTTTGGGTATGATGAAGTAAAAGTGCTGCTTCCAAAGGTAAAAGATATAATAGAAGTGTCTAGAGAGGTTTACCAGAAGCTTGCTTATCGTGATACTACCGAAGGAATTATTGCAATTGCACAAACTAAATCTTTTGATCTTGCTGATCTGAAACTTAACGATAATCCACTTATTTTAGTAGCAGAATCACCGGAAAAACCAGGAAATATAGGAGCGATGCTGCGTACTGCAGATGCTGCAAAACTGGATGCTGTGATCATTGCCAATCCCAAAACGGACCTGTACAATCCCAATATAGTGCGTTCCAGCGTGGGTTGCTTGTTTACCAATAATATAGCAACAGGAAGTACAAATGAAATTATTGCTTTTCTCAAAGCCAAAAGCATTAATTTTTATTGTGCTACACTGCAAGATTCAACGGGTTATCATACTCAGGATTATACCCGGCCTACAGCTCTTGTGGTAGGTGCCGAAGCAACCGGTATTACAGCAGAATTCCGGAATGAAGCTACACAAAACATTATTATTCCTATGCAGGGAAGTATTGATTCTATGAACGTATCGGTAGCAGCTGCAATTCTTATTTTTGAAGCAAAAAGACAGAGAGGATTTTGAAAAGAATCAAATAAGTTCAAAAGCTCTTTGAGGGAGATGAGGATTTAAGTAAATCTCCTCAAATAATCCTGTATTTTGACCCATAGATTGAACCCCGCGATTCTGCAATTTTTCAAAAGTTTCTTGAGGTTTTGTTCGGGTTTTGTTCGGGAAAACCCGAACAAAAAGTACTTTTTCCCGAACAAGACCCTAAAAACATCCGATAAATTAGGTCTTAAATTAAGTTTGTTTTGCATCAGAGTAAAACCCGAAATCTCAAAATAAACGAATTTTAAATACTACTAGATTGATTATGAGGAACTCTGTCCAAAAATGCTTTTTATTATTTTTATTTATGGTTAATTCGAGAATTTATCAGATACTTATATGGTAAAATTCTGAGTATTTTTTAAAAAATGTATTCATATAAAATGATTTCATTATTTTTTTTAGAATAATTAACTAAAAATTAATAATATTGCATTTTTATAAATTAAATATTACCAGATTGTTTTTAACAGTATAATAATGAAAAAAATTACTTACGCTTTTTTTACGTCTTTAGTGATCCAGATGGGATTCGCCCAAGAATATATTACTCCAATAGACCCTCCTGTACTTTGGCTGAAAGGAAAAGTAAACGAAACAATATTGCAATCTAAAGCTCCCGTCGCATATCATTTTAATTTCAATCCGGTTTTTGTTCCAACGGAGAGTAAAGAACTTAGCTACAAAAATATTTTAAAAAATAAATATTCACTTTTTGTTGTTTTCAAATCAGATATTGACGAAGAAGTTCCTTTTTTAAATTTGAAATCAAATGGATTGATGACGACCATTACAAACAAACAACTTATTAGTGAAAAAAATAATACCTATAAAAAAGTAGATTCTAAACAAGGTATAGTACTTACTTATCTTGTGAGTCAGGAAAAGAAGGGAAGAAATAAATCAAGTTTGAATCTTGAAAATTTATCACGGCCAAATACCGAAAAAGGCTACAGAAATGACATTCTGGAGTTACTTTACTATCCCCATGTAGTCAACGATTTGGAAAAACAAAAAATAGAATCTTACTTGTCGATAAAATATGGAATCTCTCTCTTGGGAGAAGTAGATTATATCAATTCCGAAGGCAAAAAAATATGGGATTATAAAGAAAATAAGATCTATAACAATCGCGTAACCGGGATAGGGAAAGATGGAGCTTTGCACCTGAACCAGAAGCAATCAGGAAATGCTCAAAAGGACGGGTTATATATTGGGGTGGAAACTATAAGGCAATCCAATAAGGAAAACATTGCTGATATCCCTGAAAAATCATTCCTGATATGGGGAGATAATAATGGTAGTACAAAAATGGAGTCGGATAAAAAAGTACCGGATATTATAAAGAAAATGAACCGGATATGGAAAATGCAGAGTACATACGAAAATCAATCAATGGCTTTTGCGACACAAATTATGATAGACAAGGATGTTTTTTCAATTGCAGAAGATAATGTAAACAGTAAAAAAGATGATTTTGTCTGGTTGGTAATTGACAGGAATGGTAGTGAGGTTTTTGATTATCATAATGCGGAATATTTTATGCAATCCGCAGATAAAGAAGGAAGATTATTTTTTGATAATGTTGTTTGGGATATAGATGAAAGTGGTTCAGACACGTTTACTTTTATAAAAGGGCCTGATTTTTTTGTTAATTATGAAATTGCAGATGCTGACTGTAATCTGGAACCATTGTCAGAAGTGAATCTTAAAATAACAGGAGGTAAAGGTCCATTTAGATTTGATTTTACAACTCCTTCATCTACTAAATCCTTTAGTATCGAAGAACGTTCTTTTAAATTATCGGATCTGCTTCCTGATAACTATATTATAAATACAACAGATAAGATGCTTAGAAATCAAAAAGATACACTGATTATAAATAATTTGAAAAGCGTTTCGATTTCCCTTGCATCTCAATGGTATTTGGATAATTCAAAAGAGACAATAATTATTCCTCAGATCAAAAATCCCGAAGATCAGAAATTATCATTTACATGGAAACGTGGAGAAGTCCTCCTGTCTACAGAAAAACAATTTATTGCAACCGAAGAAGGAGATTATAAACTCAGGGTTATGAATGAGATGGGATGTCAAAATGAATTATCATTCAGAGTTGATAAATCACTACAATTATTAGATGATCAATGGATTCTATATCCAAATCCCGCTAAGAGAGATGAACCATTTACTATCAGATTCAATTTAGAAAATGAATCAGAAGTTCTGGTTAATATTTTTGATTTCTCGAATAAATTAATAAAGAGCAGAATGCTAGGTAGAATAAGAGAATTCGAATATTCAGAAACACTATCCACGATCGGTACTTTTTTAATCGTTGTTACCATCAATGGTAAAGCGGAATCCGCAAAAATAATTATAAGATAACTCTCCGAATATTAATTATATAGTACACTTCACATGCAATTCAATAATCAGAATAGTAAAAAAAACACAATTATTAAGAAAATAGTTTATAATGTAATGTTGGTCTCAATGTTACACAGCAGTTTTGTCGCACCGGCTCAGGAAATGGCATATGTCTATTTCACTAAGCAAGAAGGATTGTATTATAAAGGATATAGATTATTACAGGAAGAGAATTTTCAGGACACTCCCTACAGGGAAGAAACAGCAATGAATGATCCTCAAGAAAAACAGTATAATATACCCTCAACAGAAGTGTTTTCTGGAATAAAAGAAAATACTGTTTTATCAGATGTCCATCATGGATTTATAGGAATTACTAAAGAAAATCCACTGGATGACCCAAAAGACAATCTGTTCAAATTCTTTATAGAAGATTTACCAGCTAAGCAATCAAAAGTTTATTTGACATATGAGTTATATGGATTACAGGATCATCATAGTGTATCCAGAAGTATCAACGACAGATTTTCTACGGGTGGTCATATTATAAAGAGCAATTCGGAATGGACACTGCAAAAAGAAGAAATTGATATAGATTGGCTTAAGAAAGGAGAGAACAGAATTATGTTTGGGATTCCTTATGGAGCCAATTTCCAATATCAGGTTAGGAATTTAAAAATTGAGTTCGAGAAAAAAGATGGAAATGTATTTTTACCAATCTTGGTAACAGCCAGTCCGACAATCAATTTTATCAAGGATAATAAACTGTATATAAAAGGTTTTTTAAGAAATATAACTTCAAAGGAGGTTACTGTTTTTATTGAAAATGCAAAACTACCTTTAAACGATGGAGAATTTGAAGGATTTTTGGAACTAACACCGGAGCTTAAACAAAGAAAGTTTGCGATTCTTAAGGCTGTTGATATCAATGGGGTTTTAGGACAGGAAATTATACATTTTGACAATATGGTTGAAGCGGATAAATCCTTTCCATTAGAAAATTACCCGGAAAAAGCAATACAATTTATTGAAGCAGAAAAAGGCGGTATTGTAAAAATAGAAGGTGCATCTATAAATATCAAAGACAGTACTCTCACAAAAAATCAGGAAATAAGTATAACACGTTTGAGGAGAGCTGATGTAGCACCAATGGCATCCGGGATGATAAATGTTACCAAAGGTGGTTCGGCTTTCAGATTCTTGCCCGATGGTACACTATTCAACAAAATGAATTCAATAGCCATTGAATATGATGAAAAATTGATTCCTAACGGGTACAGTTCCAAAGATATAAAAACGTTTTACTTCAACACCAATACCAAAAGCTGGATACCTATTCCCAGAGATACTGTAAACGAAAAAGAAAAAACAGTAATTTCTCTCACCAACCATTTTACAGACTATGTAAACGGGATTATCCAAACTCCTGAAAGTCCCGAAACGGCGGGTTTTACACCCACTATGATGAGTGATATAAAAGCAGCAGATCCTTCGGCAGAAATGACGCTTATCAGTCCTCCTGAGGTTTCTCAAAAAGGAGAAGCTAATATCAGTTATCCTATTAAAATTCCTGCAGGAAGAAACGGTATGCAGCCGCAAATAGACTTGCAATATAACAGTGATGGAGGAAGTGGCTGGCTGGGACAAGGATGGAGTATCAATATACCTGCAATTACAATAGATACACGATGGGGAGTGCCTGTTCTTAATCCTAATTATGAAACAGAAATATATACTTTGGGAGGAGAGCAATTGATGTATCCTAAAATCATAAATAATGATGGGAATGCGGTAGATTGGATGCCTAATAGACATTATGATTTTTCGGAAGAAACTATATCAACTGCTTCTCGTCCCCGACTTACTAATGCTGTTTTTACTCCTCGTAAGCAGGGAAGTTTTGCTAAAATTGAAAGGAAAGGTACGAATCCTTCGAACTATTACTGGAAAGTGATCAATACAGACGGAACGATAAGCTGGTATGGAGGAAAAACAGAAATAGTAAATAATACAGTAATAAAAAATGAACAAGGAAATATAGTGCATTGGGGATTATATATGACAGAAGATATTCATGGAAATAATATTTTCTATCAATATTATAACCCTGAGAATGGATTGGGTTCGATATCATCTCCAAATTCAAATTTAAGTGGAGGAAAAATTTTTTTAATAGACAAAATTCATTACACTGGGAGTAATGGGGTTAATAATGGACCATACGAAATATTATTTAAGAGACTATTATCATATAGACAGGATTCTTCAATTGATGCGAGACTTGGAGTTAAAATGGTTGACTGCTATTTTTTATCCAATATTATTATTAAAAGAAAAGAAAATTCGGAATCTAATTTTATAAGAAAGTATGATTTTTCTACAGATTATGGGAAATTAAAGAAAGGGAGATTAAATTTTGTAAGAGAATTAGATAAAACAGGTACTGAGTTTTATAGGCACACGTTTTCCTATTACAATGATATTCCTGATTCTGAAACGGACGCTTTTTTTTCTATTGGAGTAGATATAACGATTTGCAATGATGATTATGTAGAAAGTCAGGATACAGATGGTGATGGTGTTTTTGACGAAAATGATAATTGCCCGGAATTACCGGGAAATCCTGCAAATCATGGTTGCCCAGACCCACCTGATTTAACATGTAAAATAGTAACTTTCCCTTTACCACTAAATAATATAGTTTATAAATATTTTTTTCTGAAAAAGTTTAAAAATCACAATAATATATATACAGACAATTGCCAATTCAGGCCTTGGAGACTTAAATTTGTTCAAGTTGATAATAATGCTCCATTATTCCCAAATGTAGATCAGTATTTGACACATTATGAGAACGGAAGTGTTACAAATTTATGTCCTATAAATAATCCTTCTTCTGGATATACATTGATTAGAAATACAGGCTTTGAGTTAAGTGTTAAAAATTGGCTTTCACCTCTTTTATCAAATTATGGAATAACAAATCTTGAAGTACAAAATCTATCTCAATTACTTAGAGTAAGTAATTTTGATCAAGAAATTGTGGATTATTTAACATATGGTGGAGCAATTTTTAGTTTCCTTTCGTCAAATAATAATTTATCATTTGATTTTGATTTAGAATACAGTTGGGATGAATATAATGGTATTAATGATTATTTTGAAGTTGGGAATCAAACTGATTATGAATATGGAAAGATAATACACTCAGGTACAGCTGTACCTTCTTTAATTCGTGTAAATAATGTTTTATTATCTTCTCAACCGTATAATTTAGAAACTAATTTAAATAATTTTATAACAGATTTTAAGGAATTATACGGAGAGCAAACAATAATAGAAATTGAAAATTATTTAGTAACGATAAGAGTTGTAAATCCTGTTGTTGATCTTGAAAGTATTAAAATAGGCACAATAGATTATCCTTTTTCTAGTTGTAAATGGCAATACGCTGAAAGAGCTGCAGAAAGTATAATAAATGATATGGAAGTTTTGGAAAAACAAAATAATCAGTATCATTTATTTAATTCAAAGAAAGAGAGTGATATATATAGTTCATATAATTATAACAATTATAATTATGCTTTTCAAGGAGCAGTTCCAATTACAACAGATCCGGATTGTATTTCCTTTTTAAATTATGATTTCCTGATTCAAGGCTACACACCTTCTTTCGATAGTTCTTTGTCTATTTTAGGATCGAGTACCACAAAGGCAAAAAGCGAAGGTTTTTATCTTGGTTTTGGGGTGGGCTGCAATTTTTTAACCAAATCAACAACAGTAGGTATTCAATCTAACTGGTCAAAAGATACATCAAACGCTAATGTTGCTTCAGTTGATATCAATGGAGACGGTTTAGAAGATATAGTTATCAATGAACAGGGATTTCTTTCTTACAAAGCACATCTGGTTGAACGAACTTACAATGAAAATAATGAGGAAGAAATTACTCATTCTTTTGGTCCTAAAAGACCCATTATGGGAATTGATAATTTTTATAAAGCAAATAGTTCTTCAAAATCAAGGAATACACAAGTTACATTTGGTGTCAGTTCTGTTGGGGGGTTTTTCGGGATAGATAAAGCCTCCTCAGATTCAACAACCAGCATCTACTTTACTGATGGAAACGGGGATGGTTTAATTGATATTGTGAAGAATGGGGTCGTATATTTTAATAAACTGGATGTAAATGGGAATCCGAATTTTATTACTGAGAGTGAAACTACAGAAAATATGTTGATAGTAGCCGAACCAGTAACCGTAGAAGAACCGATTGAAGATGAATTAGAAATTCCTGATTATGATGTTGTGAAAGTCTGGGAAGCACCTGCAGATGGTGAAATTAAAATTATTAATAATATTTCCATTGCTCAAGATGAAACAAAAGAAGCAATAGTAACTATTGAAAAAAATATTGATAGTTTTATAATGAATCCATGTCCTGATACTTATTCAAATATGGGAAATTACGGTGAATTTAATTTATTAGTAGATTTTGGAACATCTACTGGAAATTTTGGAATTGAATATGATGCTTTTAGTGTCCCTGATAAGTTTACACTAAATTGGAATAATCAAAGTGCGACTTCAAACTATGTTGGACATTCAGGAGAAAATCAAGCTCTTCTGAATGCTGGGGTTTCACCATCAGAAATTTTTACAGCCGATCCTACAAATGGTCACGGTTTTTTATATTTTAATAAAAATACGCCATATCCTACAACTGCAAATGTAACAGTTATTGCTCCATTAATAGGAACGGCTTGGGAAATAAAAAGTTTCTGTGATAATGGACCTAATGAGAGAAGGATTATAAAATCTTATAGTGTTGAAGATTTCAATTCTAAGGAATTCAGATCTTGTTATAAAGTGAATATTGATAAGAGTAAATTATTCCATAAAAGTATATATAATTCTGAAGAGATTCTTTTTAAAATTAAAATAAATGGAAATTATATAGACAAGGAAAATTATTATCGATTAAATTTTAATGACAAATACGAAAATAATATAGGAACTATTAAAAATTTATCTGATTTATTAAACGATATAAAAAGAATTTATTCAAATGCTTCTTTAGAAGTAAATGAAGATTTTATTTCTATTACGATTAATAATTCTTTTATATTCCTAGACAATATAGTTCTAGAATTATTGGATGATACAGTTATTTTGAATTCAAAATTTATTCAAGAAGATTGTAATAATATTGCAAATAATGCTGAAAATTTAACATCAGATGAAATTAATACTCATGAAGTTTTTTCAATAAATACTGCTGATTGTAATTATGTATCGAGAGATATGTGTTTGTTATTTGGAGCAACACTAAATCAAAATTTAAGAGTAATAAATAATGTACTAACAAATTTATCGACATCATGCAACCCAATTAAAAACTCAATTTATGTTAAAAAAGGTGATCGTATTTATTTTAGAGTCCAATCTAAAGACGGAGGGAACCCTCGTGTAAATTGGAATCCTAAAATTGAATATACCGATATATATATGTCAAATGTTAAAGATGAAAATGATCTCGATATATATAAAAGTTCCTATTCAGACGGGTTTATTCTTTCAGGAAAACATCCTTTAGTAGCTCCGTCTAATAATGGTACTGCAACAATAACCTGGCCTACTTTAACAGTAAATAATCCTTCTGATCAAATTGTTTATCAAATTTATAAAAAAGTACTAATAGGTAATGAAATAACTGACGATATAGATTTTACCAATAGTGATATAATCTATGAAAAAATATGTAATAGTTCAGCTTCTACATCTGTAACTCCTGTAAATCTTTCGGGAATTTCGTTTTCAAATCCTAACAATCCTTTAGCAACAACTTTATTTTATTTTAAAGCTTATTCTAATTCTAATATAGATTGGAAAAATAATCTATGGAAACCTAAGGTAACTTTTAACTATCAAACCGCAGTAATTGGAGAAAACGGAATACAAGAAAGTACAGTGCAAAGTACAGAAACGATTTACCCGATCGTCGATTTTTCCATTTATAAATCTTATCCGTGTTCACCTCCTTATACAATATTAGATTTATATCAAATAAACAACGGAAACGGTATCAATCCTAAAATTCAAATAGGAGGTTCGGGCGGGTATTTTAATAGTCTGCTTGCTGATTATGATAATGTTAAATTGTGGTTTGTTGTAAAGAGTAATGGTAAAACAATAACAAAAAAGTATATAACCAAAAATGGTAATAATATTATCATACTTCCGAACAATAATGCCGAATTGATTAATTTTCCTACTGATTCACAATTGGAAATTAGTTTTTATTCTGATGATTCCCAGCTTTTAGATGACCAATCCTCCGTATTGTCAAAATTAGCATTAGCTACAAATTCTTATGTGAAAATTTTGTATGATAATTCTCCCTCTACTTATAATATTCCGCCTAATAAAATTAATCTGTTTCAAAAGGTTAATCCTAAATTTGGACCGATGTATAGACAATGGGGGCAGTTCATGTATAATCCTGATGCTGTTCAGGGCGCTATTTCGTCAACATACGGATACTTGATAAAGGAAGATGTTTTAGTATATGATCAAAATCAAGCTGATGCAATTCAGTCTGTCATTAATAATTTGGAAAGTATTGGAGAAAATGGAATGAATGAAACTATACTGGATAACATAGTTATAAATAACAATAATTTATTCAATACCCCATTATTAATCGCTACTCCAACTAAAATAAGTTACGATCAGAATACTTACTATGATAGATGGACAGGAACTCATACAGAGAATTATAGTACTTCTAATGGTTTCAGAGCCGCATCATTGGATCAAATGGCTGATGATGAGTATGATGTAGAAGCATATGCTTATCAAAATGTTTTAGAAACAGGAGCATTTGCTATCAATAAAATTTCAAGAGGGAAAAGTAAAAATCAATCGGGAGGTTTTTCTGTAGACGTAGGAGTATCTATTGGGGTAAATGCCTCAAAAACAATAGGTGCTAATAATAAAACATTAACTGATTATATTGATTTTAATGGAGATAAGTATCCTGACATTGTTACACAGAACAAAATTCAATATACTAATGGTACTGGAGGATTAACAGTTGAAAAACCCAGAAGTGGAGTTATATATGAAGCAGTTAATTCAACTGTTGGATTTGGTGCACAGGGAAGTTATAGCAAAGGAGGAGACAAAGGAAATAGCAGTAATGGTACTGGATGTGAAAAACCTCGATTTGTAGGTTTCAAAGGTAACTCAGGTGGGGGAATTTCGGGGTCTTTTTCACAAGGAGAAGGAATAACAACCAGTCTTTATACCGATATAAATGGAGATGGTTTATCGGATTTGGTACAAAAAGATGCAAATGGGATAATAAAAATTAAATTGAATTATGGATATAGCAGTGAAGTAACCTCTTACAGTTGGAATTTAAGCGATCTATTTGTAAGTAAATCCCAAAACATTTCAGGAGGGTTAGGAATCAGTAAATGGAACGGAAGTTTTGAAGCAGGCGCATCTTTAACATCAGCATGGAATAGTACTGAGGCTACGCTTATTGACATAAATGGTGACGGACTTTTAGATTTGGTAAAATCAGGAGATAAAATAGAGGTAGCGCTCAATAGAGGTAATAATTTTGTAGACTTCGGACAACAATGGTCAAGTAGGAATTTGAAAAGGGAATCGGTAAGTATTGGTGCTACGGTTAATCTTACCGGAACTGTTGCAATGGTTTGGCCATTATTGTTTTTTTGTTTAAAGCTACCGGCATTATCGGGGTCTAAATCCTTAGAATCAACATCAACCAGTAAAACCAAAAAATCTATTACAGATTATGATGGAGATGGTTATCCTGATATTGTTGAACAGATAAATAATAATACGATCAGGGTTCATTCATCAAATATCAGAAGAACAGATAAGTTAAAAACCGTAACCAACTCTTTAAATGGTTCTTTTACTATTGATTATAAACCACAAAAAACAGATTATAACAGTCCTCACCCAAAATGGGTAATGAGCGAAGTACTGATTAGTGATGGTTATAACAAAATGAATGACGGGAAAGATGTTTACAGAAAAGAATTTGTTTATGAAAACGGAAAATATGACAGACGCGAACGTCAGTTTTATGGGTATGAAACAATTAAGTCTATAGATTATTTATATAATGATCAGGATGAAAAAACAGGGATTTACAGAACCAAAATAGATAAATATCATAATAAAAGTTATTTTCTTAATGGTCTTTTAAAAGAATCAATGGTTATTTTAGGGAATAACCCTGATAGTTTATTCTCTAAAACCGAAAATTTTTATGAGATCAGGAAACTTAACGAAACCAATACAAAAATACTGCCTAATACATTTCCAAATTCATTTGATGTTGGAGGGAAAGAAGGGCGACGTTCGGCAGCAGTGGTTTTGACAAAAACCAGAAACTATTTGTACGAATTGGCAGCCAGCCCGGGACTGATATCTGAAATGAATTTTTATTATGACGATTATGGAAATATAAATTTATACCAAAATTTAGGAAACAGTAATGATAGTTCAGACAACTATACCTCTACAATAACCTATCATACTAGTCCTGCCCTTGTCAGTAAAAACATACTTCGCGTTCCCAAAGAGATTATTGTGGGGACAAATGGAGACCCGACACTAAGAAAACGTACCACCACTGTTAATGAAGCTACGGGTGAAATTACATCTGTAAATACCTATTATTCTTCTACAGAATTTGCAACAACAACGATGGAATATGATAATTACGGAAACCTCAAAAAGATAACTTATCCTGATGGAGGCAGTGGTTCTATGTTTTATAAGTATACCTATGATACAGAATTTAACAAATACATTGAAAAAACAGAAAATGCCTTTGGTTATATATCCACTGCTGTCTATAATTCCGATTTTGACAAAATAAGAGAAACGGTCGATATTGCCGGTAACAAAGCAGAATATACATACGATTCTTCAGGAAGAACACTTACTGTAAGAGGACCCAAAGAAATTGAAGACCATAAACCTTATACGATTAAATTTGATTATTATTTAAAACGTTCAGCACTACCTTCCGGTCATGGTATTGCTACCGATGATGATTTTGTGCCGGTTGCCGTAACCAGCCATTATGACCAGCAATATCCCGGTAACGATATAGAAACCTATACTTTTATAGACGGGTTGGCACGCCCCATCCAGATCAAAAAAGACATCCAGATTAATGTAGAAAAACCTCAGACTCCCAATTATAAAGAGGCGCTATCAGTAAGCGGAATGGTTACCTACGACGAATTCGGCAGGGCAATAAAACAATACCATCCCAATTATGAGCTAAAAGCCAATAATACCAGGTTTAAACTGAATGAGGAACTAACTCCTTTTTTCACATCAACAGATTATGACCCTATCGACAGGGTTATTGAAACCATTGATCCCGATAATAACAGCAGCATTATCCAGTACTCTGTCGATACAGACAATTTTGGTACAACAGCCGTAAAAACAAAGACCATTGTTGATCAGAACAGTACGCAACAGCTCATCACAGAAGTTTACAAAGACGTACACGGAAAAGTTATCTCTACAATGAATGAGGGTCCCGATGGCGCAATATGGACCAGATTTACTTACAGCTCAATAGGAGAATTGTTGAGATATACCGACAATGAGCAAATATCTACTAATTATAAGTACGATATGCTGGGTAGAAAAATTTTAGTAGATCATCCGGATAATGGCATTACTACATTTGATTATGATGCAGCAGGCAACCTTACCCGTCTGCAGACTGCCAATCTTGCCAACGACAACACACTGGATCCCGAAAACAGGTTTATTAAATACAGATATAGTCTCAACAGGCTTACAGACATTACTTATCCGGACACACCTTCGGGCGAAAATATCAGTAATGTATCTTATAAATACGGAAGCTCAGGTAACGATACAGGAAGAGTGATCTGGCAGAAAGATGCCACCGGAGAACAGGAGTTTGCTTATGGCAATATGGGTGAAATAGTTCATAACAAACGATTTGTAGTAGGCCCCAACATTCCTAACCGTATATTTGAAACCTCTTTCGAATACGACAGCTGGAACAGGCTAAAAGGGATGCGTTATCCCGATGGAGAAAGAGTACATTACTCCTACGATTTAGGAGGTAACCTGTTCAATATCAGGAATGGTGAAGGATACGAATACATCAAACGTATCGACTACGACCATTATGAGCAGCGTACCTATCTCCTCTATGGTAACAATACCGAAACATTTTACAGCTATACACCCGATCTCAGAAGATTAGACAACCTGACGGTAAAAACCTCCGACCAGCAGGATTTGTATAACAACCGTTATAGTTATGACAAAGTAGGCAATGTAACCGATATTTACAATAATGCCGGATATACAGCCAGTAATAATATGGGAGGAATATACGACCATCGTTTTACTTACGACAACCTCAACAGGCTTGTAGGCGCTTCGGGCAGTTTTAAAGGAAATCCGATACAGGGAACCTACGGTAATGATTTTGAGAGCGGATATGATCTAAGAATGACCTACAACAGCACCCACGGTATCACAACGAAGGTACAAAACCATATCAAAAACAATGCTGCGTTTCCTGCCAATACTTACGAGAACAACTACAAATATATAGAAGGAACACATAAGGTAGGGGTAATTACGGCCAATAATAGCTCAGATGAGAACTTTAGATATGACTATAACGGTAATATACAAAGAAGAGAAAGAAATGGAGCTGTAAGCGAATATCATTGGGACGAAAGCAACCGTTTGCGCGTTGTTTATGCCAACTACAATATGCAGCATTACATATATGATGCCTCCGGCGAACGGGTGCTCAAAGCCGGGTCCGACTACGAAGCGGTTTACGAAAACGGATCGCTGGTAAACCCTCCTGCGATAAATATCGACAGTTATACCACCTACCCAAGTGCCTTTTTGGTAATAGATCCTAATGGTATATACAGCAAGCATTATTATGCCGGAACGCAGCGCATTGTGAGCCGTCTGGGCGAACAAAACGGAGATATTTTTAATTTACAGCAAAGAGGAGTCTCCACAACAGAAGATACAGGATCGCAAGCATTTAACGACAAAAAGCTGCAACAGGCTCAGATAGCCGATCTGCAACAGTATCTGGACCAGGCCAAATTAGGCAAGGCTTCCTTTAAGGAATACAAAGCCACCACCTACCGGGAAGAAGAACAGCTTCTGGCAGAAGACGAAGAGGGAGAAAAACCGGTACAGCGAGCTCCGGAAGTACCCCCGATCTATTACTACCACCCCGACCATTTGGGGACAAGTACATTTTTAACAGATGCCAATGGTAATGCATACCAATTTTTCTTAAATTTACCATTTGGGGAAACCATGGCAGAGCAGTACCCGGATAGTTATTACAAAACGCCATACAAGTTTAACGGTAAGGAGCTGGATGAAGAGACAGGCTTATATTATTATGGAGCTAGGTATTATGATCCTAGGATAAGTATCTGGTTGAGCGTGGACCCTCTTTTTGAAGAATTCCCCAATTGGAATCCGTATAATTATACGATGCAGAATCCGATAAATCTCATAGACCCGACCGGTATGAGTGCAGAAGGTCCTGGAGATGGTAATAAAGAACCCGCTAGTTGGGCTTCACGAGCTTGGACTGAAGTTAAATCTTGGTTTGGAGGTAAGAAAACTACAGTTAATGTTGATCCACTTGAAGAAGGTGGACTAGAGACACCAGAATCCAATACTTTTGTTAAATTTTTGGCAGATTTTACAGGAGGTAGTGAAGCAACTCGAATTAATTCGGAAGCAAAAGAATATTCTACTAGATCTGATGGATCTACAAATTGGGCAGGATATGCAGCATATACATTAATGCAAGAAAAAATTTCTAATCCTGGAGGGTTAGAGATTGGAAGAAACTTGTTCGGAAGAACGTCGTTTGTCGCTAAGGGGGTATCTGCCCCGAAAGGATGGATAACAAAGGCAAGTGGTAAAGGCGGGGGTGTAAAGTTTGTCGACCCTAAAAATCCTCATAACCAAATACGACAAATGCCTGGGAATCCCAATAGTTCATTTCCTGCGCAACAGAATCCATATATTAAATATATGAAGGATGGTAAATTTTATGATGTAAAAGGAAATCCTCTACCAAGTGGAAATATTCCAGAAGCTCATATTCCATTAAACCAATTCAATATTAATAATATGCCAAAGTTTTAAATTTATGGATATAATAACGAAATACATATATGAAAGAATAATTGAAGCTTCAGATTTAGCTTTACAAAGAAAAATATGGCTAAATGAGAATAATGATACAGGACTTATGTCTTCCTACGTGGAATTGATGTGTTCGTTGTTTGATGATTTTAATTTTGATGATTTTATTGATAGGACTTCTTCACAAATAGGACTATCTGACGATACTATAATTGAATTAAATAAGTTAAGAGAACTACTAAATAGTTATAATGATAAAGAATCGGATGAAGAAATAATAAATGACCCTGAATGGAAAAAAATTGTGGAGCAGGCTAAAGTAGTTATTGAAAAATGGGATAAAGTATAGAATGCTGCTAAGGGGGGACTTCAACTTAAAAAATCGGTTGCAAACGTGATGGGAAAGGGATATAAAGCAGCAGGAGAAGTAACCGTACCAATCAAAAATACAGAGTTGCTAAATAAATTAAACGCTACCTCAAAAGGAGATTGGGTAAAAGTTTATGAAGCAGGGATACAGAAAGGAAGTAAAATAGAGACACATTATTTCCGAAACAATACTACAAGGCAAGTATTTGATGTAAAAACTAAAGATAACTATTGGCATCAAAAATCATTTAAAAATTTAGGACAATGAAAGTTTTAGAAATTAATAGGTTAATAGAAATTCAAGAATTGAATAAAGTAAAAACTATTCTATTAAATTTAATAGAAGTTTTGCTTAATTCAATTAATGATTGGCCTAATTCGATTGAAACATTAGAAGATTTTGAATTTGAAGTGCGAAATGTTATTGGTGGTGAAGTTGTACGTAAAAGACTAGAAATATTTTTATCCGAAATTGATTTATCCAAAAATGCTTGGCAGGCGGAATCATTAAGTCAACTTTTAGATATATTTAATTTTTATGACAATGAAGTTTCACTTAGAGAAATATTGATTGATTTAAAACAAAAATTAGAAGATGAAAAGTTAAGGTAATGTTCTAGATGTGTTGATGTGTTATTTTTAAAAATATAAATTAAAAATAGATAAACACAAAATTTTAAAAACAACTTTCGGGTTGTCTCTTTATTATAAAATTCCTCTTGCTTTGATTTCCAGATAAGTATTGATGCTGTCAACAGTCAATTGGTTGGGAGGAGTCAGAATTACATAAATACCGTATTTTCTTAATTCGTTGGCGATGAGTTTTTTTTCATAAGCAAATTTTTCGGCAATGGTTTTGTCATAAATCTGCTCCAGGGTTTGTGCGTTAGAGCGTATCATATCGTTGAGCTCTGAGTTTTCAAAAAAGATTACAACCAAAAGGTGGTTTTTTGCAATTCCTTTAAGATAAGGCAATTGCCGGTGGAGGCTCTCTAAAGTTTCAAAATTGGTATAGAGCATTATTAAACTTCTGTGGGCAATATTTTTTTTGATATCTACATAAAGTTTCGAAAAATCACTTTCGAAAAAATCGGTAGAAATATTATAAAGATTTTGTAATATGAGCTGCATCTGGTTGGACTTTCTGTTGGAAACCACCCGGTTGTCTATTTTTTTAGAAAAAGCCATCATACCTGCTTTGTCCTGTTTTTTGAGGATTATGTTAGAAAGCACCAGTGTAGCATTAATAGAATAGTCTAAAAGGCTGAGCCCTTCAAACGGCATTTTCATTAACCGTCCTTTGTCGATGATCATATAGATATTTTGTGATTTTTCGTCCTGAAACTGATTGACCATTAATGCATTTTTCTTAGCTGTGGCTTTCCAGTTGATGGTGCGAATATCATCTCCCGTTACATAATCTTTGATCTGCTCAAATTCCATAGTGTGTCCTATTTTCCGGATTCTTTTTACGCCATACTGAAAAATATGATTGGAAAAAGCCATTAGATCGTATTTGCGTAACTGAATATACGATGGATAGTTGGGAACCATGTGATTAAAGTCAAAACGGTATCTTCGGCTAGCCAGTCCCAGCGGCGTTTTAGCATAGATGTTCAAATGTCCAAAAAAATATTCGCCACGCTCTGTAGGTCGTAAATGATATTGTAAATTGACCTGTTCATGCGAAGACAACGTTTTACAAATATTAAAATCCCTTACTTGAAACTGATAGGGAATTTCATCTATAACGGTACAGATTATAGAAATTCCATAATGATTATAAATATGGATATTTACAGGGTTCTCATCTCCATTGGACAGCTTTTCGGGAGTAGTACGACTGGCAGTAATCCCCTGTGGGTGGATATACAAAAACAAAATATCCAAACCTGTTAATATTCCCAGAAACAATAAGAGATACAATGCTGCATTGTAAAGAAATGGAAATATAAACGCTATTCCAAATAAGATCATGAATCCCATGAGGATAAAAAACAAGCGGTTATTGAGATAGATGCTTTTGATGAATTGCATATTTTTGTTTTTTTAATCGAAAACTATCTTGGAATCTCCACACTTTCTAATATCTGACCAATAATTTCTACAGCAGTAATTCCTTCCATTTCACGTTCCGGGCTTACAATTATTCTGTGTTGTAAAACAGGTATTGCGGCATTTTTAATATCTTCCGGAGTAACAAAATCCCTGCCTCTCAGTACTGCAAATCCTTTGGAAGCGTTGAGAATAGCGATAGAGGCACGAGGAGAAGCACCCATATATAAAAAAGCGTTTTCTCTGGTATTGAGGACAATTTTTGCAATGTATTCAAGTAAATGCTGTTCTACCACAACTTGTTTGGTAATGCTCTGAAAAAGGATAATTTCTGCAGCTGAAATTACAGGTTGTATTTGTTCCAGTTTGTCATTATCCTGTAAAGCATGTTCTCTTTGCAAAATCATGATTTCTTCATTGAGATCAGGATAAGACATACTAATTTTAAACAGAAAACGATCCAGTTGTGCTTCGGGCAAACGATAAGTACCTTCTTGTTCTATCGGGTTTTGAGTAGCGATAACCAGGAAAGGTTCCTGCATTTTGTAAGTAGTGCCATCTGTAGTGATCTGCCGCTCTTCCATTACTTCAAACAAAGCTGCCTGGGTTTTGGCGGGAGCACGATTGATCTCGTCTATGAGTATTAAGTTGGCAAATAGAGGTCCTTTTTTAAACTCAAATTCGGATTTTTTAATATCAAAGACAGAAGTACCGATAATGTCTGACGGCATCAAATCTGGGGTAAACTGTATTCGACTGTAATCTATGGCAACAGATTTTGCCAGTAGTTTAGCTAAAATAGTTTTGGCTATTCCGGGAACTCCTTCTATAAGAATATGTCCGCTGGATAATAAAGCTACCAATATCTGATCTATTGTTTTTTCCTGTCCTACGATAACAGATGCAAAAGACTCGCGTAACTTATTGACAGCAATTTGTAATTGATCGATCTGCAAACGGGATTCAAAGCTTACGTGCTCCTGGATTATTTCTTCAGGGATATTATTTTCTTCCATATTAGTTAAGGATTTTTTCCATTAAATTATTCATTTTTATCAAATCTGATTCAATTCCCTCAAAAAAACCTTTATTGTGGTGATTGATCATATCTGCAAGTTGTTGTATATCTGTTATACTTTTGTTGGTTTTGTTGTGCAGATGCTGTACAAACCTGTGATCGATACGTGTTGTATCGATATGATATTCTGTTCGGATTCTTTCTAAAAAGTAGATGATTTTTTTGTCGATGATATTGTGTGGATTTTTATCTTGTAAGTAGAGATTACTGATGGTTTTGGTAAAACTTACAGTAGAGTTTTCAAAAGGAAGAATCACCGGAACTATGCGTTGTTTTCTTTTGACATTTATCAAAATAAAAAGCAGAAATCCAAAAATCAAGATGTACCAGCTCGCTTTGAGTGGCGGATTGCTGAGGATAAACCTAAGAGGGTTTTGTTGTTTTTTGTCTAAAACATATTCGTTGGTTCTCCAGTAGATCGTTTTACTATTTATATATGACAATATATGGGATGTATATTGTGCCAATTTGGGCTGGAGCAGGTTATAGTTGGTAAAAGCTCCGGGTTCTGTATGCAAATAAAAGTTACCTCCGTAATAAGGACATTTTATAAAATTAGGTTTTGCGGGATCATTGTGCATAGTTCCCAGGATCATGGCGTTACTTTCGGGTTTTAAATTAAAATAACCATAAGAACGCCCTTTATCGAATTGATATTGTTGTTTTTTGAATGCATTATTGGTCAGGGTAATCAGACTGTCTTTTGAGAAATCGTCGTATTCAACTATTTTAATATGAAGACTATCCAGAAGCATTTTAGAAAATGCGGTCATGCTCATAAAGACATCATTTCCGTTTTTGGCAAAATATAACAGCTCTTCTATAGACTCTGTATCGATATCGTTATAAGCTGAAACGATAAGAATGTTTCCTTCTATATCATATTCACCGTCATTGATGTTATAATCATAATTTTTATCAAGAAATTCATAAGGAGTTTCGGCAAAATGATCTGCCTCCTGATTTTTAAAAAAATGCGCATATTCATTATTGAATATATACATCCCGAAAGGGCGTTTGTCATTGGCTCCGAGGTTGAAACTCCAATCTATAGGTTTGGGTTGTGAACAATCGTTGATGATCAGCAAAATGATCAGCGTTCCTACAAGTCCGAGGCATATTTTGAGTGTGCGATCCATTAGTAAACTGATTCTATGGTTTTTTGAAATGTTTTTACAGATACTTCAAACTGATGGTCATCGACTTCGAAAGCGCCATACCAAATATGTTCATATAAATAACAGAGGTAAGAAAACTCAGATTTGAGCGATTCTTTTTTGATTTCGTAATAATAATCAGAATTGGTTTTCTCTTCATCCAAAACGATTATATGGTTATCTGCCATTTTTTTGAGCAGCCACAAATAATATAATCTGATCGCCAGTCGTTTGTCGTTGTTCTTTATGGCATGAGTAATTGCATTGGTAAAATCGGTGTGTTGAAACTGAGTGGTGATCTCTGTATAATCGTTGTGGAGTTTTTTAGTATTTGCCTGCAAAATACCTTTATTTTTATTGAATGATTTGTAGATAAAATAAGCGATTACCAATAGCAATCCTACAAAAATTACTTTGAAAACAGTGTTTAAAATAGAAAACGTTTTTTCCTCATTTCCGCCTAAGAACCGCTGTAACCATCTCAAAAATTTTTGATAATAATTTTGTTGCTGAGTGTTGCTTTTCTGTTCAGAATAATCAAAATCTGCACTTTTGTATTTTTGATCAAAGTTTTCTTCAAAGTATCTGAGATTTATAGAAGTTGTATCTGTAAACAAGACAGAATTGGTTTCTATAATAGTGTCTTTTTCTATAAGAGAAACAACTTCTTTATAGTCCTGTGCAGCCATGTGAAAGGTAAAAAATATTCCTAACAAATAGTGATTTTTTATAAAAAACAGTCTTTTAAGCATATACTTTTTTGGCTACCCAATATGGATAAATAAGATAATAAAATGTAATCGAACCAAGGGTAAAGAGGATAATAAAAACATTAAGCCAATTGGGCATTTCTAATGAATACCTGGTTATAAATCCTTCTAAAAAACCAGCAGAAATGGTAAAAGGTAGTGTGCTGATATATATCTTGAGACTGGTTGTAAAACCTATTTTGAGAGATGTTAATCGCGAATAAGTTCTGGGAAATAAGATAGAAGCAGCCAGTATAAATCCCGCTGCAGCTTCTATAACAATGGCAAAAATTTCCATAGCACCGTGTATCCAGATACCTCTTACACTTTCCCAGAACACATCATGTTCATAGAAAAAATATTGAAATGTCCCGAGCATCAAACAATTTTGCAATAAAATATAAAAAGTACCAAACCCTCCAAAGAATCCTCCAATAAAACAATATAATCCGACTTTAATATTATTGGCGGTTATCCCTATAAAACTGCTTATTCCGTTGCTGCTTTTGTATATGGCAACAGGATTACCGTCTTTGATATTTTTGAGAGTAGTATTGACATATTGATCGCCTAAAATTAACCGGGATAAACCATCGTCGTATATGGCAGAAAGCACACCGATACCTACAAATAAGAAAAATAACACAAAGGCATATAATACGTATCTTCTGTATTGGTACATGATCAAAGGTAAGTCATAAGAAAAAAACTGCACGATCCTATTGGTGTCATACCTTTTGGTCTTATAAATTTGCTGATAGACTTGAATAGCCAAATAGTTGAGATAAGTTACTGTTTTACTTTTTGGATAATAAGTTTGGGCATAAGACAGGTCATTCATCATCTGAATATACAGACTGGCTAACTCATCCGGATTTTTTTTATGATTTCCGAAAATAGATTGTTCTAATTCCAACCATTTTTCTTTATTTTGTTTGATAAAAGCGACCTCTCTCATAGGGGCTAATTTATAAAATATGTCAGAATTAAATATCAATACAACACAAAATGTAAATATTTCTTTTATTACAGCTACAATCGGTGAGAGAATTTTGGCAAGTATTTTAGATAGTGTGTTCGCCTTTATATATATTATAGGGGTTACTATTATTATCAATTACACTCCTTTGGAAGCTTTAATGAATAATTCGGATTTTTGGACTACGTTTTCCATAGCAACTATATTGTACAGTCCGGCAGTATTTTATACTCTGATATTGGAAAGTTTTTTGGAAGGTCAAACTTTAGGGAAGAAAATATTAAAGATAAAAGTAATCAAAATAGATGGTTATCAGGCGAGTTTTTTTGATTATTTTATGCGTTGGGTGTGCAGAGTGATAGATATTAATGCTTTGATGGGGATTATAGGAATTGTAAGTATAGCCATCAGTAAAAACAGTCAGCGTATTGGAGATATGGCAGCAGGAACAGCAGTTGTTTCTCTTAAAAATGATGTAGGAATAAACAGTACTATTCTGGAAAACCTGGAAGATAATTATATTCCCAAATACTCACAGGTCATTAAACTAACAGATAATGATGTACGCATCATCAAAAACACTTTTAACACTTCCAGAAAGATACAAGATCCTGTGCTGCTCAATCAGCTTAAGCAAAAGATAGAAATGGTAACAGGTATTAAATCGACTGAAGAATCAGATTACCAGTTTATTGATAAAATTTTGAAAGATTATAATTATTACACTCAAACAATGTGATATTTGTAAAATATTGTTTTATTTTGCATTATATTTTGTTTAATATTCATTTTCAAAAATATAAATCTTGTTTTATTTTCTAGATATTATCGGTACCATGGCATTTGCAATGTCCGGAGCACTTACTGCTATGAGTAAAAGATTAGATCCTTTTGGGGTGTTTATCATTGCATTTGTTACTGCAGTCGGAGGCGGAACACTCAGAGATGTTATGATCGGGAGAACTCCTGTTGGCTGGATGCTGGACCTGAATTATGTATATTTTATCATTATAGGATATACACTGACTATTTTGTTTAGAAAAAAATTAGATAAGTTCAGGACTTCATTATTTTTATTTGATACGATCGGACTTGGAGTTTTTACCCTAATAGGTCTGGAACGAGGGATTATAGCAGGTCTTCATCCTATATTGTGTATTGCAATGGGAACAATGACAGCTTGTTTTGGAGGAGTAATCAGAGATATCTTATGTAATGATATTCCGGTAATTTTCAGAAGAGAGATTTATGCTACAATATGTCTTTTTGGAGGGATTTTGTTTTTTATTTTGAAAGAATTTAATCTCAATCAGGATATTTTGTACATTACGGTTTCTGTGGTAATGATAGCGCTCAGATTGATGTCTGTAAGGCTAAAGTGGTATCTGCCGGCATTGGATTACAAATAATTTTAGTGA
>CAZSOC010000011.1:0-61315 GCA_964608415.1 uncultured Flavobacterium sp.
AGGTGTTGAAGGTTTGATCCACGTTTCTGAAATGTCTTGGTCTACTCACTTGAGAAGTGCTCAGGATTTCGTAAAAGTTGGTGACGAAGTAGAAGCTGTAATCTTGACTCTTGATAGAGATGACCGTAAAATGTCATTGGGTATCAAACAAATGACTCAAGACCCTTGGACTGATATTACTTCTAAATATCCTGTAGGTTCTAAACATTCAGGTACTGTTAGAAACTTTACAAACTTTGGAGTATTCGTAGAACTTGAAGAAGGAGTTGATGGACTTATCTACATCTCTGATCTTTCTTGGACTAAGAAAATCAAACACCCATCTGAATTTGTAAATGTAGGTGAGAAATTAGAAGTTGTGGTTCTTGAATTAGATGTTGAAGGACGTAAATTATCTTTAGGTCACAAACAAACAACTGAAAACCCTTGGGATAAACACGAAGAAGCTTTTGCTGTTGGAACTATTCATAACGGTGAAATTTCTGAAATTGTTGACAAAGGTGCAACTGTAGATTTTGGAGACGATGTTGTTGCTTTTATTCCAACGCGTCACTTAGAAAAAGAAGACGGTAAAAAATTGAAAAAAGGCGATACTGCTGATTTCAAAGTAATCGAGTTCAACAAAGAATTCAAAAGAGTTGTAGCTTCTCACACGGCTATTTTCAGAGATGAAGAAGAAAAAAATGTGAAAGCTGCAGATAACAATGCTACTTCCAATAATAATGCAGCAGCATCTACTTTAGGAGATAACAATGATATCCTTGCTGAATTAAAAGCTAAAATGGAAAAAGGAGGAAACTAATTTCTTCTGATTTTTCAAATAAATAAAAACCTCACATTTCTGTGAGGTTTTTGCTTTTTGAATATGTTTTAATCAACGGTTATTAATGTCCGGCAACTTCTTTTTTATCAAAAGAAATCCCTTGTTTCTGCAAGATACCTTTTACTTTCCATGCATAAAATGCGAGATATATAAAGCAAACTACTCCAACAATATAACTTGTGTGAATATTGGTATAATCTGCAACACCCCCCTGAATCCAGCTTACAATTCCTCCTCCCATAATCATCATGATCAGGAAACTACTTCCCTGGCTGGTATTTTTACCCAATCCGCTAATCGCCAATGTAAATATGCAAGGCCACAAAGTACTACAGAAAAGACCAACACTTGTAAAAGCATATACACTTATCATTCCTGTTGTTGACATACCAATGAGTAATGAGGTTATCCCTAATAAAGAAAATATCAAAAGCATTCTTGCCGGATTCCCTTTACTTGCCATATCTGCAGCAATTAATACTAAAATGATTAATGCATAGATATAAAATGGTGTCAGATCATGGTTGGCAATTGCATTGACGCCTAAGAAAACTCCAAAAGCCAGATATGGAGCTAAGAATCTGAATATTTTTTGTTTTGAAATATCGCCCGTAAAAGCCTCTACTGCTCCGGTCCATCTTCCTATCATTAAACTTGCCCAGTATAATGAAATATAGGGAGCAATATCTTGAGTTAAAAAACCTAAATCTTTTGACATATATTCGGGTAAATTACTTGCCGTCGAAACTTCCACTCCAACATACAAGAAAATGGCAATCATACCTAAAACCAGTTGTGGATATTGTAAAGCATTACTTTTTGATGATTTAGAAACAGAAACTTCTTCTTCTACGGCTGCAGGTCGATCGGGTAAAGAGGAAAATTTTAAAAAAACAGCAACTAGTAAAAAAGCCAGACCGAGTATCAAATAAGGGATTTTTACACTCTCTATGCTCATGGTTGTTGAAGTTGCCGAACTTGATCCAAAAATGGCAAAACTTACAATTAATGGCCCGATCGTAGTTCCGAAATTATTGATCCCTCCCGCTAGTGTTAATCTCTGAGATCCTGTTGTAATTGATCCTAATGCAATTGCCAAAGGATTGGCGACGGTTTGTTGTAAAGAAAACCCTAATCCAACGATAAATAATCCCGATAGCATTAAAGGAAATGAACCGGAATTTGCAGCAGGGTAAAATAATAACGTTCCTAATGCAGAAACTAACAATCCTAAAGATAATCCGTTTTTGTAACCTATTTTATTGATAATATCCTGTTTTATAATATACGAAACGATCATATAAATAAGAGATCCGACTGTATATGCAATATAAAATGCCAATGATACTAATTGACTTTCTCTCTGAGATAAGTTAAAAGCGTCTTTGAACACAGGGATTAGGATATCGTTACTGGCTGCGACAAATCCCCAAAAGAAAAAGACCGTTACAAGCGGGATAAATTGTCCCCAATTGGTTTTAGAATTGATAGAATTCATGTTAATGTTTTTAATTATGGTTAGTGGTTTTATTTTTTATAATATTAAATCTTCGTTAAATATCACTTTTATATTGATTTGAAACAAACTAATATACATGAAGTTATTAACGAAAACGTTTTCTTAAAATATTTCAGGATTAGTTTTTAGCTGATTTACAACGATTGAGTAGCTGTTTTTTAGATTTAGTCCTAAATTGAAATAAAAAGAACCGAGTAGAAAAATATATTTATAAAGTAAAAATCAGCTCATAAAAAAATGCCCTAATTGAGGGCATTTTAATTTTTTATATAATCGATTCTAGCAGCCGACCATCTACATAATCCTGTAGATATCGGAACCTTTCTGCTAATTGACCATTTTCTGTTACTTTTGCTCTTTCAAGAATTCCGAATTTATCATTATTGAAAAAAGATGGAATAACATGATCAATGAACATCTTCCCAAATCCTTCACTGGCGTCTTTGGGTAATTCGCAAGGGAGATTATCTACAGCCATAACTACGATTGCAGAGGGATGAAAAATATCTACTTCTTTATGTTGGCTTGGCAAATATCCAAAGAGTGGGTCTGTAATTGTCGTAGCTTTTATGGTAGATGCTATAGGACCATTAACATCACAAGAAATATCAGCTACAACTTTGATTTTGCAATCGTTTGCACGAAGCATTTCTTGAGTTAAAATTTTAGGGGCATTATTTCCGTAAAAATGTCCTGCCATATAAATATCTGCAGCTTTTGTAAATCTTTCGAAATCGGAAGTATAGTTTTCAGGAAAGTTATAAAAGTCTTCTTTACCCAAAATTCTGCCATCTATTCTTTTGTTATAATCTAATACATCTATTTGAGTATAGACGGATTGTGTATAATTTTTAGATAAAAAATCTGCAGGTGAAACATGTTTTATTTTTATAGCATCAAGAATTTCTTTTACTCCATTACCTACTTTTCCATTACCGGTTAACACGATTTTAATAGGAGGGAGGGTAATTCTTTTAAGTCTTTCAATAAGTTCATTTCTGCCAGACAGGGTTTCTGCTTTTGGGAGATTAAATAGTTCAAATTTTATTCCGAATGCACGAATACCATTATAAGCCCCAACTATTCCTGCATATCTTCCGAAACCGATCAGTCTTTTGTATTCCTGATCTACTATGGTTTCGTGATCATAAAGCGTAATATTTTTGTCTAAAATCGCTTTGAGCAATTTTCTATTGTGAATTTGCTTTTTGATGGTATGGGAAAAGAAAAAATATTTTTTGTTTGGAATCAGGTTCTCTACCGGAACTTCTTTAACACCTAAGAGTACATCACAATCTTCCATATTTTCACTAAGTTCAAAACCCAAGTCGGAATATTGATCATCGGTGTAAATTCGGACGTCTGATTTTTCGACTTTAAATTTTGCATCAGGATATTTCGATGTTATCTCCACAAGGTCGTTTGGAGATAAAACAACTCTTCTGTCTGGAGGATTTTTTCGTTCTTTAATAATTCCAATTTTCATAAAAATAATAATAAAATAGGTGTGTTGTTAAGCTTGAGTTGTTGTTTTAAATAAAAATAACTGATACGGTTGAATTTTGTTCCAAATGTAACATTTAGAATTTCTTTGTCCAAAAAAAACAGAATAAAAAAGGTGACAATATTGATGTGAGTTTAAAAATAAGTTGAGCATTTTATAATTGGTTATATTTCTTTATAAAATCTCCGATTTATAAAATTTCGTATTTATAAATGTTATGGTTTGGTTATATTTGTGACCCAATTTACTGAAATGAAATTTAGAAGTTATTTACCTATATTAATATTATTTTACTGTTTGTCCGGTTGTCAGGAAAGCAAACAAATTGTTCAAAATAAAAATTCCGATAGTATCGTTCTGGATACATTTCCTAAGATCCAACCTTATTTCTATACAAATAAAAACTATAAAGCTGATCAAAATAAAATAGATACCATTGCTTCTTTTTATAAAAAGAACTGGCAGAAAAATAAATTGAGTGGAAGTTTTCTGGTTGCTCAAAAGGGTAAAATTTTATTTGAAGGATATTCCGGATATTCTGATTTTAAATCAAAAGATACGATAGATGCAAATACACCAATTCATTTGGCATCTGTGAGTAAAATGATTACAGCTGCTGCAATTATAAAATTGATCGATGAAGGAAAACTAAAGCTGGATCAGAAAGTAAATACTATTTTAAAGAATTTTCAATATCCGGAGATTACCATCAGGATGTTATTAAATCATAGGAGTGGATTGACTAATTATGCTTATTATTTTGATGATAGATCAATTTGGGATCATCGGAATTTTTTGAAGAATCAGGATATTTTAGATATATTTATTAAAAACGATGTAAGTTTAGATTTTAGACCGGATACAAAATTTACCTATTGTAATACTAACTATGTCATGCTGGCTTTGATTATAGAAAAAGTTACCGGACTGAGATTCGATCAGGCATTGCATAAAATGATTTTTGAACCTTTAGAAATGGAAAACACGAAGGTTGCAATGAACATTGATGATGTCAAACGATTTTCACAATCATATAAATCTAATTTTGTTTTACATCATTTAGATCATTTAGATGGGATTTATGGAGATAAAAACATTTATTCAACTCCAAGAGATTTGCTCAAATTTGACAATGCAATCAGCAATCCAGATTTTGTAAATTCTAATTTACTGAAAGATATTTATAGAGGCTATAGTTATGAAAGAAAAGGAAAACGTAATTATGGTTTAGGAATTAGATTGTTAGAGTATGATAACGGGTCGACATTGTTTTATCATAACGGCTGGTGGCATGGAAACACTTCTTCTTTAGTAAAGCTCAAATCCGAAAATGTTGTGATTATTGCTTTAAGTAATAAATATACTACAATTCCTTATCGCTCATTTATTTTATCGTCTCTTTTTGGAAATTATCCACTGGAAATTAAAAATAAGGATTTGATAGATTAATTGAAAAATATTTGATTAATTTTGCATTTACAAATTTCATAGGGGTCGACTGGTTTTGACAGCGAGTGGAATTGATAAGTAAGCACGTCGAGAACTGGGACAATTCTCGTAAATAAAAGGTTTCAAACTTTATAAACGGCGAAAATAATTACGCTTTAGCTGCTTAATCCGAATTATAGTACGATTTGCCTAGTTCCTACAAGGTAGGAAAGCTAGATTCTCCTCGAAAGCCTTGGTTTATGGCGTTTGGATTAGGGGAACCGTAAAAGTAAACCTAGGAACGGTAATGCTTTAAATCCGTTCTGACATTTATAAAGCTAAGCGAAAAGTGGCTGTTTCTGGCCTTGCTTTTTGTCGAAAACTTAATCAGGAAATAAACGTGTAGAAAGCTTTTTGATTGCTTGTTTGGACCCGAGTTCGATTCTCGGCGACTCCACCAAGAATTTTCTTCAAAAACCTGTAAATCTTATGATTTGCAGGTTTTTATGTTTTTAGTACTTATCCGGATCAATAAATACTTATCCGGAGATTATGAGGAAACTATAACTGGTGACGAAGATAACAGTTTAGAACCAATATGATTTTGATAAAAACAGAAATACCTTTTTGTATATTTGACCTGAGCATAAACAATTTAAAGTAACCTTATCATTTATGTATATACGATTTGAGATATTTATCACGGCAGTTTTGTTTTATTTACCAACCCAAGCTTTTTGTCAAAATTCTCCGAAAGTAGAACTGGTGAACGAAAAACTCAATCAGTTTTTAAGTGTCAGGGATTTTTGTATTTCTACTACAGGAGATGAAATTTATTTTACCATTCAAAGTCCTTTTCAGGAAATATCACAAATTGCATATATGAAGAAGATAGAAGATAAGTGGTCTGATCCCCGGTTAATGACTTTTTCAAGTAGTTTTTCAGACTTAGAACCTTTTCTTTCTCCTGACCAAACTAAATTGTATTTTGCTTCAAACAGGCCGTTAACATTATCATCAATACAACCAAAAGATTTTGATATATGGTACGTTTCGAGAGAAAGTAAAAATGAAGATTGGTCTGCTCCAATAAACATGGGAAGTCCAATAAATACAGAGAATGACGAGTTTTATCCTTCAGTTTCTGCAAATAATAATTTGTATTTTACTGCAGATTTACCTACCGGAATGGGTAAAGACGATATTTATGTATCCCAATTTCAAAAAGGGTCTTATCTGCCCCCGCAAATACTTGATAAAAATATTAATAGCTCTGGTTATGAGTTTAATGCTTTCATATCGAGAAATGAAGATTTTTTAATTTATACTAAATATAATGAGCCGGGCGGTTTGGGTAGTGGCGATCTATATATTTCCAAAAAAAATGAAGATGGAAGCTGGTCAAAAGCAAGAAATTTGGGAGGAATAATTAATACTAAATTTATGGAATATTGTCCTTTTTACGATGAGAAGAATCAGATTCTTTATTTTACAAGTAAAAGAAATAATATACAACCGAAACTTTTCAAAAATATTGAGGAATTGAATCAATACCTTTTCAAGAGCGAAAACGGTCTAAGCAAAATTTATATGATTGATCTTGAAATTGAAAAATAAGATATTACAAATAGACAAAATCAGGAAGAGAAGTTTATAGAAAAGCCGCAATATTCAATTTGAATATTGCGGCTTTTTTTTAATCCGGAAATTATTCTTGTTTGAAATCTCTCAATTGTTTCAATTTTTCTTTCCACATATCTAATGCTTCTCTGTGCTTTTCTATGTTTTTTCTAACTTCAAGAACAATAGAATTTTCTTTTTTAGCATTTTTGGTATTTGTAAAAAACTGAATATTATTTTCTAACTGAAAAATTTCATTCTGTACTTCATCAATTTTTCGGCCAATAAAGATTTTTTCACTTTCTATTTTTCGCGAATCATCAGAACCCATTAATTGTTCTACCCGATTGCTGAAACGCATCATTTCTGAATCACGCTTGCTCAAACTTAATTTTTCAAAAAGCACATCCAGAACTTTATTGAATTTCCCTTCGATATGTCGTTTGGATTGAGGAACTTTTCCAAAAGATTTCCATGTTTCTATATGAGCTTTTATAGCATCAAGATCGGTTTTATGTTCTCCGATAAGTTCAAAATTTCTTAATTGTTCTAAATATTCTTTTTTCTTTTCGTAAGCTTTAACTTCTTCTTCGTTTACTTCAGAGCGAACTTCTTTTAATCTTTCGAAATATTTATTGCAGGCATCTTTAAAATCTTTCCAGATCTTATCTGAAAATTTTCTGGGCACATGTCCTATAGATTTCCATTCTTCCTGGATTTGTTTCATTATTGGCGTTGTAGTCGCAAAATCCTCACTATTTTGCAATTCAATTGCTTTTGCCAAAAGGGCATTTTTTTTATTGAGATTTTCTTGCTGATCTTTTTTTATGTCTTTATAAAAAGAATTTTTTAGTACATTAAAATCCCTCACAGCATTTTTAAAAGCTGCCCAGGTAGATTCGTTGATTTCCAGCGGAACTTTTCCGGCATTAAAGAACTGACTTCTTAAAGCTTCTACTTTTTCAACCTGATTTTGCCAAAGTGCATGTGAGTTTACTTTTTCTTTTGCCAATTTCTGGATTTGAGCTATAATCTGATTTTTTGCAGCCAGATTTTCGACTTCCTTACCTCTTTGCGCTTCAAATAGTTGCTCACGTTTGTCGTGCATTTGTTTGGTTAGAGCAGAAAACTGATTCCATATTTCATCACGATGTTCACGTGCTACCGGACCGATATCTTCTTTCCAAATCCTGTGCAGATCCTGAAGTTCTCTAAAAGCTTTATTGATATCGTTTTCATTGATTAATTCTTCAACTCTTGTAATAATTTTTTGTTTGAGTTCAAGATTATGCTTAAAATCAAGGTCTCTTGCTTCACGATCCAGATGTAAATAATCGTAAAAATTCTCTACATGAAAATGATAATTATTCCAGACGTGATTGTATTTGTCCTTAGGAATTGGACCGGCATTTTTCCATCTTTCCCGTAATTCATTAAACTGTTTGAGCGTATCTTTGATATTATTATCGGGATTGATAATGCTTTTCAGTTCTTCTACAATAGCCATACGTACTTCAAGATTGCCTTTTAAATCATTTTGCAATTTCTTAAAATGGATGTTTTTTTTATCTCTATATTGGTTGTATAGCGAATCGAATTTATTTTTTAGAGGAAAATGGTACTGGAAATCTTCAGTTGTATCGGGATTCTCAGATAAAAATTCTTCTTTTTTCTCCTCAATAAAATGATTGTACTTAGACAAAAATTCTTTGCGAATCTCTTCAATATGGTTCTTTACCGACATTACTTTTTCTACAGCAGCCAGTTTTTCTAATTCACCAACTAAATCTTCCATAGATAAGGTCTCATAATTGAGCATTTCTATTTCATGACTATCTTTTAGCGATTCGTCCTCATTTTCTTCAGCGTTCATCGAAGCAATTTCCTGCATTGCATCTGTTGCAGGTTCCACATTCATAGAGTCATCGGCTATTTGCTCATCGGTTAGTGAAACCACATTAATCGGTTCTTCACTATTTTGTAGATCTGCAGATAAATTTTCTTCAGGAAATGTATCCTGATTGATTTCTTGATTCGAGTTTTGAGAATCCGGATTCAAATTTCCATCTGCATGTTGCAGGTTATCATTCTTTTCTTCTAACATTTTATAAAATGTTTAAGGTTGGTACTAAATTTAAAGGCGTAAGGTAATAAAGGCTATCGAATATTCAAAACAAAACTCAAAATTATGCTTTAAAAATTTAATATTATGAGCGAAACGCTTGGTAATTTTTCAGGATCCATTTTCCTGCTTTCGCCTTTATCTCGCACTTTTTAAAGAATCAAAGTGCGAGGATACCGTCTCTATCAGGGCTGAAAAATTTATGTAAAATTTGTAAAGGGAATGATTTTAGGGTTTTACATTCATCATGCCAGATGAAAAGAATAGTATTCAAACCCAAACAAAAAGAGTGTAGTAAAATATAGATTCCTGAGAAATAAATCTTAAATATCTTGTTTTTTATTCCAGATTTCCCAGGCTTTTTCTGCCTGTAAGACAAGCATTTCATATCCGTTTTTAACAGTTGCTCCGTTTATTTTTGCTTTATACAATAACTGAGTTTCCTCCGGATTATAGATCAGGTCGTATACCAGGTGTTTTTCTGTAAGGTACTGAAAAGGGATTTCGGGAAATTGATCAATATCCGGGAATGTACCAACAGGAGTACAATTGATTATTAATGTATATGACTGAATTATTTCCTGAGAAAGGGAAGTGTATGTTATGCGATTTTCTCCCGTAGCTCTGGACACGAAAACATACTCAATACCTAGTTTTTTCAGAGCAAAGGCAATAGCTTTCGATGCTCCTCCCGTTCCTAAAATTAAAGCTTTGCAATGGTGTTTCTTTAGTAATGGTTTTATAGATTTCATAAAGCCATAATAATCGGTATTATAACCTATGAGTCTTCTTTCGACTGTGATTTGTATTGTATTAACAGCACCAATTTCTCGTGCTTCGTTATTTAGTTCGTCAAGAAAATCAATAATTTTTTCTTTATAGGGGATAGTTACATTGAGTCCTTTAACTTTTTGGTTTGCAATAATTTCAGGAAAAAAAAATAAAGAATCTATATCAAAGTTTTGGTAACCATGATCTGTTAATCCGAGTTTTTTGAATTGTGCAGAAAAATAATTTTCAGAAAAAGAGTAGGAGATGTTTTTTCCTATCAATCCAAATATTTTTTTTTCGATCAATTTATTTTGATTTAAATTCTTTAATAAGATTTTCTATGTATTTTTTTTTCCAAATGGTTGGAAATAAATCTATCAGGATATATATAGATTCAAAATCGAGTTTCATTCCTTGTTTAAAGTGAAGTTTTCCTTTTTCGAAATCATTTTCAATAAAATAAGCACCGGCAAATCTATATTCGATCTGGGGCTCTTTAGAAAAATAGTTTTCTGCCTCGGTGAGTGTTTCTATTGCAGATTGATATTCTCCCAGATGTATAAGTGCATCAATCCAGTAAAGCCATGTGTTGAGTTCCAGGTTTCCGTGTTGTACGGCTTTTCTATACCCGATTTCGGTTTCTTCTGTATTATTTAATTTTCTGTTTATCTGAGCATATTTTTTCCAGTATACATCAGATGTATTTTCGATCTCTATTGTTTTGTTGATATAAAAAAGTGCTTTGTTATAGTCTTTTTCGTGATAATAAAAATTGGCAATAGTGTACCATCCTTTGTCTAATAATGGATCTTCTTCTATAGTTTTATTGAAATATTTTAATGCTTCGGTTTTGTTACCCATTTTTTTGAAGCATTTTCCTATTCTCATAAGCAGATATGGATTAGGATCGGTTTCGGTCATTGCGTAGCTATAGATTTTAAGAGCTTCTTCAAAGCGTTTTAGTTTTTCCAGAGATTTTCCTCTTTCTATATAAGCTCCAAAAAAATTATCGTCTATATAAGTTGCATATTCATATGCAGTAAGTGCTTTTTCGTAATTTTTTTCTTCAAAATACAGTCTGCCTAATTCAAACCATGCAATATGAGAGTATGGGAAACGGTTTATATAGTTTTCTAAATAATCAATGGCCAACTCGATTTGATCGGATAATCTGTAGCAATGAATCAGGTTAAAAATTGATGCCGGATCTTCCGGGTGTTCTTCGGCAAATCTCAGAAAATAATCTATTGCCTGAGCAAATTCATCCATAAAAACATATTCCATGCCGATCATATTGTAGATTTCTCCAATATCATCGGAATAGGAAAGAGCAATTTTCAGGTTTTCTATGGCTTTCTGGTGGTTATGTTTCTTAGAATGAATACTTGCAATCTGAATGTAAACTTCTTCATTTTGAGGATCTACAGCGTATATTTCGTCTAAAAGTTTTTCTGCGATCTCTAATTTATTTTCAAAAATTAAAATCTCTACCTGAACCAACTTTAGACCAATAGCTTTGGGATGTTGTTCAAGACCTAATTTTAATGCTTTTTTTGCGAGGGCTGTTTTTCCGGTATCAAAATAATATAAAATGATACGTTCAAACTCTTCAGAATCAAAAAAGAAAACTTTGTTGGTTTTCAACATCGATTCAAATTTTGAAAGAGTCAAATTGTCCTCATCGTTTTCTTCTTCACCTGGATACATATTTTTTTTATTTGATATTTATCGATAATAAATTTACTCAACAAAATATTAATTTACTCTTACAGAATAGATTATTTGTAAACAATTTAATTAACATCAATAAATAGTTATTTTTATAATTAATCATGTAAAATATTTTACATTTCTCTTAGCACATCGTCCATTACTTCCAGGATTATTGCGCATCCTTCATGGATTTCTTCGTTACTTATTGTTAGTGGCGGAGTTATTCTTATTGCTCTTTCTTCAAATAATAACCAGAATAAAATGAGTCCTTTGTCCTGACATTTCAAAATTATTTTGTTGGTTATTTCTGCACTTGGTGTCATTGGGGCTATCATTAAGCCTTTGCCTCTAACTTCTTGTATCAAAGGATGTACCAAAAGCCTTCTGAATAATTTCTCTTTTTCTAAAGTTTGTTCTATTAAATTTGTTTCTGTAATTTCCTGTAAAGTCGCCAGACAAGCGGCAGCAATTACCGGATGACCGCCAAAAGTTGTGATATGCCCTAATTTTGGAGCATCACAAAGTAAATCCATTTTTTCTGCCGAAGATACAAAACCTCCAACCGGCATTCCTCCTCCCATTCCTTTTCCTATGATGATGATATCCGGAACAGCATTATAATTCATGAAACCAAATAGTTTTCCTGTTCTGCCGAAACCAGGCTGAATTTCATCTACTATCATCATTGCACCCACTTCGGTACAGCGTTCACGTACTTTTTTGAAAAAACCGTTTTGCGGCTCAATAAACCCCGCACCTCCCTGAATGCTTTCTAAGATAATTCCTGCAGTTTTGGTTGTGATTTTTTGTAAATCTTCTTCATTGTTGAATGTAATAAAATCTACATCAGGAATAAGAGGTCTAAAAGGCTGCTTACGTTCTTCATATCCCATAACGCTCATAGAGCCCATTGTATTGCCATGATAAGCATATTTACACGAAATTAACTGGCTTCTGCCAGTAACTCTTCGGGCTAGTTTTAATGCGCCTTCTGTGGCTTCTGTACCACTGTTTACCAAATATGTTTTGTTGAGCTCCTTGGGCAGATGGTGTGCAAGTAATTTGCAAAATGATACAGCGGGATCTTGTGCATATTCTCCATAAACCATTACATGCGAATACTTATCCAGTTGATCTTTTATAGCATCGTTTACCCGTTGTGGCTGATGTCCTAAAGTACATGCCGAAACTCCGGCTACAAAATCGAGATATTTTTTTCCGCTTGTATCATAGATATAAGAACCTTTTGCGTGAGAAACTTCCATACCCAGAGGATAAGGCGATGTTTGAGCCTGATATTTTAAAAAATCATTTTTCATAGAAATATGATTGAAGTGTAATTTTAATTATTTTATCGAATTAAAAATGACAGGATACTATTTGTTGGTATCCGGATTATTTTTGTCATAGTCAAGTGTTTCTTTTCTGACCTCCATCGGAGTATTCTCTTTGCTTTTTTCAGAATTACTTTTTTTGACGATTTCTTCATGAAGTTCATTTTCTTCGGGTGGAAAAATATCATCTTTGGATAAGATCATTTCGTCTCCTCTCCAGATAAATCCGCGAAGTTTTCTGGCATTTTCGGGTAATTCTTCGTCAGGATAAGTATTACTTTCTATATTATTGATGGATCGGATCGTAGTGATCTGATTGTCTTTTAATTTTAGTTTGATACTGCTGCTTGCACCAACATCTATCCCGGTAAGCGCTCCCTTGTCGTAACCATAATAGATTTTTTCGGTGTTTTTTACTAAATCTACTTCATAGAGTTTATTGTCCTTGAATTTGCCGTAAAGATTGACACCTTTGAGTTGATTGTAACCGTTGCCAAGAGTGTCCTTTGAAGCGATGAAAGCATTATTGAGCACTTTTAGGGAATCTATCTGTTCAGTTTTGTTATTTCCGATAAGATGAATAACATCTCCGGTCATTTGATTTTTACCATTAAAAATTACCGGTTTCCCGATGAGCTGGGTTAATGCCGTTTTTGTGCTGGAATGAATAGAATCGCATTTTCCGTTCATATCAGATTTGTAAAACCGCGCATTATTGAAAGCCCTTATGATCCGATTGTTTTCTTTTCCTGTGATCATCAGTTTTTTTCCGTGAATGTATACCGAATCATTCTCTACAAGGTTGATCGCAACTGCACGCTTGGTTACAAACATTGAGTCCTGTTGTTTATAAACTTCTCCGTAATGACCTTTTATGATTCCTTTATTGATGGTATCGGTAATTTTTACATTATTTGTAGCAGAGGCAAATTCTGTATTTCTGTTGTAAAAAATACTGTCTCCTTCGATTAATCTGTCATCGTATCTGATGTATGATTTTCTTAAAAAATGACCGATATTTTTTTTACTGTCGTAAAATCCTTTTTCGGTATATATGTAATCTTCTTTGCTGATAATTGTTGAAGGACCAAATAAATAGGCATGTCCCGAATTGTGATAAAAATCTACATAATTTGATTTGATCTGATATTTGGGATTGGTAATGACTACAGAGGTCTGGAATTGTGATTTTTTTTGATTGGCAAAATATTTTCCCGAAACACTTGTAAGAGTATTTTCTTTGTTTATAATTTTCCCGAAATTTTTATAGTAAGCAATCTGGGAATTCCTGTCAAAGTGAATTGTGTCGGTTGTAAGTGTCATGTCGGGAGAACGCATTACCGGATCTCCTGTTGCAAATGCCTGTTTACTGTTTCCGCTGTATTCTGCATATTTTCCGTTAAGGAAAAGTGTATCTCCCTGAACCATTTGAACATTACCAAATAATTTTACATAATTTTCCTGATCGAATAAGTAAGCTTTGTTGCAAGTAATAATAACTCCGTCATGGTTAATTCTTACATTTCCTGTAAAAATTCCTGCATCGGGAATCAGGTTTTGATTTGTTTCTGCAAAATCAGAATTTTCTACAATAATTAATTTTGGAGTTTGAGCCAAAACAGGTAAACTGGAGAACAAACTACAAACTAATGTCAATAAAAATATCAGTTTTTTCAATTGATTTATTTTTTGCCAAATTTAAGTAAAATGTAACGAGGAATATTTTAATTAAGAAATAATTAATTGATATTCTTAAATCAGAGAAAAAATATTTATTTGGATACAGCAATAGATTTTTTTAGCAAGGAAGCAGTATCCGAAAATTTACTAAGGGTAATCGAGGGTTCTCCAAATAATTGAATTTCACAATTCCCGCTCATTTGTAAATCTGCTGTTGTTTCTGCAAAAACAGATCCTGATGAAAATCCTTCGGCAATAAGATTGAGATTTTTTGCTGTTAGATTTTTTCCGGTAAAATTAGAGTTATTGTCTAATCTTAAGGTTAAATCAATAATGTCTCCTTCTATAGCAGCTTTCGATTTTTGATACATATCAAATTTTAGTTTTGATGAATTGATCAATGCTTTCATATTGGTATTTTTACCCAAAATTACAGTTACATTTTCTGATTTGGTATTCAGTTGAATTTCTGTTTTATCTTCTGCATTAATAGTGAGATTGGTTGCATCTGTATTTAGAAATAGTTTAGCATTGTCGAAAGCATGAAATTCTAAATCGGCTAGCTCCATTCTTTCTAATGCATGTACTTTGGATTTATGACGTGCAGTGACAGATTGAAAACTTTCTGTAAAATATACTCTTATAATAAATTTTTTGAAACTTAATATTTCTTGTGCTGCATTGAGAATTATGGTATTTCCTGAGTAAGAAATTTGTATTGCATCGTGCAGATTATCGTCTGCTTCAAGCTCTACTTCGTTTTTTTCTCCTTTGATGAGGAATATTTCCAGATTATCCTGAACTTCAATTTTATCGAACGATTCGATTTGTTTCTTTTCGATGGATACAATTTTAGAACCTTTTATTTTTTCTTTTTTCTGAGCAATTAATTCGGGTGTGATTAATAATAGTAAGATGGATAAGAATAGGTGTTTCATGTTTTAATGCTTTTGACAAATATAAAAAAAAACATCTCTTTTCTGGAGATGTTTTTAGTTTGATTATTTTCTGATACTTCCGCCGGAACTTTCTTTGATAATTAATTCTGTAGGACTGTTTTTGTATCGTATCGAACTTCCGCTGGATGCTTTTGCATTAAGTTTTTCTATAGGATAGGTTTTTATCGAACTTCCGCTGCTGCTTTGTGCAGAAACTTCATTTACTTTCAGGTCTTCTGCATCAATACTGCTTCCGCTTGAGGAAGAAACATCCAGTTTGAGTGCTTTTCCTTCCAGTTCGATTTTGCTTCCGCTGCTGGATTCTGCAATGAGTTCATCTGCTTCTACACTGGCTTCGATTTTGCTTCCGCTGGAAGATTTTATTTCCAGATAAACGGTTTTGATAGTATTTTCTGTTTCGATACCGGAACCGGAGCTCGATGTAAGTGCCAGAATATCCGGATTGGTTACATAAACTGTTGCACCCTTGGTTGAGCTGTAAGATTCGTTTGCTTTTATTCTGAGCGTATTATTTTCTACATAAATAGCTATGTTTTCCTGGAGGTTTTCATCTATTTCAACTTTTATAGATTTTGTATCGTCCTGTTTTACTTTTACATCAATACCATGACTTACAGATATTTTATTAAAATTTTCGGAAATAGTTCTGTCTTGTGTAATTACATTTCCGTTGCCTTTTATCTTAGATGTATTAATGTTTAAATTACATGCTGTAACAGAAAAAGCAAGAAAGCTTAATACCAGGATTACGAATGCGTTTTTTAGTGTTTTCATAAGATTACTTTTTTATGATTTTGCCATTTTCGTCAAATGTTAAACCTTTGGTTTGTGTATTGTTTTTTGTATTTGTTTCTATAGAAATTGTATCATTTGTAATTTCTGCAGATTCTGTTTCTTTTATAGTTTGAATACAACTTATGCAAGTTACCTGATTTTTTTCTACTCTGAAAATTTCGTTGCTCATTTCTCTTTCGAAATGAAAAAAGTAATAGTCTGAGTTATTTCTTGTACTGAAATTTTTATCTAATTTAAAAATGAGATTTTCCGGAAGATGTAAGAGTATCTTAATGTTTTGGTCTCTTAATTTTTGAGATTTATTGGTAAGTAAATAGTTATTCAGCGAAAGTGTTTTTCCATCGAAATTGTAATTGTACTGAATTTTTTCTGCAATATTTTTTGCTTCAGTCAAAGAGTTGGATCTCGCTTCTTTTATTATTTCAATATAAATATTTCTGTCTTCGGATTTTATTATTTCAACAGATACATTGTCTGAAAAGATCATGTCGTTGTTGTCTTCGTCTTTTACAATATTGAAACCGATATGATCGTCTGCCGAATTAGAATATTTTTGATTAAAATAAAATTTGATGTCCAGAGTATCACTTGGAGATAAGGTTATGATTTCTTTTTTGGAAATTTTCCCGGCAACTGCCAATTGTGTAGATTGTGCAATAAAAAGATAAATTAACATTGCAATTGAAATAAGCCAGATTGAGAGCAATGTGTAATTGATATAATTTCCTAATGATTTCATGTTTGTAATAAGTAATTTGAAACCAAGGATCATTACATAAAATACAGGAATTCCTATTAAGAAAAATATGATAAGACCTATGGTCCATAAAGGAAAATCCAGATACATTCCGGCATCGAATAATTCTTTCCATGGAATAGGCATAAAAGATGTGGAACCTATTGTAAATACACTGATTAATAATATGGCCAAAACCGGTAAAGTGCCTAATATCAGTAATATTCCGATAATTTTTGCAATGACATTAAAGATTTGTAGAAATATATTTCCAGCTGTCGAAGCGATTTTATCGGCACCGGTTTTTACGTGGTTTCCCATTTTGTCGTAATTGGCATTTTTTATTTTTTGGGAAACATTTTCAAAACCTTCTCTTACTTTTTTTTCGATATTAGAAATATTTACAGGTTCTCCTGTCATTTCCAGTTTTTCTGTTGTAGTTTGAGCGGCAGGCATTACTATCCAAAGAATAATATAGGCTAAAATTCCTGTACCGTAAAACAAGACTAAAACAAGTAATATAATTCTTAACCACACTTTGTCTATTCCGAAATAATGTCCCAAACCGGATAAAACTCCTCCAAGCATGCTATTGTCTATATCCCGATATAATTTTTTTGAAGTTTTTGCTCCTTCATAATTATACGAAGTGTATGTTTTGTTTTCTTCTTCGTCATTGTCAATGCGGTAATCTTCCGGCTGACCCATAACCGCAATTACATCATCTACTTCTTTTAATCCGATCACCTGTCTTCCGTTTCCGTTTTTTTCCAGAAACAGTTCTGCAATACGCATTTCTATATCTTTGATGATCTCATCCTGTCCGTTGGAATTGGTAAGTGATCTTTTGATCGCATCAAAATAATGAGATAATTTTTGGTATGCATCTTCATCTATATGAAAAAACATTCCACCTAAATTTATATTTACCGTCTTATTCATGACTTTTAGTTTTGGTTGGTTATAATGTTTACAGCATCGGATAATTCTGTCCAGGTACCGTTTAATTCGTTTAAAAATGTTTTGCCTAATTCTGTAAGCCCATAATATTTTCTTGGAGGGCCGGAAGTTGATTCTTCCCAACGATAGTTGAGTAATCCGTCGTTTTTTAACCTGGTGAGAAGCGGATAAACCGTTCCTTCTACCACCAGCAATTTAGCATTTTTTAGTGTATCTAAAATTTCTGAAGTATATGCGTCTTTTTCTTTTAAAACAGATAATATGCAGAATTCTAAAACACCTTTGCGCATTTGGGCTTTTGTGTTTTCAATATTCATGATGTATGGCTTTTTTAAATAATTTCATTAAGATCAGTTTCTTGTGGCATTTTTATGACCGGATCGGTCAAAACAGTTTCTTTTGTTTCAATAGACGCAGATTCTGCATTACCTATGGTTCCTGATAAAACCATAACTATTGTAATAATTAAATTTACCATAATGTTCGTTTTTTGATTGATGATTGATTGATTTTTTTATCTAAAGAATTTTATGCTTATGGGATATTTATAATTTTTTTCATCGGATGTTTTTACAGCCGCATATATGGTTAATATGATTTTGAAAAACTCCAGGAGACAAATCGTTAAAAGACATATAAAAAAAATTATAATTCCTGTAGTAAGATTTACGTGGTCTCTTAAAACGTATTGAAATTGATCTGTAAAATTAAAATCTAAATTTCCAATAAAAATCCCTCTTAGTAAAAAGATGATCCCGATGGTTGTTATTATAAATTGATACATAAATACACTCATCTGAAAATTTAATATGTTTTTACCTTCCTGATCAATAAGTGCAGAGTTGTCTTTTTTTGTCCCCCAGATGATTCCGGGAACAATAAAATTTCCTAATGGGATAATAAATTGAGCAAATGTGCTCAAATGCATTAGAGTAGCTGTTGTTTTTTGATTTGATGATTCCATATTCTTATAGATAGTAATTTCTTATGCAAATATATATCTAAAAGCAGGTATCTTGTATTACATAGTACTAATATTTAACATAAAATTAACATTTAAAAATAAAAATATTTATGCTACATTTACAAAAACTCCATGTTATGAAACTGAATAATCGCAATCTCAATAAGTTTTTATTTTTTAAATTACCCTCTGCATACTTCTGCGGAGTAAGGGTTTCTGAAATTAATGAACAAAAATGTATTTCTACCGTAAAGTATAGATGGATCAATCAGAATCCGTTTAATTCGATGTATTTTGCAGTTCAGGCAATGGCCGCAGAATTATCTACCGGAGCATTAGTAATGTTGCATATTAATCAATCCCATAAGAAAATTTCTATGTTGGTTGCCAATAATCGGTCTGGTTTTTTTAAAAAAGCTATCGGAAGAATTTATTTTGAATGTGCGGATGGAGAAGCAATAAAAGAAGTAATTGATAAAGCAATAGAAACAGGAGAAGGACAAACTATTTGGATGAAGTCTGTAGGAAAAAATGAAGAAGGAGTTCTTGTTTCTGAGTTTAATTTTGAGTGGACGATTAAAGTAAAGCAATAATCAGGTAACTAATCAAAGGTTAAACATTGCCTAAAGTACTTTTATTATCCTGAGTAGGGTAGTATTTTTATGATCAGATTTCAATAACATGAAAATATTAATTACAGGAGCTACCGGATTAGTAGGCAAGGCATTTACAGATTTATTGCTTCGAAATGGTCAAACAGTTCATTATTTATCTACATCCAAAAATAAATTGCAAAATCATACTCATTTTAAAGGTTTTTTTTGGGATCCTGATAAAGGTAAGATTGACGAAAATGCATTTTTGGGCGTAGATACAATAGTACATTTGGCAGGAGCTAATATTGCCAAAAGATGGACAAAATCCTATAAACAAGAAATTATAGAAAGCAGGATACTCTCAACCAACCTGATCTATAAAGTCCTTAAACATAATCACCATCAAATAAAACATTTTATTTCGGCTTCGGCAACAGGAATTTATAAAGATAGTCTAACTCATGTGGCAACAGAATCGGATACTATTTTTGATGATTCTTTTTTGGGTCAGGTTGTAGAAAAATGGGAGGAAAGTGTCGACAAATTCAAATTACTAAATATAAAAGTTGCCAAGTTGAGAACCGGAATGGTTTTGTCTGAAAAAGGAGGAGCACTGAAAGAATTATTGCCAATGATCAGATTGGGGCTTGGCACTCCAATGGGAAGCGGGAAGCAAATGCAATCCTGGATACATATTCAAGATCTCATAAATATGTATTATTTTTTATTAACTCAAGAATTTGAGGGCGTTTATAATGCGGTTGCTCCATATCCTGTTACTAATAAAGTTTTGATGTATGAAATAGCAAAGCAGGTAAACAGACCTGTAATTTTACCGGCAATCCCTTCTTTTGTGTTAAATATGATTCTAGGAGAAATGCATCAGGTTTTGATAAGCAGTCAAAATGTTTCTTGTAAAAAAATTATAGCCGAAGGGTTTCAATTTCAATTTCCAACATTAGAAAAAGCACTGAAAAATTTATTATAAAAAAAACTCCGCAATTTGCGGAGTTTAAAATTATTAAATAAGATGAATTAAATAATTATTTTGCTGCTTTTATAGTAATTTTCAATTCAATATCATCATTGATGAATTTGTCTTTCAAATCATCTGCCAACGATTTTGAAGCATAATTTACATTCCAATCCACTCTGTTTATTTTGAAAATTTCACTGGAAATAGTCAAAACATCACCATCAACAGTTACAGAAGCCGGGAATTTTACATTTTTAGTAATACCTTTTAAAGTTAAATTTCCTTCGATAGTATTTATACCTTCATTAGCACTTACCGCTGTAATTTCAAAAGTTCCTTCAGGGAATTTTGTTACATTAAAGAAGTGATCTTCTGAGCTTTTATCCTCTGAAGTTCCTTTTAAATGGTTTTCAAGACTTTCTTTACCATCCTCTGGTTGCAAATCTGTAACAGTAATACTGTTCATATCGATAGTAAAATTACCACTTTCTACAACTCCGTTGTTTAAAGAAATTTCCCCATTAGATAAAGAAATTGTTCCTGTATGCTGACCTGCCGGTTTAGAACCAATCCATTCAATTACAGAATTTTCCGTATCTACTTTGTAAGTTATTGCAGCTTCTGTAGCCACAGCTACATCAGCAGCATCGGCAGCATTATTTTTTTTACATGCAACTGTTACAGCTGCTAAAACGAATAAACTTAAAATACTTTTTTTCATAATTATAGTTATTTTGATGCAAAAGTATAAAAATGTTTTTGTGAGATTTCATAAAAAAAGTATAATTTTTTAAGACATACAAATAGATGTTTAATTTTTAATTAAAGAAATAATTTTATGACAATTTGACATTGAATAATAAATGGCAATACTTTTGCAATCTGAAATTAAAAAAATGAAGTTTAAAAATATATTTAAAAATTCACATAAAATGGCGAGCGAGAATATCGAAAATGAACAAATAACAGAAGAAACTAATGTAGATCAAAGTACTGAAAATCAAGGTTCTGTAGAAGAAATTACATTAGAGGAAAAATTGTCACAAGAGCTGGTTTCAGAAAAAGATAAATATTTACGTCTTTTTGCAGAATTTGAAAATTATAAAAGAAGAACGTCAAAAGAGCGGATAGAATTGTTTAAAACTGCCAATCAAGATGTTTTACAATCATTACTTCCTATAATCGATGACTTTGAAAGAGCTATCATTGAAATTAAAAAATCGGATGATAATATATTACTTAAAGGTGTAGAATTAATTTATGACAAATTCAATAATACACTTGCTTCAAAAGGTTTAGAATTGGTTGATGTAAAGATTGGAGATCCTTTCAATGCAGATTTTGCAGAAGCAATTACTCAAATCCCGGCACCTTCGGATAAAATGAAAGGTAAAATTATAGATGTAATCGAAAGAGGTTATAAACTTGGTGACAAAATAATTCGTTTCCCTAAAGTTGTAGTTGGAAACTAATTCTCATTTATATTATTCAAAATGAAGAAAGATTTTTACGAAATATTAGGTATTTCAAAAAATGCAGATGCTGCAGAGATCAAGAAAGCATATCGTAAAAAAGCGATAGAATTTCATCCGGACAAAAACCCGGGAAATAAAGAAGCAGAAGAAAATTTCAAATTGGCAGCAGAAGCTTATGAAGTTTTAAGCGATCCTCAGAAAAAAGCAAAGTACGACCAATTTGGTCATCAGGCTTTTAATGGATCTGGCGGCTTTGGCGGTCAGGGAGGAATGAATATGGATGATATCTTTAGTCAGTTTGGAGATATTTTCGGAAGTGCTTTTGGTGGCGGTTTTTCTGGTTTTGGCGGAGGCGGAGGTCAACGTAGAGTAAAAGGGAGTAACCTTAGAATTAAGGTAAAACTTAATCTCGAAGAAATTGCAAATGGAGTAGAGAAAAAAGTTAAAGTAAAGAGAAAAGTAAAAGCAAACGGAGTTACTTACAAAACTTGCCCTACTTGTAATGGTCAGGGACAGGTTATGAGAGTAACCAATACCATATTGGGGAGGATGCAGTCTGCAACCACATGTAATTCTTGCGGAGGTTCGGGACAGATTATAGACAAAAAACCAAACAATGCAGATGCACAAGGTTTAATTATTGAAGAAGAAACAGTTTCTATTAAAATTCCGGCAGGAGTTGTAGATGGAATGCAGTTAAAAGTTGCTAACAAAGGAAACGAAGCTCCTGGAAATAATAATATTCCGGGAGATTTGATTGTTGTTATAGAAGAAATAGAACACGAAACACTCAAAAGAGAAGGAGAAAATCTGCATTTAGATTTATACATAAGCTTTCCTGAAGCCGTTCTCGGAGCGACTAAAGATATCGAAGCCGTAAATGGAAAAGTTAGAATTAAACTGGAAGAAGGAATTCAATCGGGTAAAATTTTAAGATTAAAAGGAAAAGGAATTCCGAGTATAAATGGTTACGGAAATGGGGACTTATTAATCCATGTAAATGTCTGGACTCCAAAAAATCTGAATAAAGATCTAAAACAGTTTTTTGAAAAAAATATTGATAACGAAGGGTTCAATCCTAACCCGGAAAAAAACGAAAAAAGTTTTTTTGAAAAAGTGAAAGATATGTTTTCATAATTAAAAAACATTTTCTATATTTGTCTTTTACTAGGTAACTAGTAAATTCTTTTTCATAGCAATTTTTCCCATCCTGGTGCAAATTAGGGTGGGTTTTTTTTGTAACAATTTCTTCTTTTAACTACTAATAGAGTACTTTTACACAATCTAATTTATATATATGAATAATATACTAGAAGTGCAAAATGTTGTAAAGCAGTATGGAGATTATACTGCACTAAATAACGTTTCACTTAACGTTCCTCGAGGAAGTATATTTGGTCTTCTTGGTCCAAATGGAGCGGGTAAAACTTCGCTCATAAGAATTATTAACCAAATCACCATGCCGGATAGCGGAACAGTTTTACTTGACGGAGAAAAACTAAGTCCCAATCATATTGCTCACATTGGATATATGCCGGAAGAAAGAGGTTTGTATAAGACGATGAAAGTAGGTGAACAATGTCTGTATTTGGCACAAATGAAAGGACTTTCAAAAGCAGAAGCCAAAAAACAATTAGAATATTGGTTCGAAAAATTAGAAATCAAAGGTTGGTGGAATAAAAAAATTCAAGAACTTTCTAAAGGAATGGCACAAAAAATACAATTTGTTGTAACCGTTTTGCACCAACCAAAACTTTTGATTTTTGATGAACCTTTTTCCGGATTTGACCCGGTAAATGCCAATATCATCAAGGACGAAATTCTCGAACTCAGAGAAAAAGGAGCAACAATAATTTTTTCTACGCATAGAATGGAAAGTGTAGAAGAACTTTGTGATCATATCGCTTTGATTCATAAATCGAATAAACTGATCGAAGGAAAGCTCATAGATGTAAAAAAACAATACCGTTCTAATACCTTTGATGTAGGAATTCTTACTAATAATGTAGAAGGTCTGATGTTTGATTTAACACAAAAATTCAAAGTGGGGCAGGCTAATTTTAAATCTCTGAATGACGAATTAAAATTAGAAATTAACCTTGGAGAGTCTAATTCTAACGAATTATTATATCTACTTACCGAGAGAGGACAAGTAACTCATTTTGTTGAAAAAATACCAAGTGTAAACGATATTTTTATTCAGACAGTAAGTCGATAATTAAAAAAAACATATAATATTACTTATGAGTATTTTAAAACTAATTATAAAAAGAGAGTTCATTGCAAAAGTGAGAAACAAATCTTTTATTGTGATGACATTTTTAAGTCCGTTGCTTTTTGTTGGTCTGGCTGTTTTTATAGGATATTTAAGTTCGATGAAATCAGACATTAAAGAAATTGTGATTCATGATGAAACACAATTATTTCAAAATAGTTTCAAAAACAATGATGAATTTACCTTCCTGGATTATTCAAATATACCTTTACAAACTCTAAAGGACAGTATTAAAACCGAACGCTACGCGGGGTTATTATATATTCCTAAAATTACAGACAGTAAATCCTTAGAAAAGAGTATTCAATATATATCAAATGATAGTCCCAGTATGTCATTTATAGGAAATATAGAAAATATAATTGAGGAGAAATTGACCATGTCAAATTATCATTCAGCCGGATTAGATACGATTGCTATACAACAGGCTAATGCAAAAGTCAGTATTAATCTTACCAAATCATCCGGAGAAGAAACACTCAAAGGACTTAACGAAATCAAATTGGGAATAGGAGTATCTTTTGGATATCTTATCATGATGTTTATCATTATATACGGAAACATGGTAATGCGTAGTGTAATCGAAGAGAAAACCAATCGTATTATTGAGATTATTATTTCATCGGTAAAACCATTTCAGTTGATGTTGGGAAAAATTATCGGAACTTCATTGGCAGGAGTATTACAATTTATAATCTGGGCGATTTTAGGAGGGATTTTATTTTTTGCCGGATCTTCTATTTTAGGATTAGAAATGGGAGCATCAACAGCTGTCTCACAACAAATGCTTGAAACGGCACAATCGGACACAGCTGTAAAAATTCAGTTGTATATCGCTGAATTTTGGAATATGCCCATTGGAACATTACTTGTTTCATTCATTATTTATTTTATTGGAGGATATTTTCTTTACAGTTCGATTTACGCAGCAATTGGCGCAGCTGTAGACAATGAGACCGATTCACAACAATTTCTTTTTCCTATAATCGTACCGTTAATGCTAGGAGTTTATGTAGGATTTTTTGCCGTTCTCAAAGATCCGCACGGATCACTTGCAACTATTTTTTCAATGATTCCGCTTACTTCCCCAATCGTAATGCTTATGAGAATTCCATTTGGGGTACCACTTTGGCAAATTGCGGTTTCAATCATAATTTTATTTATAACCTTCCTTTTAGTAGTTTGGTTTGCAGCCAAGATTTATAGAGTAGGAATTCTTATGTATGGTAAAAAACCAACATGGAAAGAGCTTTATAAGTGGCTTAAATATTAGTAATATTTTTTATCTCTTGTTTACAATTGTATTTTGAGCAAGCAGATACCAGTTTAATCAGGTTAGAAAATAAGTTGTCGGATCTTTTTAACATTAAAAAAGTTCAATCATAAAAACAAAACGATAATTTAGACCAGTTCAAATACAAAAAGATGTCAAAAATACTTATAATAGAAGACGAAGCAGCAATTAGGAGGGTACTTACCAAAATCCTCTCTGAAGAAAATGATAACTATCAGGTAGAAGAAGCAGAAAACGGATTGATAGGATTAGAAAAAATAAAAGCTGTCGATTACGATTTGATTCTTTGTGATATCAAAATGCCAAAAATGGATGGTGTCGAAGTACTTGAAGAGGTCAAAAAGATTAAACCGGAAATACCAATGGTTATGATTTCCGGGCACGGAGACATGGAAACAGCAATCAATACGATGCGATTAGGTGCATTCGATTATATTTCAAAACCACCGGATCTTAATCGTTTGCTTAATACCGTACGTAACGCTTTGGATCGTAAAAAATTGATTGTAGAAAATAAAATTCTTAAGAAAAAAGTCAGTAAAAAATACGAAATGATCGGCGACTCAGAACCAATTAATCATATTAAAACTATGATTGAGAAAGTTGCATCTACAGACGCCCGGGTGTTGATTACAGGACCAAATGGAACAGGAAAAGAATTAGTAGCCCACCAATTACATGAAAAAAGTGACCGATGTAATGCACCTCTTATTGAGGTGAATTGTGCTGCAATTCCATCAGAATTGATAGAAAGTGAATTATTCGGACACGTAAAAGGAGCATTTACTTCTGCCGTAAAAGACAGAGCAGGAAAATTTGAAGCAGCAGATAAAGGAACTATTTTTTTGGATGAAATAGGAGATATGAGCCTTTCTGCACAAGCTAAAGTACTGAGAGCTTTACAGGAAAACATAATTACAAGAGTTGGAGCAGATAAAGACATCAAAGTAGATGTAAGAGTTGTCGCAGCAACTAATAAAGATCTTAAAAAAGAAATAGAAGAAGGAAGATTTAGAGAAGATTTATACCACAGATTGGCTGTAATTCTTATAAAAGTTCCTGCATTAAACGAAAGAAGAAACGACATTCCTTTGCTTATTGAACATTTTGCTGAAAAAATTGCCCAGGATCAAGGAAATGCACAAAAAACTTTCTCTGAAGATGCTGTAAAATTATTACAGGAATACGATTGGACGGGAAACATCCGGGAATTGAGAAATGTGGTCGAAAGACTGATTATTCTTGGAGGGAATCAAATATCAAAAGAAGATGTGATCTTGTTTGCAGCAAAATAAAGCCAAATATTTCAACAGTTTCTTAGAATTTCAATAGACAAAAAATGGAACTAAAAAAAATAAACAACAATCTTCAAAAAGCTTTACAGGAAAACGGGTTTACACAAGCTAACGATTTGCAGCAAGACACGTTTTCAACCATAAAAAGTGGTGCCGATTGCGTGATAATTGCTCCGGAAGGAGAAGGGAAAACCACAGCAATTGTCGTTAACGTAATACAACGTTTAGAAAAAGCTTTTGAAGAATCACCACGTGCATTGATATTTGTGGAAAACCGTGAAAAAATGCTTGAGATGCAATCGTTGTTCGAGAAGTTCGGAAATTATACCAATCTGCGTGTTTTTTGTGTACACGAAAAAGGAGACATAGATTTTGATAAAAACCATATTTCATTAGGATTAGATGTATTGATAGGAACTCCAAATCGGCTGAACGAATTATTTTCGTCTGCAGGATTCGATGTAAACAGACTTAAAATGTTCGTGATCGATGATACCGATGAATTACTAAGATTGCGTTTTGATACCAAAATAGCCAGAATCGGAGAAGCAATAAAAACTCAAAGATTGATATTCTCTCATCAACTCACAGAAAGAATAGAAAGTTTTGCAGACAGAATTCTCATAGAACCTTACTGGTTCGAATTTAATAATGAAGAAGAATAATAAAAATTAAGATTATGGGATTAATAAAAATCTTTTCGGGAAGCGAAATTTTAGCTTTAGCGCTTAAAGAAAATTTGGAAGCCAGAGAAATTGAGGTAATGATGAAAAACAATATTCAATCGGGCAGATTGGCAGGTTTTGGAACTGCAGATTTGGCAGTAGAGCTCTTTATAAAAGAAACCGATTTTAATAAAGCCAATCCTGTAATAGAAGCGTTTAGAATGAATTTAGGATAGATATCTTCTATTCCAAAATACATAAATTATCAAACAGGTCTTTATATTATATTTGCACCTCAAATTTTATAAATTTCTAAAAATCAATACTGCGTAATGATAACTGTCAACGATGTTTCTGTTCAATTTGGTGGAACTACACTTTTTAGCGATGTTTCTTTTGCTATTAATGAAAATGATAAAATTGCCTTGATGGGTAAAAATGGTGCAGGAAAATCTACTCTTCTTAAGATTATTGCAGGAGTAAACAATCCTACAACCGGAAATATTTCTGCTCCAAAAGATGCAGTAATAGCCTATCTACCACAACATTTGCTCACAAAAGACAATTCCACAGTAATGGAAGAAGCTTCGAAAGCATTTTCGGAGATATTCACGATGAAAGCTCAAATCGACGAAATCAATGAACAGCTTACCATAAGAACAGATTATGAGTCGGATGATTATATGAAACTGATCGAAAGAGTTTCTGATCTGAGTGAGAAATTTTATGCCATAGAAGAAATAAATTATGAAGCTGAAGTAGAAAAAGTATTGATCGGGCTGGGATTTGAACGTGCCGATTTTACAAGATCAACATCCGAATTTTCCGGAGGTTGGAGAATGAGAATCGAACTGGCAAAAATATTACTCCGTAAACCGGATTTGATTTTGCTGGATGAGCCAACCAATCACATCGATATTGAAAGTATCCAATGGCTGGAAGATTTTTTAATCAATACAGCCAAAGCAGTAGTCGTAATTTCTCACGATAGAGCCTTTGTAGATAATATTACCAACAGAACCATCGAAGTTACAATGGGAAGAATTTATGATTATAAAGCCAAATATTCCCATTATCTCGAATTGAGAAAAGACCGCAGAATCCATCAACAAAAAGCTTACGAAGAACAACAGAAAATGATTGCTGAAAACGTAGAATTTATCGAACGTTTCAAAGGAACTTATTCTAAAACACTTCAAGTACAATCACGTGTGAAAATGTTGGAAAAATTGGTTCTGGTAGAAGTAGATGAGGTAGATAATTCTGCTTTGAGATTAAAATTTCCGCCAGCGCCACGTTCCGGACAATATCCTGTTATTGTGAAAGAATTGGCAAAATCTTATGGAGACCACGTTGTTTTCAATGATGCCAATATAGTAATCGAAAGAGGGCAAAAAGTAGCTTTTGTTGGGAAAAACGGAGAAGGAAAGTCAACGATGATCAAAGCTATTATGAAAGAAATCGGCATAGACAGCGGATTGGTAGAAATTGGACATAATGCACAAATAGGATATTTTGCCCAAAATCAGGCATCGTTATTGGACGAAAACAAATCGGTTTTTGAAACAATAGATGAAATCGCAGTTGGAGATATTCGGTCTAAAATAAAGGATTTGTTAGGAGCGTTTATGTTTAGTGGAGATGATACAACTAAAAAAGTAAAAGTTTTATCCGGAGGAGAAAGAACACGTTTGGCGATGATAAAATTACTGCTTGAACCTGTAAATTTATTGATTCTTGATGAACCTTCCAATCATTTGGACATGAAAACCAAAGACATCATCAAAGCTGCTTTACGTGATTTTGACGGAACTTTAATTTTAGTTTCACATGATCGTGATTTTTTGGACGGATTGGCTACAAAAGTTTTTGAATTTGGAAATAAACGTGTAAAAGAACATTTTGAGGATATCAAAGGTTTCTTAGAAATGAAAAAAATGGAAAACTTAAGAGAAATCGAAAAGTAAACCCCGGATAAATACAAATCGAAAACTAATCTATAACATTGATTTTAGAATAACACTTTTATAACAAAATATACAAACATATTTTAATTCTTTTATGGATTTATTAAAACTTAATGAATTAAAAGATTCTAAATTTGTACGATATTATTAATTGTAATTAAAGTATGAAATTTTCTTTAGTATCCGATTTTAACCCGATGGGAGATCAAATTGAAGCCATTAAAAAACTTTCTAAAGGCATCGATGGCGGAGAGAAATTTCAAACATTATTAGGAGTTACAGGTTCCGGTAAGACTTTTACTATTGCCAATGTTATTCGGGAGGTACAACGGCCAACGTTGGTTTTGGCACATAATAAAACTTTAGCGGCACAATTATATTCAGAATTCAAACAATTTTTCCCGAATAATGCAATTGAATATTTCGTTTCTTATTACGATTATTATCAGCCGGAAGCATTTATGCCGGTTACAGGAGTTTACATCGAAAAAGATTTATCGATCAATGAAGAATTAGAGAAAATGCGTTTAAGCACGACTTCTTCTCTGTTGTCCGGTCGTCGGGATGTATTGGTTGTTGCTTCTGTTTCTTGTTTATACGGGATCGGAAATCCAGTAGAATTTCAGAAAAATGTAATATCAATACATAAAGACCAGGTTATCTCCAGAACCAAACTATTACATCAGTTGGTACAAAGTCTATATTCAAGAACCGAAGCTAATTTTACGGCAGGAAATTTTAGAATAAAAGGTGATACGGTTGAGGTTTTTCCAAGTTATGGAGACGAGCCTTTTCGTATTCATTTTTTTGGAGATGAAATAGAAGAAATAGAAGCTTTTGATGCCAAAACTTCTTTGGTCATAGAAAAATATAACCAACTCAATATCTATCCCGCCAATATGTTTGTTACTTCTCCCGATGTTCTGAAAAATGCTATCTGGGAAATTCAGCAGGATTTGGTAAAACAAGTAGATTATTTTAAAGAAATAGGAAAACATCTGGAAGCCAAACGGCTGGAAGAACGTACCAATTTTGATCTGGAAATGATAAGAGAATTAGGATATTGTTCTGGTATAGAAAATTATTCCCGTTACCTGGACGGACGTTTACCTGGGACGAGACCATTCTGTTTACTGGATTATTTTCCAAAAGATTATCTTATGATCATCGATGAGAGCCATGTTACCGTTTCGCAAGTTCACGCTATGTTTGGAGGAGATCGGTCCCGTAAAGAAAATCTCGTAGAATACGGTTTCAGGTTACCGGCTGCAATGGATAATCGCCCATTAAAATTTGATGAATTTGAGGCCATGCAAAATCAGGTAATTTATGTTTCTGCAACTCCTGCTGATTATGAATTACAAAAATCAGAAGGTATTTATGTAGAGCAAATCATCAGACCAACCGGACTTTTAGATCCGATTATTGAAGTTAGGCCAAGTTTAAATCAAATTGATGATCTGATTGAAGAAATACAAATTCGTGCAGAAATAGACGAACGTGTTCTGGTAACAACTTTAACCAAAAGAATGGCTGAAGAATTAGCAAAATATCTTACCAGAATGGAAATTCGTTGTAGATATATTCACTCAGAAATAGATACATTAGAGCGTATAGAAATTATGCAGGATCTAAGAAAAGGTTTGTTTGATGTATTGATAGGAGTAAATCTTTTGCGTGAAGGACTGGATTTGCCGGAGGTTTCTCTGGTGGCAATTTTAGATGCAGATAAAGAAGGTTTTTTAAGGAATACCCGTTCGCTGACCCAAACAATTGGTCGTGCCGCAAGAAATGTAAATGGAAAGGCAATTATGTATGCTGATAAGATTACCGCAAGTATGCAAAAAACGATCGATGAAACACAATATCGCAGGATCAAACAAATTAATTATAATACCGAGAATAACTTATCTCCACAACCACTTAACAAAAAGATAGAAAGTGCATTTACCAAAAACTCTTTGGTAGATTATGAGTTGGGGGCTACCATTGCAAAAGCTGCAGAACCGGATACTGCTTATATGACAAAAGGAGATATTGAAAAATTGATTCGTGAAAAACGAAAGAATATGGAGAAAGCGGCTAAAGATTTAGATTTTATGCAGGCAGCCAAATTACGTGATGAAATAAAAGCTTTACAGTCAAAAATTAGCAGTTAATTGTAATATTGTTTAAAAGTATCAAATAATAAATTGGGATCAATAATTGTAGAAGGAGATTCTTCAATAAATTTCAATATTTTATTTGAAGCAGAAGGGTTTAATCCCATTTTTAGTGCGATTTCTTTTATTTTCTTTTTTTCTTTTTCATGAAGAATACCATCAATATGCATTAATAGAGCCAATCTGTAAAATTGCTGAATACGTTGTGTTTCGGATTTTATAGGTAAAATGGATAATTCAGAGTGAAATAAATCTTCAAATTCTTTTTCGCTGATTCCTAATTCTACTGCAATTAATGATAAAAACTGATATTCTTTTTCGTGCAATTTACCATCAACAACGGCAAATGCGATCATTTCTAATAATAAACTTATTTTTTGTTCTTTTGTAGTCATTTATTTAAATATTAAAATGGATCATACTGTTTTTTGCTAATTCAAATTCAGTAATCATTTCGTCAATAATTATTTTTACCGGTTTTATATCGCGTATTAATCCCGAAACCTGACCAATTTCCAATTCGCCTTCAACCAGATCTCCTTCGAACATACCTCGTTTTGCCCGGGCTCTCCCCAATAAATTTTTTAAATCGTCAACAGAAGGATTTTTACTGTATAGCTCTTGTAAATCCTGATAGAATTTATTCTTGATTAACCGGACAGGAGCTAATTCTTTTAAAGTAAGATGTGTACCGCCTTCTTCGGTTTCTATAATAGTTTGTTTAAAATTTTCATGAGCAGAACTTTCTTCAGAAGCTGCAAATCTACTTCCTACCTGTACTCCGTCTGCACCCAAAATCATTGCTGCCAACATTGCTCTGCCTGTTGCGATTCCTCCGGCAGCGATCAACGGAATTTCAATTTTTTCTCTAACCATCGGGATTAGTGTAAGTGTAGTGGTTTCTTCCCGGCCATTGTGACCTCCTGCTTCAAAACCTTCTGCAACTACAGCATCAACTCCTGCTTCCTGAGCTTTTAGAGCAAATTTAGAACTACTCACAACATGAACTACGGTGCATCCGTTTTCTTTTAGATGAGAGGTCCAGGTTTTCGGATTTCCTGCCGATGTAAATATAATTTTTACGCCTTCATCCAGCATAATTTTCATGATTTCTTCAACATTTGGATACAACATCGGGACATTTACCCCAAAAGGTTTATCGGTTGCTTTTTTGCATTTCAGAATATGCTCACGCAAAACATCAGGATACATAGATCCGGCTCCAATCAAGCCCAATCCTCCAGAATTACTTACTGCGCTAGCCAGTTTATAACCACTGTTCCAGATCATTCCGCCTTGAATGATAGGGTATTTTATTCCAAAAAGTTGTGTGATTTTATTCATATTAGAATATTTGTTATTTTCTCTTTATTGTTTTACAATTTTTCCTTTAAACTTATTATCACCTGATTCGATTATATAAAAATAAATTCCGGAAGGAATATTTTCGAGATCAATTATTGATTTTTCATTGATGTTTTCTTGCAGGATCATTCTTCCAAAACTATCAAATAATTTTAATAAAGCCTGGTTTTTATTAATCAGATCAATAAAAATAGTATTAGAGGCCGGATTAGGGTATATTTTTATTTCGGATTTTTTCTGCGTTTCTACAAGTAAATTTTCCTGATATGCAAACTGAAAATCGGGAATGCCATAACCTATCAGATAGGTAGGGTTTTCGTAAATACTGGCAGAATTTTTTATCATATTTATAATTTCCAGATTTGATTTATCAGGAAAAGCCTGCCATAAACATGCGGTTAAACCAGCAGTGATCGGAGCAGAAAAAGACGTTCCGTTGGCTGCACCAAGTATTCCTGATGGAGTTATTAAAAATACACTTTGACCCTGAGCAACTACATCCGGTTTGATTCTTTCATCATAACTTGGTCCGATAGAACTGAAATTGACATAATTTCCGGTTGAATCAACGGCTCCCACCGTAAGACTGTTTACAGCATCTGCAGGAGCAGTAATATGAGGATTAGCTGTCATCCCGGAATTTCCGGCAGAGGTAATACAGATCATTCCGCGGGTATGGGCAATTTCCAGACCTTTTGATATAAATGTATTTGTTCCGTTCATATCTTCATAAGTGTGGTTGTAATCCGGATTGTCGTATAGAAAATAACCCAAAGAGGTATTGATGATATCGGCACCGTAATAGTCTGCCATTTCTGCTGCTTCAACCCAATTGGATTCTTCTACCGGGTTTTCATTGGTTACATCTTCAGAAATAAAAAGTAAAAATGAAGCATCCGGAGCAGTTCCTATAATTTCGTTTTCTATAAATCCGCCAATTGTAGAAAGTACTAATGTACCATGATTATTGCCCTGAAATACATTTTCGGACTTACTTACAAAATCATAAGTGGCGATAATTCTGTTATTTGTTATCAGATGTTGGAAACCATTTGAGGTATCAACTCCCGGAAACCCGGAATCGATCACAGCGATAAGCATTCCGTTTCCTGTAAAGTTTTCCTGATGCATAAAATGACCATTGAGCATCTGAATTTGATTTTCTGAATTACCGTATAAGTAGTCAATTTGTATATCAAGGTTTTTATTGATTACATTATATCGTTGTTGTGTATTTGGTGGGTCATTAGATAAACTGATATTTTTATTGGCAAATACAATAGTATCGACAATGGTTAAATTATTCAGATTTAAAATATCTTCTGTTTCGCCACGTACATGTACACAATTCAACCATTTTGATTTGGCTTTTACTTCAATCCCTTCACTTTGAGCAATGGTATTAATGTAATTTTCATCTAACGGAACATCTTTGTAATCTACTGGAATTCCTTGATTGATCCTACGATCTAAGGATCTCTGAGACAGCATTTCGAGTGGATTTTCCAGATAATAATCTGCATTTGGTTTTGTATTAAAATAAATCCAGGCATCTTCCTGAGCAAAGGAAATTGTGGTAGAAAGCAGGAGTAATTTTAATAAAAAAGACCTCATTAAAGTATGATTTCAAAAATTTAAAGATAAGCCGAAATGATGAAAAAATTGCTATAAAGATAAAAATCCATCTAAACCGATTGTGGAACAGATGGATTTTTTATAATCTAAAAATCGATATAATTACAGATGTAAAGGTCTATTGTCTGTAGCTGCAAGAGCAGCTTCTTTTACAGCTTCTGCATAAGTTGGATGTGCATGACTCATTCTGGAGATGTCTTCTGCCGAGGCTTTAAATTCCATTGCGGTAACGGCTTCTGCTATCAAATCTGCAGTTCTGGCACCAATCATGTGAACTCCCAAAACTTCATCGGTTTTTGCATCGGCAAGAATCTTTACAAATCCGTCGGTATCTCCGCTTGCTCTGGAACGACCTAAAGCTTTGAATGGAAAACTACCCGATTTAAATTCTATTCCGGCTTCTTTTAATTGTTCTTCGGTTTTTCCCACGGCAGCGACTTCCGGCCAGGTATAAACTACTCCGGGAATTAAATTATAATTAATATGAGGTTTTTGTCCGGCTAAGGTTTCTGCAACAAACACTCCTTCTTCTTCGGCTTTATGAGCTAGCATAGCACCTTTTACTACATCTCCGATGGCATAAATATTAGGAACAGAGGTTTGTAAATGGTCATTCACTTCAATTTGTCCTCTTTCTGTGATTTTTACTCCTGCTTTTTCTGCGTTCAGACCATCGGTATAAGGACGGCGACCTACCGAAACCAAAGCATAATCTCCGTCAAGAGTAATTAATTCTCCTTTTGCATTTTCTGCCTGAACTTGTACGGAATCTCCGGTTCTTTCTACAGATTTTACTTTGTGAGAAGTATAGAATTTCATTCCTTGTTTTTTAAGAACTTTGGTCAGTTCTTTAGAAAGTCCTGCATCCATTCCCGGAATAATCCGGTCTAAATATTCTACAACAGAAACATTGGATCCTAATCTTAAATATACTTGTCCCAATTCCAGACCAATAACACCACCTCCTATAACAACAAGGTGCTTGGGAACTTCTGTTAATTTTAGTGCTTCAGTTGAAGTGATGATTCGCTCTTTATCTATTTTGATAAATGGTAAGCTTGAAGGTTTTGAACCAGTGGCGATAATGGTGTTTTTTGCTTCAATGGTTTCTACAGAACCATCGTTTTTGGTAATGTTGATGTGTGTAGTATCTTCAAAAGAACCTAAACCTTCAAAAACGGTAATTTTGTTTTTGTCCATTAAATATTTGATTCCTGATACATTTTGATCTACAACATTTGCTTTTCTGGCGATCATTTTTTCTATACTGAAAGAAATGTCCCCGGAAATTTCAATTCCGTGGTCTTTTAAATGTTTAGTAGCATCTTCGTAATGGTGTGAAGAATCTAATAATGCTTTTGAAGGAATACATCCTACATTTAAACAAGTTCCTCCCAAAGTGCTGTATTTTTCGATAATAGCGGTATTAAAACCTAATTGTGCACAACGAATTGCAGCTACATATCCTCCAGGACCTGAACCAATAACGACTACGTCAAATGAACTCATGATATATTGTTTTATTGTTTTTCTGAATTGAGTCACAAAATTAAGGAAGTTTTTTTGTTTTCTAATTTAAAAAGTAATATTTCATAAAATTGAATAAATTAGTGAAAATTATGTCTTGAGATGGACTTGGTTTTTATCTCTTTTTGTATGATTTATTTTGAATTTTATTTACACTTTGTGATTAGAAATGGCATATCGGAGTCTAGTAATAAACGGAATTCTTAAATTTTAGATACAAATTATATTTATTTTGAAATCGGAAATATTTATACAAAGAAAGCTGTCTATTGTGAAGACAGCTTAATTCTTTGTTTTTATGAAAATTTTTATTCGGTTCTTATGCTTATTGGTAATGTGATGACAGTTCTTACAGGTTCGCCTTTTATAATTCCGGGTTGCCATTTTGTAGTAAGAGCGTTTAAAACTCTTGTTGCTTCTCTGTCTAATCCATACCCGGGATTTTTTATTATTGTAATTCCGGAAATACTGCCATCTTTTTCGATAATAAACCGAACGGTCATCTTGATAAGTTTTTGATCTAAATCCTCGGATGTTTTAAAGTTTTTTACAATGTATTTGTAGAAATTATCCATTCCTCCTGGAAAATCCGGTTTTTTATCTACACTTGCGGTATTGTGGATTGTATTTGTATTTATTCCCTCAGTATTATTTCCGGAACTTGTTACATTGTCTGTATTGCCGCTGCCATTTGTATTTCCATCTGAAAAAATATTTTCATCACTGCCTTCAGGATTGTTATCAGAATTAATGATATTCATAGTATCATTAGTATTGATTTGGGGGAGATTGTCTATCTGATCGGTAATTACAGGATCAATAAGGTTGGAACGATCAATGATCGGATCAGTTTTTTTTTGTTTTATTTTTTTTGAAGCTTCTTTTTTTTCGGAAAGAGGAACTGTATAAGGTTCAACTTTAGTAATTGTTATTGAAGGATAAATATGATCCGGAATATTTTCAACAGTCTCTTTAGTTTTAAAACTTAATAATAGAGTAGGAGCCAATATAAATAATACAGCGATACACAATGCTTTGATTGTAGTTTTACCGTTTTCGGCACGAAGCTGATAAGCACCGTAATCTTTGTTTCTTCCCTCGAATACGATGTCTGTCCATCGTGAATCGAAAATACTTAATTTAAACATAATAATTGATTTTAGTTAAGTATTTGTTTGCATAAGCAGCATTGTTTGTCTATATAACGATAAACAGTAAAGAATTATTATAATATATGAGAAATATTAATTACTTGTTTTGAATGATTTCTGCCAGAAGTTTTTTTGCCCTGAGCAATTTGATTTTTATATTGTTCAGAGGCTCCCCAATTTTTTCGGAAATTTCCTGATAACTTAATTCCTGAAAGTATCGAAGTTGTATAACTTCCTGATAATGAGGTTTAAGTTTTTTAATATTTTGAAGTAACTGAGAGAGATTTTGTTCAGTAATTATCACATCTTCGGCAGTAGGATTGGTGTCTGCAACATTGTATGCCTGCTGATCTTCTTTATCTGTAATATCAATAAAAAAGGAAGATTTTTTCTTTCTTAACAAATCGATATGTACATTTTTGGCAATAGCAATAAGCCAGGTATTGAATTGATATTCGGGATTATAGCTATGTATTTTATCAAAAGCTTTTGAAAAGGTCTCTATGGTAATATCTTCTGCATCTGTTTCGTTTTCGGTTCTTTTGAGCATAAATCCATATACTTCATTCCAATATAGATCCAATAGCCAGGTAAATGCTACTTGATCACCATTGATGGCTTTTTGAATTTGTACTTTTATTTCCAATGTACAGGTTTTGAGAAAATATTGCTTATAAAGATATGAAATTGCGACAGAATAAGTGCCATTTCTATAATAGGAAACCAGTATATTGTATCTTTTTCTTTAAGCTTGCCAGATGCAAAGCCTAAAGTTGTCCAGGTAAAAATATATCTGAAAGCCCAAATGCTGATAACAAATATCCATTGAAACTGGAAGGACAATAAAATTACAGGTAAAATAAATGTAAGGACTTGGGACGTAAAAAATAACCCAAGCTGAAACTGATCAAAAGGTTTATAGAGAGAAGCTGTAGTAATATGCCGTTTTTTCTGATTGACCCAATCAGAAAATTTGGTTTTTGGTTCAGAATAAGTAAAGCTTTCGGGAGAGTAACAAATAGTGGTATTTTTGCGTGTTGCTGCTTGATTTATGAACAAATCATCGTCTCCGGACCTTACTTTCATATGATCCATAAATCCTCTTACATTAAAGAACTCTTCTTTTTTATAAGCCATATTTCTTCCTACACCCATATATGGTTTTCCCATTTTTGCCCAGGATAAATATTGAACAGCAGTAAGAAAGGTTTCAAAACGAATGATTTTATTAAGAAAAGAGTTGGGAATTTTCTTATATGCTCCATAACCTAAAACGATGGTTTTGTTGAGTGTATAATTGGAGCTCATTTCTGAAATCCAGTTTTCTGAAACCGGATAACAATCTGCGTCTGTAAATAGTAAATATTCTTTTGTAGCTGCCTTAATACCTAGAGTTAACGCATATTTTTTATTTCCCCAAAAAGCTTCGGTGTTTTTTACTTTTACTAACCTGATGTTTGAGTATTGTTTTTCAAATTCTTCAAATATGTCTAATGTGTCATCACTGGAATCATCGTCAATTAATATAATTTCAAAATCGGGATACTTTTGATTGGCTAAAACAGGGATTAATTTCTTTACATTTTCTGATTCGTTTTTTGCGCAGACAATTACAGAAATGGGAATCCTCTTAAGTTTATTTTTTTTTGGATTAACAAATGCTATTTTCCCAAAAATTAAAATATAATAGATAAATTGAATGGTTACAAATGCTATAAAAATCCAAAATAGTATAGTGAGCCACATATTTTTATGAGATTAAAATCGGTGCAAAAATAGCTATTATAAACAAGTTTAAATAATGATTTAGCAGTAAAAAAACATAAGATCAACTAAATTACATTCACTTCGGCTTCAATATAAATTCCAAAAGTCGTAAATACCGTTTCTTGGATTTTTTTGGAAACATTTAGAATTTCCTGTCCGGTTGCATTACCATAGTTTACCAGGACTAAAGCCTGGTTTTTGTGTACGCCGGCATCTCTGTCACGATATCCTTTGAATCCGGTTTGTTCAATAAGCCAGCCTGCCGGAATTTTTACTTCTGTGTCTGAAATATCAAAATATTTTATTTCGGGATGATTGGATTGGATAGAAACAAAATCTTTTTTGGAGATAATCGGATTTTTAAAAAAGCTTCCGCTGTTTCCTAATTCTTTGGGATCAGGTAATTTTTTTTGTCTGATGGCAATTACAGCGTTACTTACATCAGAGATAGTAGGATGGGAGATGTTTTTTGAAGCCAATTCTGCAAGAATATCTCCATAATTGGTATTGATTGAGTGATTTTTTTGAGTTAGTCTAAAAGTTACAGAAGTAATGATATACTGACCTTTTGCTTCATTTTTGAAAATACTTTCTCTATAGCCAAATTTACAATCTGCATTTGTAAAAGTTTTGGACTCTAAAGTATTGATATTTATAGCATCGCAGGAAATCATAGTATCTTTTATTTCTGCTCCGTATGCTCCAATATTTTGAATTGGGGTAGTGCCGACATTACCAGGGATTAACGACATGTTTTCTAATCCTCCAAAATCGTTTTGTATGTTATATAAAACAAAATTGTGCCAGTTTTCTCCAGCGTTACATTGGATGGTTACATGATTTTTGGTTCTTGAAATAATTTTTTTGCCTAACAGATTGATATGAATAACTAAAGCGTCAATATCTTTGGTTAGCAGCATATTACTTCCGCCTCCTAAAATAAATTTTTCTTTTTCTTTATTTTGCCGGAGTACTGTTATTAACTCATCTGCCGATCTTACAGAAACAAACTCTTTAGCATAAGCTTCTATACCAAATGTATTGAAATTTTTTAGAGAAAAATGATTGATAATTTTCATAAATTGAGATAAATCTGCTGTAAAATTATACTTTGCTGAGCTCTTTCCGTAACTCTGATTCGTCGATAAAACCTATGTGTTGCCAAACGATTTTACCTTTTTTGTATAAATACATTGTTGGTATTTCGGTAACATTAAGGTGTTTGAGCAATATTTTGTTTTGGTCGGCGTCTATTTTTAATAATTTGGTTTTTGATGTAAATTCTTTTTCCATTTTAGAGAGATATGGAGCCATTTTTTTGCATGGAGCACACCATTTTGCATTGAAGCTTACCAAAATTTTCTCTGCAGAAGCTATTGTTTTTAAATAATCGTCTTTTGACATTCCTTGATTTTCTTCGGTATTTTCAGATAATCCTTCTGAAATATATTTTACCATTCCTCCATTCATATCATAAATGTTTTCAAATCCCATTGATGCTAGTTTTGAAGCAGCTTTGGCACTTCTTCCGCCGCTTAAGCAATAAACAAAAACCGGCTTATTCTTGTCTAATTTTGATACTTCCGACTGAAAATCAGGATTATTCCAGTTGATGTTTCGGGCATTATTTATATGTTCTCCGGAAAATTCTTCAGGAGTTCTGACATCTATTATCTGTGAATTCGTATTTAGGGAGATTTCTTTGGTAAATTCTTTTGGTTCTAATTTTTTTATTTTAGCCTGTTGTCCGTTACAATTCCAAAGAAATAGACTTATAAATAGTATTATAAAAGGAGATGTTTTCAAAACTTGTGAAATTTTATTTGCTTCAAATTTATGAAAATTGATCGAAGATCGATGTGATTACGGGAGAGTTTTTCATCATCGTCAGATAGATGCAGATCTATTTTTAAATATTAAGGATCTTATTAATCTTTTCGTATAATTCTTCTTTATTTACCGGTTTGATAATAATGTCATTTGCGGCTAATTTTTGTAGATCCGAATGGTCCACATATTGATCTCCTGTAATTATAATTATGGGGATATTTGTATTTAGCGGACTATTGTTTCGGATATTTTTGATGAATTCTTCTCCGGAATTTTGATTGATTTGCAGATCGGTAATCAAAATATGGGGTTGATTTTCTGCAAAATATAAATTGGCTTCTTCTACAGATGTAAATATTTCTGTATTGATATTGGCATCATTGAGCATTTTTTTGAGGGTGAGCAAAACTATTTTATCATCATCAAGAACTGCGATTTCGATATTCTTTTTGGATGTAAATTCTTTGATTTTATCAAGATTGCTTTTGAAGTTAGAATCAATTGGTTCTAATTCTAACTCGAATTGGATTTTTGTTCCTTGGCCAACAATACTCGAGATGGTAATTTCACCACTGTATAATTCGACGATCTCTTTGCACAATGAAAGTCCTAAACCTGCTCCAAAACTAATTTTTTCCTGCGAATTTTTACTCTGATAATATTTTTGAAAAATTTTGTCAAGATCTTCTTCCGGAATTCCGATTCCGGTGTCTTTTATTGTGATTTGGAGTATGTTTTTGTTCGAATCGGTATTTAATTTCGCATTGATTTTAATGCTTCCTTTTTCTGTAAATTTAAGCGAATTACCTATCAGATTGTAAAACAATTGGTGCAATTTCCCAATGTCGATCCCTAATTGCTGATTGAGCTTTTCGTCGAGGTTGTAATCTAAATCTATATTTTTTGCCTGGGCTAATGTTCTTAATGAATCGAGAATAGATTTTATTTCCTGTTTGAGATTTATGCTGGAATTATAAAGTATCGGTTTTTCGTTTTCATTTTTACAAAAGGCCAAAATTTGATCTACTGTGATTTGTAAAGATTTTGATGTAAAGTGTAATAAGTTGGTGGATTCTTCTGGGATAAGCTCTTTATTTTTCTTTTTGAATTTTTTAGACAGATTAGAAATAATATTAAGCGGTGCTCTCATTTCGTGGCTGAGCATCCCGATGATTCTGTTTTTGAACTGTAAGTTTTGTTCCAGTTTTGTATTGGCTATCGCGAGTTTTTTCTCGTAGATGTATGCATAAACCGTATATATAATAAGAGTGATGGTACACAAAACCATGATGATGAGCAAAACAACGATCAAATTTCTTTTTTTATCGATATTGATTAATGCACTTTGATAATTTTCCTGATCGGCTGTTTGAATTTTCTTGTTATAATAATTTAATATCTGCTGACTGTTGCTAAGAATTTTTTTATTTATAATCAATAATTCTATATCTCGGTCTTTGAGATTAGAGTATGTTTTTTTGAGTTGATTATATTCTTTCGAATAGTAATTATTTGTGGTTTCAAAAATATTTATAAACTGGTCTTCTATACTGCCGGTTTTATAATCTTTCCCGTATAGGATTTTCATTGTGATTTGTAGCTCCTCCCTCTTTACATCTACAGTTCCTCTAATAGCATCTCCTAATCTTGCTAAGAAGCTTTTTTTAACAATTTCATCATCTATCCTTATCGTATCATAGGATATTGATGATAATAAAGCGTCGTATTTAAATGGCTTATGGTGTATTTTGTTAAGAATATTTAGGCTTTTTTCTTCATTATTAAGATTGAGGATATTGTCTAATTCTAATCTTAATTGGATGATTTGTTTTTCTAAATATTTTTTACTGTTAAGATCTTTACGAAATTTATTATCGGCAGAAATCAAATTACTTAAACTATCCAGATAAATAGACATGGTGGATAGTGAAGTTTTATAATTGATCAAAGAAGCATTGTCATAATGATGAAAATATTCAAGAAAATTATTCTCTGCTTCAAAATAGTATTTTGAAGATTCATTGGAATACAATAAGGCTTTATTGGTTATGTTTTTTGCTTTAAGAGATTCTGAAAATTCTACTTCATATTCGTTCTGATTATACCATAAGAAAAATATAACGAACTGAATTAAAATAACAAGCACAAATAAAAATATGTGCATGGTTTTTCTGTGAATATTATCAATAAACATTAGCAGTTTTTTTTGCTGCAAATTTATTATATTTTTGTTAATGTTACACATTTTTAGTTAAAAATAAAAAATATACAAACTATGAACGATTTAAACACGTGTCTATTGTTAAAATTTAAACAATTACGTTTTTTAAATCTTAAAGTCTGAAAATTTTATAACTCTGAAGTGTGTTTTTTACAATTTTTTCAGTTCTTTCAGGATGTGTATCAGTTATAAAAAGCTGTCCGAATTCGTTATTATTAACCATCGAAACAATTTTTGAAACTCTATTTTCATCAAGCTTATCGAATACATCATCAAAGAGGAGAATAGGTTTTTCGCCGCTGTTTTTCTTTACAAATTCAAATTGTGCCAATTTTAGTGCGATAAGAAATGATTTTTGTTGACCCTGAGATCCAAATTTTTTGATCGGAAAATGGTTGATTTCAAAAGATAGGTCATCTTTATGAATTCCAAAATTAGTGTATTGTAATGTACGGTCTTTCTGAATGTTTTCTTTTAACAGATCGTTCAGATTTTTTTCTTGAAGCTGGCTGTGATAGACTAATTGAACTTCATCATTTCCATCTGTAATTTGCTGATGATATTTGGAAAAATAAGGTAAAAAATCTTGAATAAAAAGTGTTCTTTTTTCAAAAATCTGGTGTCCTAAAATATGTAATTGCTCATTATATATCGATAAAGTATCCTGATCGAAGGTCCTGTTCAATGCAAAATATTTTAATAAAGCATTTCTTTGACCAAGACTTTTCTGGTATTGAATAAGTTGCTGTAAGTAATTAGAATTTAAGGTAGAAATTACGCTGTCTATAAATTTCCGGCGTATTTCGCTTCCCTCAGAAATCAAATCAGAATCTGCCGGAGAAATAATTACCAAAGGGATAAACCCAATATGATCCGAAAATCTTTCATAAATTTTCGCATTGCGTTTAAGTACTTTTTTTTGTCCTTTTTTCAGGCTACAGACAATTTGTTCTGTTCTTTCAGATTTTTCAAATTCACCATCTATTACAAAAAAATCTTCATTGTGTTTTATGTTTTGTATGGCCAGCGGATTAAAATAACTTTTGCCGTAAGCCAAATGATATATCGAATCGAGAATATTAGTTTTTCCGATACCGTTATTACCTACAAAACAATTAATTTTAACATCAAAATCGAATGATGCGTCAGAAATATTTTTGTAATTAAGTAAAGAGATTTTTTTTAGATACATAAAAAAAGCCCGTAGTTATTTGGAATATGAATTTTTTCAGAGAAATTGAGAACAGTATTTGCCCTCATTAAACAAATTATTGCAAAATTACGACAAAACATCTTTCAAATATCAATAAAAATTTTATTTTTGCACCTCACTAAATTCAAATAAATGGCAACATATAACAAAAGAGGATATAAAGCACCAAAACCAAAAGATGAAAAAGGTGAAAAAGATCTTATTGAAAATATAAACATCGACGAGAAAGACAGTACAACAGCAGAAGTTTTTAATACGCTCGATGAAACTGCTTCAAAAACTGAGGATTGGGTAGCCAGAAATCAAAAGATTATCTTTTCGGTGATCGCAATCGCTGCAATTGGAGCAATTGCATACATGTTATATAGTAAATATGTATCTGAACCAAAAGAAAAGGATGCAGCAAAAGATATGTTTACCGCACAAAAGAATTTTCAGTTGGCATCAGATGGGACTGCATCGGATTCTTTGTATACGCTTTCATTGAATGGAGCAGAGGGAAAACCAGGTTTCCTGAAAATTGCTGCTGATTATTCTGGAACAAATACAGCAAATCTGGCAAATTATTATGCAGGGATTGCTTATTTGAATCTTGGAAAATATGATGAGGCAATTAGCCACCTGGAAAAATTCAAGACTAAAGATGTTGTTGTCAAATCTTTATCGATTGGAGCAATTGGAGATGCACATTCTCAAAAAGGAAATTACAAAGAAGCTCTGGAATTTTATAAAAAAGCTGCTCAATCTGATAAAAACGAATTTACAACTCCAAGATTTTTGGTTAAATCAGGAAAAGTAGCATTAGAATTAGGAAATAAAGAAGAAGCATTAAAACTTTTTACAGAGGTAAAAGAAAATTATGCAACTTCTGTTGATGCTCAAAATATCGATGCATTAATCGGTTTGGCGCAATAATATTCTTGGAAAAATCCAGATAAAATAGCTAAATTTGTTATTCTAAAATACGAAAATAAATATGGCTACTGCAAATAAAAATTTATCTGATTATGATAAAAACACAATCCCAAATGCGAAAGATTTTCGGTTTGGGATTGTTGTTTCTGAATGGAACGAAAAAATAACCGAAGGTCTTTTTTCAGGTGCTATTACCGCTCTTTTAGATTGTGGTGCACAATTGCAAAATATTATTAGATGGAACGTTCCCGGAAGTTTTGAGTTAGTTTATGGAGCTAAAAAAATGATCGAAACTCAAAAGCCGGATGTCGTTATAACTATTGGATGTGTAATAAAAGGAGAAACACAACATTTTGAATTTGTTTGTGATGGCGTAACTCAGGGAATCAAAGATCTGAATGTACTTTCTGATATTCCTGTAATTTTTTGTGTATTAACAGATAATACAGAAGAACAATCAATAAACAGAAGCGGAGGGCTTCATGGCAATAAAGGAACTGAGGCAGCAATTGCGGCTATAAAAATGGCTTTTTTGAGACATCAGGCAAGTTTTAACTATAAGTTTCATAATGAAAATCTGCTTAAAGAGCATCAGTTTTTGCTTCAGGAATTTGTAGGAAAATTGGAAGAAAAAAAATAATGGGGTATTGACCCCATTATTTTTTTTCTTCTTTGATTTTTTTTGCAGCTTCTTTCTTTTCTTTTTCTTCCTGTTTTTCTTTTTTTCTAAAATAACCTCTTAATAGAAAGTTATGTTTTGCCGCTTCCATATTTTCATCCAGGCTTTTTGAACTGCTTTTGAGATTTTCGATTGTTTTGTCAATTTTATCCGCCATTTGCTCATCATTTATAAGCTTTCCTAATGTTCCTTCTCCATTGTTCACTTTCATTAGGATTTCTGCAATTTCTGCAGAAGCAATCATCGAGTTGTCTGCAGTAATTTTTAAACTCCTAATAATCGCATCAGTTTCTATAGGCTCGTTGGAGGTTAATAAAAACTTTTCTTTTGCCATAGGAGCGTCTATACTTCCATGAGATAAGATAAGCACTTTGTCACCGATTATTCCTTCACTTCCAATACTGGCATTACTGTCTTCTTTGATGAATTGCTGCACTTCTTTTTTTATTAACAGATCAACTTTTACGGTAGAATCGTTAATAATTTTGATGTGATCGACCGTACCTATATTTATACCGGAAAATCTTACGGTGTTGCCGACCTGAAGACCGCTTACATTCTTAAAGTTAGCCGAAAGCTGATATACCGGGTTAAATAGATTTTTCTGTTTTCCTACAATAAAAATGGCTAGGAAAAAAATAATAATACCGATCAAAACAAATAAACCAAGTTTTAATTTATAATTTGAGGATTTATTTTCCATAATGTTATTTTTTGTAGTTTGATGTAAAATATGATTTGACTAGTTTATCTTCAGAATTTAAAAAATCTTTGAGAGAACCTTCCTTATATACTTTTCCGTTATCCAGCATGATGATGCGATCTGCAACGGTTTTCGCACATTCTATATCGTGAGTAATAATAATAGAAGAGGCTTTGTATTTTTCTTTTATATCGTTTATAAGTATACTTATTTCGTTACTGGTAACCGGGTCTAATCCTGTTGTTGGTTCATCATAAAGTATAATTTCCGGATCTACAATTACTGTTCGGGCAAGTGCAATGCGTTTTCTCATTCCGCCGGAAATTTCAGACGGGATCTTATTGATGGCATCGGGAAGTCCTACATTTTCCAGAGCTTGTTTTATTTTTTGAAAAATTTCTTCTTTAGAATTTTTTTTCATGGTTCTTTTTAACGGAAATTCTAAATTTTCTTTTACAGTCATAGAGTCGTATAGAGCGCCACTTTGAAATAAAAAACCAATTTTTTTTCTGATTTCAGCCAGATCTTTTTCGTTAAGCTGATTTATATCTTCTCCAAGGACATTTATAGTTCCTCCATCTGCTTGGAGTAACCTTACGATACATTTGATTAATACGGATTTCCCGGTTCCGGATTTTCCAAGAATTACTAAGTTTTCTCCTTTTTTGAGTTGTAAGGAAAGATCATCGAGAATTTGAACAGATCCAAAACTCTTTTTTAAATTTTTTATTTCGATGATATTTTCCATTTTCTTTTTTTTTAAATAATATCTGTGATTTGAACTGCAATGAGATCTACAATAATTACCATAAGAGAAGCCATTACAACAGCGGTATTGGCTGCAATACCAACGCTTTCTGTACCTCGTCCGGCATAATATCCTTTGTAACAGCCTATAATCCCTATTGCCGCACCAAAGAAAAATGTTTTTATGAACGCTGGAAAAATATCGGAAAACGCAACATTGCCAAATGCCTGAGAAATGAATAGTGTAAAATTAATATCACCCTTAAAATTTGCTGCCAGCCAACTGCCGAAAATGCCTAAGCAATCTGCATACAAAACCAATATGGGTAACATGAATGTTGCTGCCAAAACCCGTGGAACTATGAGAAATTTGAATGGGTTTGCAGAAGAAACTTCCATGGCATCGATCTGTTCTGTTACACGCATAGAACCTATTTCTGCTCCCATACTCGAACCAATTTTTCCGGCACAAATCAGTGCTGTAATTACCGGTCCCATTTCTCTTATTATCGAGATCGTTACCATTCCCGGAAGCATAGTTACCGCTCCAAAATCTACCAGGACAGGTCTTGCTTGTACGGTTAATACTACGCCTATTATTATCCCGGTAATAGAGATTAATCCCAGAGATTTGTTCCCTATTTGAAAGCATTGTTTAAAAAACTCTCCAAATTCAAAACCTCTGGAAAAAATAGTTTTAAAAACCTTACCTGTAAAAAGTGTTGCCTGACCTAATCCTTTTAGAAAATCATGAAATTTATTTTTAATACTTATAGTTTCATCTGAAAGATCCTCGGATTTTTTTCGAGCATATTTTATAGTATTTTTAATTTTTTTTGTCGAGATCATGTCATAGCTGTTGTTATAAAAAATTACTCTTCAGGATTTTCTTTTTTATCTTCTATTTCCGGAGCCTTAAATTCTACAATTGGTGTAGTTGTATCTTTTGTATATATATAAATTTCCTGATTGGGGTCGTCTTTATAGCGAGAAAATTTTATTTTTTTCCATTCGTAAGTTTTTGGCAAATCATCTCCCATTAAGTATCCCCATGGTTCAAGAGGAGCTATTCTGTCAAAAATTACTTTGAGGATTGCTATATAAGGAATTGCCAAAAACATTCCTGAAATTCCGGCAAGTGAGCCTCCTACAATAATTCCTATAATTGAAACCAGTGCATTTATTTCAACTTTTGAACTGACTACCATAGGGACTAAAATATTATTGTCGATAAATTGCACGACGATATTTACAATAATAACACCTATAATGATATTCATATCCGGAGTGCCTGTAAGTGTTGCCATAATACTGATTATATAAGCAAAGAGAATACCTACATATGGTATAAGATTAAGAAGTCCGGTAATTACTCCTAATAAGACTGCATATTTTACTCCTACGATCATTAATCCGATGCTGGTTAATGCAGAAACTGTTATAAGCTGTAAACATAAACCTACGAGGTAACTGTTTATAGCACATTTTACCTGGTTTAAAATTTCTTGTAATTTTTCGTGATGATTTTTATTAAAAAGCTTGGCCAGAAATTTAAGAAAATGAGTTTTATAAAGTAAAATCAGAAACATATAAATAGGGATAATGATCATTGTTCCGATTATGTCAGAAAATCCCGATAATGTTGATCCAATCATCCCTTTTCCGGATTTTAAAGAACTATCTGCTGCCTGATCCAGATATTCTTTTTGTACTGTTTCGCTAATATTGAACTTCTCTTTTATAAATCCCTGAATATTGGCTATATGTATTTTTATGTTTTCTTGAATTTTACTCCAGTCGCTTGCAAAATCTGAGATTTGAAATGAGATAAAAGTGAGAATTCCCGCAATGAATATTACAAATAATAATACTGCAATCATTACAGCAAGTATATGAGGAAATCGAAGTTTGGATTTTAGGAATTTAATTACCGGACTTAGTAATATCGAAAACAATAATGCCATTAAAAAAGGAATTATTATGTTTTGTCCTAAATAGATGATAAAAAAAATGGCAATTAGACTAATTAATGTAGCAGCCAGTTTTACATAAAATGGTAGTTTTAGAGTCTCATTCATATTTGTTCTTATTTATGTTACAAATATGAAAATTAACGCTTTTTTATATGTTATAGTTATTAATCTTAAAATTATATAATTTGCATAATAAAATTAAGATTTTTGAGCAATATCTTTGATAACTATGGAAATTCCTTTTTGAAGCAGGAGGCTGTTAGGATAGGTAATATTTTCTTCTTCTGCTGTTTTAATTAACGTGTGAAAGGTTCGTATGTCTATAATTTCTCCTTCTACAGGAAAATCTTTATCGTGAATTTTTATCGTATCTCCAATTTTAAACGGGAAACTAAATAATAAAATAAATCCGGAAGTAATATTGCTCAGAATAGACCATTGAGCAAAAAATGCAATACCAATTACTGTAATAACGGAAGAAACAGTAAAAAACAGATCCTCAGACTTTACTCCCCAAATAATAGCTATTGCCAAAAAATATAGAATAGTAAGAATAATACTGATGTATTTGATAACCAAATTTATTCTGTATTCCAGAAGCTCACTATATTTTGCATATCGTTTGACAAGTTTAGTCAGAATATATCTTAAAATGATAATTAACAGGGTCACTATTATAGTGCCTACTATATGATCGAAATGATTATTAAAAAATGTCATGGCTTTATTTTAGATTCAATAAATATCGGAATAATTTTTCTGTTGGCAAACCCATCACATTGGTATAAGAACCTTCTATACAGGAAATAGCAGTATTTCCTATCCAGTCCTGAATTCCGTAAGCTCCGGCTTTATCGAAAGGGTTGTAATTTTCTAAATAAAAATGAATCATTTCTTCTGTTAAATTTCCAAAAGTGACTTGGGTCAAATCATTAAGAACCGTTTCGCGATAAAGAGATTTTATACAAACAGAAGTATAAACCTGATGTGTAGTATCAGACAGGCTTTTTAGGATTTCAAATGCATTCCGGTAATCTTTTGGTTTTCCCAAAGCCTGATTATTATGCCAGACTATCGTATCACTTGTAATGATCAGATCTTGTGGCCGAATAGTCTCATTAAAAGCAGAAGCTTTCAACCGGCATAAATAGTCGGTAATTTCAACTCCTTGTAAATGATCGGGATAAATTTCTTCTACATTTTTTAATTGAATAGAAAAATCCATACCTAAATCCCTTAACAACTGTTGTCTTCTTGGTGAGCCTGAGGCTAAAATTACATTGTAATTCTTAAGTTTTTCTTTAAGCATTTAATGAAAGATTATATTTTATTACAATTGCAGAAATAATTCCAAAAAGTAAAACAAATTTTAGAATAGTGCTGATTTCTCTAAATTTTGAAGTTGAATTGCTATTGAAAATAGTTATAAAAATATAGATCAAAGGTGCAATCACAAACACAAAACAATAGATAGCAGCCAGATTTAAATTGTTCTGAAAGTAATAGGTATAAACATAATAAAACAAATAAATTACCAGAAGAAAAGTGGTGATTGCCACAATTTTTGTTGTTTTTGAAATACCTAAAATAATAGGCAATGTTTTCATATTCTCTTTTAGATCACCTTGATAATCCTCAAGATCTTTTACAATTTCCCTGATGAAATTAATTAGAAACGCAAAAATGGCATAATCCAATATAATTTTAAAAACAACACCAAACAATGGTTGATTTTCTGTATTAATTATCGGGTATAACTCAAAGACAAGAATAAGTAAAACACTCACAGAGGTAAGTGCTGCCACAAGGAGATTACCTATTATTAAACTTTGTTTGAGACTGGTTGCGTAAAGGTAAAGTACGATTGAAGATAAAATGAACACAAGAGTGAGGCTCGGTTTGTCAATAACATTAGACAAATAAAATCCGCATCCTACACCAATAATGGTTAATGCAAAGTAAAGATTGTATGCATGTTTTTCGGAAATATTTTTTCCAATAACTACATTTTGAGGTTTGTTTACCAGATCTGTCGAAACATCCAGAATATTATTGATCACATAACCTCCTGCTGCAATAGTAATGGTGGCTAATACCAAAACATAAAACTGCCAGTTTTTTAAAGCAGGTTCTATATCTAATTGATCAATAAAACAATATTTAAAAACAAATTGCATCAAAACAATCATTAATAAATTTGAAATTCTTATGAGTCTGAAATATGAGGTCATTTTCGGTTAAAGTTTGTTTGCAAATCTAATGGTAAATTTGAATTCTACAGAAAGAGTTTATTCTTTAAAAATAGTATTTAGTAACTTTTTATTACCTACGATCCATATAATATCAGATTTTTCAAGTATTGTATGAGATTCGGGATTCAGGACCCTTTTTTTATTTCGTTCCAATCCAACTACCAACCCTTGGGTTTTTTCCCGGATTTTTGACTCTCTGATAGATTTTCCGATAAATTCATGGCTGATCAATTCATATTGCCGTAATATAATGTCATTTTCTTTTTCGATTTCCGGAAGGTCATTTTCATTTTTGTCCAGATAATTTTTAAATTCCTGGATTTGATTGTCGGTTCCGATTACACAAATTTCATCACCGGGAAATAATTTGTCATTTCTGGTAGGAATATTTATGGTAATTTCTCCTCTTTTAATAAACACGACATTAATCCCTAATTCTTCTCTAAGACGCAGTTGCTTGAAGTTTTTTCCGGCAAGATTAGATTCTTTTGCAATTTCAAATATGGTCATATGTCCATCCCAGGGAGTCAGATCTCTTCTGCTTCTTCCTGTTTTTACAATATCACGTGCGTTAAAATTAGACATAAAATGACTTTCTAACCAGTAATACTGCTGATTGATTTTCTTACGATATATAATATAAATTACAATTGCAAAAACCAATGCTACAAACGCAACACTTGGGGAGAAAAACAAATTAAGTAAAAATCCTAAGTAAAATAAAGAAAGGATCATTCTTAAAATAACGATCATATAAAACTGACCTTTGTATTTTCTCACTTTTAAAATTTCCTCTGTAATCGCAGGAGCAACTTTTCTAAAAGATAGCGCCCAGAAAAATGGAGCCAATAGGATAATTGTTATCAAAGCAGCCAGAATGTTCCCAAATTGTAATTCTGATAAAATAGGCAGTAAATATTTTGAAGACAATAATGTTAAGGCAATAATTATAACGGAGTGAATAATTACCTGAGATAATGTAGCGCGTAAAAAAACTTGCCAGTTGTTTACAGATTTTATAGCTTCTGTATTTGTACTGTATTTATCGATTGCCAATACCCATTTTTTAGGCAGTATTTTTTCTATATTTTCCGAAAGCGGAGTGGAATATTTAATTAAAAAAGGAGTTGTAAAAGTGGTTACAGCAGAGACAGCAACTACGATCGGATATAAAAAATCACTTGTTACTTTAAGCGACATTCCCAATGTTGCAATAATAAAAGAAAATTCTCCGATTTGCCCAAGACTCATTCCTGTCTGCACAGATTGTTTAAGCGGTTGTCCCGAGATTAAAGCACCAATTGTAGAGCTCAGTGATTTTCCGAAAATGGTTACCAGTGTAATAATGAAGACAGGTAGAGCGTATTCTACCAAAGTATCTAGATTGATAAGCATTCCGACAGAAACGAAAAATACAGCTCCAAATAGATCTTTTACGGGTTTTATGAGATGATCAATTTTTTCCGCCTGCATAGTTTCTGCAATAATAGAACCCATGATAAATGCACCAAGAGCCGGAGAAAATCCTACATTTGCTGCCAATATGACCATCATCAGGCAAAGCGCTATGGAAATAATAAGCAACATTTCGTCGGTAAGAAGGTTTTTGGCTTTTTTGAGTAATGTAGGAATAAAAAATATACCTCCTACAAACCAAATAATAAGAAAAAAGACCAGTTTAAGTACAGACAGAAATAATTCAAATCCTGAAAATTGCTGACTAACTGCAATAGTAGAAAGCAATACCATAAGAACTATTGCAACGATGTCTTCAACAATTAAAGCGCCGAATACGATTCCGGCAAATTTTTTAGATTTTACCCCTAATTCTTCAAAAGCTCTGATAATGATCGTAGTAGAAGAAATACACAGGATCGCTCCAAGAAAAATACTGTCCATGGTTTTCCAGCCCATCCATTTTCCCATAAGAAAACCTATAAAAATCATACAGACAATTTGTGTAATTGCTGTAATGGAAGCTGTACCTCCAACCTTCATTAATTTTTTAAAACTGAATTCCAGACCTAAACTAAATAATAAAAATATTACTCCAATTTCTGCCCAGACTTCAACACTTTTATAATCTGTTACCGATGGAAAAAAATGAAAATTACTTCCTGCGAGAAATCCTGCAATAAGATAACCTAAAACGAGTGGCTGTTTGATTTTTTTAAATAATAAAACTGCGACTCCCGCTGTCATAAGAATTAATCCTAAATCTGTAATGATGGGATGTAAATGACTTGATGCTTCTGATACTGAAGAAGCTATAGTAGTAGAACTTATACTCATGAATTTTTAATTGAACTCTCGAATCGTGAAAAAATTGAATCAGAAATGTTTAAGGTTGATTATAATTCAATGAACTCATTTAAACTTTTTTGATTGAGTTCGATTAGATTCTCCAACAAAAATACAAGATTTCTTAAAAAAAACGATGTTAAACTATGGTTAATTAAATTTAATTGACCATAGTTTTTTAGCATTAAGGAAAATTAGAACCTGTTTAAGTTTTACTTTTTAAAGGATTTATGAACGAACAAAGCAGATTGTAATAGAATAACAGTGCTATTGCATCAAAGTTTCTTAAACTCCAACATAATTAAATGGAGTGATTTTTAATAGTTCGTTTTTAATATTTTGATCAATATTGAGGTTATTAATAAAATTATGAATTGCTTCCTGATTAATAATTGTATTTGTCCTTGTCAGGTCTTTCAATGCTTCATAGGGATTCGGATATGCTTCTCTTCTTAAAATAGTTTGAATGGCTTCTGCCACAACAGCCCAATTGCGTTCCAGATCCTCATCTATCTTATCCTGATTAAGGAGTAGTTTGTCTAATCCTTTTAGTGTAGAAGCCAAACCAATTAATGTATGTCCAAAAGGAACTCCAATATTTCTTAAAACGGTACTATCTGTTAAATCTCTTTGTAGTCTGGAAATAGGCAATTTAGCAGATAGATGTTCAAAAATTGCATTTGCAATTCCTAAATTTCCTTCAGAATTTTCAAAATCGATTGGGTTTACTTTATGAGGCATTGCAGAAGAACCAATTTCTCCGGCTTTGATTTTTTGTTTAAAATACTCCATCGATACATAGGTCCAAATGTCTTTGTTAAGATCGAGGATTATTGTGTTTATTCTTTTTAATCCATCAAAAAAAGCTGCCATATGATCGTAATGCTCAATTTGAGTAGTGGGAAAAGAATGGTATAATCCCAATGTATTTTCAACGAAATTTGTACCAAAATCTTTCCAGTTTATCGAAGGATATGCAACGTGATGGGCATTGTAATTACCTGTTGCTCCTCCAAATTTTGCTGCATGTTTTGTAGAATCTAAAATGGCAAGTTGCTCTTCCAGTCTTACCGCAAAAACTTCTATTTCTTTCCCTAATCGGGTAGGGGATGCAGGTTGTCCATGGGTTTTTGCTAGCATAGAAACGGTTTTCCACTCTTGCGAAAGTAATCTTAATTTTTGGATCAGTTCTTTTAAAGCAGGGAAATAAACTTCGTTATATGCTTCTTTATTAGAAAGCGGAATTGCTGTATTATTTATATCCTGAGAGGTTAAGCCAAAATGGATAAATTCTTTATATTGAGACAACCCGAGCTTATCAAAGGCATTTTTTATAAAATATTCTACAGCCTTAACATCATGGTTAGTTGTTTTTTCTATTTCTTTGATTGATAATGCATCTTGAGTAGAAAAATTTCTATAAAGATCTCTCAAAGATTCGTAGATATTTGTATCAACATTTTGTAATTGAGGTAAAGGGATGTTGCATAAATCGATAAAATATTCTACTTCGACTTTTATACGGTATTTAATTAATGCTTCTTCGGAATAATAAGATGATAAAGAAAGGGTTCTGCTTCTATACCTTCCATCAATAGGAGATACAGCATTCAATTCATTTAAAATAGTCATAGTTGAGTTGTTATTGAAAATGCAAATGTAGTTTTTTTAGCGTGATTTCTGAAATTAAATATTCCCATAAAGTACAGATCTGAGTTCTTGGAGTCCGGTCGATGCTGTTTGTTTGATCACCTTTATTTTGTTAGAAATAGTATAATCAGTATTTGGATTTTTGTCAATATAAAAAATGGTACAGTTTTTTGGAGCATAATGCATTAATCCTGCTGCCGGATATACTTGCAGAGAAGTGCCTACAATAATAAGTACCTCGGCTTTTTCGACTTCGGAAACAGCTTCAGAAATAGCAGGAACTTCTTCTCCAAACCATACAATATGAGGTCTTAACTGATTGCCGTTCGGGTCTGAATCTCCTGGATTAAGGTCTTTTTTCCATTCCAGAATATATGCGTTGTTTTTTTCGCTTCTTACTTTCAATAATTCTCCGTGTAGGTGCAAAACATTTTTGCTTCCGGCTCTTTCGTGAAGGTCATCAACATTTTGAGTGATAATTTTCACTTCAAAATCTTTTTGCATTTCTGCCAGAATAATGTGAGATAAATTGGGTTTTACAGCAAATAGTTGTTTTCTTCTTAAATTATAAAAATCAAGTACCAAACCAGGATTTTTGCACCAACCTTCAGGGCTTGCTACTTCCATAATATCATGTCCTTCCCAAAGACCATTTGTATCTCTGAATGTTTTGATTCCGCTTTCAGCACTGATTCCGGCACCGGAAATTACGACAATTCTTTTTTTGTTGTGCATTCTCAATTTTTTACGTGGTAAAAATAATTATTTTTGCAGGACAAAAGTCTATAACTAATGGCAGATTTACAATTTTTAAAGTATTTAGAAAGCTTTTTGACCGATAACAGGAAAGAGAAATTTTTAAAAATTTTAGCAAACAGAACCAATCATTTCACCATTGCAATTGAAGATGTATTTCAATTGCATAATACAAGTGCCGTGATGAGAAGTTGTGAGGTTTTTGGAATTCAGAGTTTAAATGTAATTGAAGAGAAATTTGGTAAACGAATTGATAAGGAAATTGCAATGGGAGCTCAAAAATGGGTGGATGTAAACCGCTATGAGAATATTAGTACTTGTATAAATGATATAAAATCAAAAGGGTATCAAATTATAGCTACCACGCCACATCAGGATGATTGTATGTTGGACGATTTTGATATTACCAAAAAGGCAGCGATCTTTTTTGGTACAGAAAAAAATGGTTTAAGTAAAGAAATTATTGATCAGGCAGATGGGTTTCTTAAAATACCAATGGTTGGGTTTACAGAAAGTCTGAATATCTCTGTTTCTGCGGCAATTATCATTCAGAATATTATGAGCCGATTGAGAAGCTCGGATATCGATTGGCAGCTTTCTCCGGAAGAAATATTAGAGAAACGAATAGATTGGGCAAGAAATTCTATAAAAGATATAAAAAGAATTGAAGCCAGATATTATCAGCAATTAGAGACAGATTCCTTGCTTTAGTTGTTTCTTTTTAAAATTTTGTATTCTTCATAACAAGCACTAATTGCATCCATGATTTGCAAATCGTTGGCTGTTCTTATAAACGATTCAGAATAACTGCATCTGGATAGGATTTCAGAAATTTCTTCTTTGGAAACGCCTAATAATGAAGCAATAGTTTCACGATCAAATTTTGATTCCAGTAAATTTTTTACGGTATCATCTTTTTTCATTTCACGAAGGCGCTTGAGCTCATTTGGCTTTTTGCCAAAAACATTATAAAGCATATCCGCAGGGTTAAAGATAGATCCCATTACTCTGTTGAAAGCATTTGGAGAAAATTGTCCTGCTTCGTATCCATGAGGTAAACCGGAAATACTGTATCTGTAGTTTTCTCTTTGCGGAACCAGCTTAATGTCGACTTCAAGATATCCTGTAAGCTGAAAAGGTCTTATAACGACTTCTTCTAAAGCTAATGCAGCTTCTGTAAGTTTTATTTCTGTAGATTTATTCTTTATCCAGTCATTGGTAACTTTTACTTTTAAGGTTTTGTAACCCAGATAAGTAATATGAAGAGTATCATTGGCCGAAGCGTAAATTTCGAAATAACCTTTATCATTTGTTACAGCTCCTTTTACGGTATTGATGTTGATAATGTTTACAAACGAAATGGGTTTTGATGTTTGATCGTCTTTAATTACCCCGTTAATTAACGTAGTGGAACCTTGAGCAAAAAATAAGCTCGGAATGACTATAAATAATAAAACTGTAAAATATTTCATGGTTTGTTTTGAGAGTCTAAATGTACTAAAACGGCATAAAACATTTTACAGTTTACTTTAAATTATAAGAAAATTAACAAAAAGAGGCTAGCTTCTTCTTGGTCTTCTTGATTTTGGAGCATCTCCAAAACTTTCAGTTTTTCTTGAACTTCTGCCAAACCCTTCTCCTGTCGAAGTAGATTTGCTAAAACCTTCGCGTCTTGGAGAACCATTTCTTGAAGAAAAACCACCTTCTCTTCTTGGTGAAGAGGTATTATCCCTTCTTGGACCATCATTTCTTCTTCCTCCAAATCCACCACCGGAATTTCTTCCGTTGTGATCACGTCTTCCTCCACCATCATTTTTAGAAATTTCTACATTAATACGGCGACCTTCAAGTTGAACATTGTTTAAAATATCCATTACTTTATCGGTGTGTTCTGCATCTGTGTTGAAAAATGAAAAACCTTCCTTTACATCTACTTTGTATACATCGTCACGACCTAATTCGAGGGTTTCTTTTAAGAAATCTTTTAATGACATCCAGTCGAAATTATCTCTTGTTCCGATATTTACAAAGTAACGAACAGCTCCGGTATTATTGAACTCTCTTGTTTCGCCATTTCTTTCTCTTCTGTCTGAACCTGCATTTTGGGCAGAAATATCACGCGTTTTTTTGTAATAATTAATAAAACGGTTAAATTCTACAGAAACCATTTTTTTAATCAATTCTTCTTTGCTTAGATCTTTCATTACCTCGTTAATAGCCGGCAAATAAGTTTCAATGTCAGAATCAACTTCTACATCTTTGATTTTGTTGGCTAAGTGAAGTAATTGAATTTCGCAGATTTCGATTCCGGAAGGAATTGTTTTTTCTTCAAATTTTTGTTTGATGATTCTTTCGATAGAGGAAATTTTACGCAATTCACTTTTTGTAACAATAACAATTGAAGTGCCTAATTTTCCTGCTCTACCGGTTCTACCGGAACGGTGGTTGTAAGTTTCTATTTCATCTGGTAATTGGTAGTTCACTACGTGAGTAATGTTATCTACATCAATTCCGCGGGCTGCTACATCTGTTGCTACTAACATCTGTATCTGGCGACCTCTGAAAGATTTCATTACAGAATCACGTTGTGCCTGAGACAAATCTCCATGTAAAGCAGCAGCACTATACCCATCTTCAATTAATTTTTCTGCAACCTGCTGTGTATCTCTTTTGGTTCTGCAAAATATTACAGAAAATATATCCGGATTGGCATCTGCCAAACGCTTTAGAGCTTCATATCTGTCACGGGTATTTACTAAGTAAAATTCGTGAGAAACTGTTGCAGAACCGGAATTTTTTGTTCCAACGGTAATTTCTGCAGGATTGCTCATAAATTGCTTTGCAATACGTGCAACTTCCTGAGGCATGGTTGCAGAAAACAACCATGTGTTTTTTTCATCCGGTGAAGTAGAAAGGATATTTACGATGTCTTCGTAGAATCCCATGTTAAGCATTTCATCTGCTTCATCCAGAATACAATAATCGATTTTAGATATATTTACCAATCCTCTATTGATCATATCCTGCATTCTGCCAGGAGTTGCCACAATAATTTGTGCTCCTCTTTTAATTTCACGAGCCTGCTCAGTAATACTTGCTCCGCCATAAACGGCAACTACATTTATTCCTTTTTCGTATTTGGAATAATTTTTAATTTCATTTGTAATTTGCAAACACAATTCACGTGTTGGTGATAAAATTAATGCTTGTGTATTTCGATTCTCAGCGTCTATCTTTTGAATGAGCGGAAAGCCAAACGCAGCAGTTTTACCTGTTCCTGTTTGTGCTAACGCTACCATGTCTGTTTCATTTTCCAATAAAAGGGGAATCGCTTTTTCCTGTACTTCCGACGGATTTTCAAATCCTAGATCTTTGATCGCCTTCAGTAACGATTCACTCAATCCTAATTGTTCAAATTTATTCATATAATATTTTAAAATATTTTGCAAAAGTACAGCTAATATTTGTGAATAACTAATAGGATTTTGTTTATTATTATTTTATTAAATATTGATTTTCAGAAAGATAGGGTTGTGGTTGTTTGGAACAATTGTAATAGAACCGTAAATTTCTTCTGAAATCATGGTTTTTGCTTACCCGAATGAGTCGATCTGGCTCTTGTTTTTTAAAAAATGAATTAATTGATTTACCGCTAAAGCCCTGTGACTTAGTTTTGATTTTTGTTCTAACGTCATTTCGGCAAAAGTTTTATTTTGATTTTCCGGAATAAAAACAGGATCATAACCAAACCCGTTTTTTCCTTTTCTTTCATGAGAGATAGTACCTCTTATTATTCCTGTAAAATTTTTGAACTCTCCGTCTATACAAAGAGAAATCACTGTTTTAAACTGGGCTTTTCGATTAGTTATGTTTTTTAAATGAAGCAAAAGTTTATCTATATTATCTTCATCATTTTTTTGTTCACCGGCATATCTTGCAGAAAAAACTCCGGGTTCTCCATTGAGGTAATCTACTTCAAGTCCGCTGTCGTCTGCAAAAGCGTTGTATCCTAAATTTTCATATACAAATCTTGATTTTATAGCTGCATTTTCTTCTATAGATGTACCGTTCTCTTCGATTTCGTAATTATGGTTTATATCTTCCAGAGAAGATATTTTTATATTACCGGGAATTAAATTTCTAATTTCTTTAAGTTTGTTTTTATTGTGCGAGGCAAAGATTAGTTTCATTTTTTTGTATTATCTTGATGGATATAGATTAAGTTTTCATCACAACTCAAAATCATTACATCACAATTATTAATTTCATTGATACAATTGTTTTAACTTTACGCGGATCTCTTTTATGAATAGGTCTAAATAAAATTTTATACCCCCAAATTATGGATTTTACTATCATTGCAATAATTGTATTGCTTGTGATTATTTCTTATTTTTTATTCTTTCATAACAAAATATCAAGAAAAGAAGTTAGGAATGGATATTACTTAAAACGTTACCTCAAAAATAAGGAACAAGTTTTACATTATTACGCAAAACTTGAAAATCTTATAAATCAGCATCAGTTTCAGGATAAATTGGTTTTTGATGATAATGAAATTACTTTTTCTGAATATCTTATTTCTATAGAAACTTTTCTTAAAGAAGAATACGCCGCAGATATTTTAAATAAATTAAAGAGAACAAAATTAACTACTGTTGAAAAACAGGAATTTTCTAAGAAACTGCTCAACCAAAGTGAGAAATTGTATATGTTAGAAAATGAATTTCATTTTATCAAAAACAAATTCAATTGAATTTGTTTTTGATACTGATTCCCTACAGGACAAAAATTTATTATCTCTCGCCTTCTATGGTAAAATCCAAATAAAATCTGCATTTTTTTGTGTTTACGTACGTTTCTCCTGTTGATTATGGCCAGCGTTTCAGTAATTTACATTGGATATTCTTCTGCCGGTTTCTCATTCCTTTATCACCTTAATCGATGTTGTTTTACCGTCCTGACCGGTCAGTCTTACCAGGTACAATCCTTTGTCC